>NZ_MNQO01000018.1:0-407249 GCF_001915465.1 Bacteroides sp. 44_46 | reverse complement strand
GAGAAAAAACAACATTCTTCCTTAGCTCAGTCGGTTAGAGCATCTGACTGTTAATCAGAGGGTCCTTGGTTCAAGTCCAAGAGGAAGAGCGAAAGAAAAACTTGAATGCAACATTCTTCCTTAGCTCAGTCGGTTAGAGCATCTGACTGTTAATCAGAGGGTCCTTGGTTCAAGTCCAAGAGGAAGAGCGAAAAGGTTCGTCATTGCGGCGAACCTTTTTTGTTTTCATAAAAAAAGTATCCCATTCTTCACCTCACCAGGCACAAGAATGGGATGCTACAAACAAAACAAACAACAAGGCTATCTGTCACAGACGGCCATTGTATATAGTTACTTAGTCAAAGTGATTTTAGTATTATTCCTATTTCTTTTTCAATATTACATCCGGATCAGCCACAATTTGCGCCAGAGTCAATTCATCGCTGCAATATTCCCCATCTGTAGCATTCCAGCGCATAATCATTTTGGTCCCAGTCCATGAATAACTATATTCACCCCGAAGACGTAGAGTATAGCTACCGTTCGCCCCCATGGTTATCGTTCCGATACGAGTGCCATCATCCTTATTCTCGAAAATGACGAAAGCATCTGTCGGTATATCAGACCCATTATCCGTTCGCAATATACCTGCAATATGTTTATTTCTGACAAGTACCGTTTCACTGTCAAAACGTACATTGTCGTCCGATGAAATCATTATTTCTCCTTCCGTCACAATAGACGACGTTACAAAATTCAGTGTCACCATTCCCAATCCTTGGTCTTTCTTCACCGTATACACAAAACGTTCCCCTTCTTTCCGTAATTGCGGATTATTGTAATTTTCCGGTAAGTCCAGCATCGGTGCATTGATATAACATTGAAATTCTCTGCCGACAGGGGACACTATCTCACTATCACTCGCTACAAACGACTGAAGGTTAAAACTCAACTTCACCGCCGTACCCACACGGTTATACTCCAATTCAGCCGGACTTTTCTGTCCTTCTATTTTCAAATCAAATGCAAAAGGTGCATATGGAGCCAAGTTGAACGTTGTTCCACGGTAATTATACGGTTCACCGCCTACATCCTGTCCATTGGCAGTAGCCAACCGAATCGTCTCGTCAAAACGTGACGTATTTGTCTTCATATAAGCTTTCAATGTCAGCGAACCGTCCGGATTTTGTGTTCCCCTATCTTTAATCGGCTCATAAAGCAACACACGTCCGCTCGAACCCGTTTCACCAGTATATTCCGAAATCTTCCCGTCAGGTTGTATACCCAATTCGGTCAACTCATCATTTGTATAGGGGTCCAGGTACTCTGTAAATATCAAAAAACGGTTGTATTCATTGATTCCTCCCTCTAACGTAAATTCAATAAAGAACTGTTCATTTTTCTTTGCAGGCACAAGCACATAATCCACATTATACTCATCATGATGCAATACATTCTCCACCTTAATCGTACCCTTCGGATTCTCCGCAAAAGTAAAAGTCTTCGTTAATGGCTTAAAATACTGGTTTTCAATCATTATTTCTCCTTTTTTCGCTTCCGGTGTCAACATGGTACGTAAGTAGAGACGCTGCATTCGGGCCTGCTCCACCGCTTCTTTCGTAACCTTATAAACATATTTGTATCCCAATCCATTATCTTCTCCCCACGCCGCCATGGGATAACCGTTTTCGTCCACATAGTCTTGCTGATAGATTACACGCAAGCCCTGAGTAGAATTGGCATCCAGATGATCGGCGGAAATCAATACATCGAGTGGTAGTAATTCTTCTGGAAAATCTTCCGGAATACTGAACATCAGGATCACCTCTTCACCCTCGTCAGTACCGGCATGTCCGGCATCCACATTCGTTGATGCCCAGCAAGGGTCAAAATTAAAATCCGTCACCGTCAAAAGCTTGATCGTCCGCTGCAACTTGCCGTACTTAATCATCAGCTCACCCGAACGTTGGGTCCTACCGCTTCCCAATGGTAGCAGCTGCATGGTAACTTTTCCATTCCCTGCTGCATCCAATGTAAAAGTTCCTATCGCGGTTCCCCCGTCAGCATAAGTAAAATTCTGTGTAGAAGACACATTATTCGTCACCCACGACACCACAGGATGCTCGCCCGTAGGAATGCCTGTACAAGTAAAATTCACTGTCGCCATCCGTCCCGGCGCGCCTTCGGAGAACTTGTTGACAACAAACGTCTTCTCTACCGAAAGCGTCACCTTACCGTCGTACACAGAAGGAATCTTCTGGTCGATGGAAATCCATACATTGTTCACAAACGACGCATCCTGCACTTCCTCAAAGGTAGAAACACCGCCACGCAACTCACCCGTAATAATTATACGATAGTTATAATTGCGTACGATAGGATAGGGATCCTGCGTTTTCGGATCCAGCAACAGTATCCGATAATACAAATTGTCCGTTTCCGTAGCACCGTTACCCGTATTCCGTCCCCGTATCACCACATACGCCTGATTGGCCTCCGGGTTTTCATTCTCAAAAACGTACTCCACATTTTGGTTACTGTAAACCCCGTCTACCGAAGCCCGGCGCAAATCGGACGGCAGCGTAACCGTAAAATTATCGGGCGTCCAATCGAAAGTTCTGGTGTTCCGATTGTAAGGAGCCACCGTACCATAAGCATAACCGTTGCAGAACGCCATACCTGTCACCTCAAAAGGCACCACAAAACCATTAATATCTTCCGTACCGTTATTATAATTCACCGTACCTTGCTCCACCGTGATTTTCGCCATGTTCCGACATAAAGTCACCGTCTGATTGTTCAATTTTACCGAAAGGTCACCATCACTCACCGTACCGTCTTCCTTCTTCACCACGCTACTCACACGTCCCCAATAAACCACTTTGGCCGAAGTAGAAAGTAAGCCCTGCAAAATGGTACTTTCATGACGTGAAATATTTTCACCATCGCTGAAACTGCTGAAATTCTGGTTTACCACAAAATGAACGATTTGCGTCTGTCCCGGAACAACGCTTTTCTTTAAAGTTCCGGAAAGCATGTCTCCTTCTATCTTCAATTCCTCCGGTTTCACTTCCACGCGCGAAAGATAACTACCGTCACGGTCGAAGCAGAGCAACGTCAGAGACTGTATCCCGTAGCCGTCCGAATCCACATTGCGGGTGGAAACTTCACGCATATCAGGGACTTCCAATCTGAATACCAACTCCCTTTCTCCAATATTCCTCTCCGGAGAAGCAAAATCATCTTGCCTACATCCGCCCAACAAACAAAAAACGGTAAATAAACAATATAATAAAATACTCTTCTTCATAATCCTGAATAATAAAGGTTATTACTTGTCCTTGAAATGGTCACGCACGCAACGGATACCGATACCAGACCTGCTATTGGCAGGATTATTTGTTATCGTGACAGCACCATTTGCCGACCAATATTGCTTACGATCTAACAACCAGTCCATCGCATACGTACCAGAATTTGACAATGAGCCTCCCAATTCATGAGCATCTATATTCGCTTGAAAACCATCAATAATCTCCAATTCTGCTCTTGTAGGCAAACGCCAATCGTCATACACGATAAAACCGTCATCCTCCAACTGCTTTTTCACACTGGCATAAGTACCGGGATTAGAAATCTGTGCCAATGTATTACTCCAAGTAACAGGACGGTTTCTGAAAACCACCTCTACATACTTGTCACAATGGCTGGCTGCCTGATATTCATTTTTAAGAATATCCGCTTCTCCTTTTAATATACTTAAATGAGAACTAACCATGAAAGAAGGAGAAACTACTTTTGCATTATCATCTGCAGGATCGGTCATGTCTTCATCAAAAGTAACATTACTACCTGTATAAGGTATTCTGCGAGGAATACCTATATGATTTTCATCCGAAGTAGCTGCAATACGAATATGATAGACATTAGAATTTTCACGTCCAGAGTTCAGATAATAACATCCCCACCTACTAAACAGAGAAAGGCTCCAGCCATAACTGAAAATTTTTCCTAATCCTGTCTCGACTGAATAATCTTGCAATACTTTAGATATAAATACTGTATTCTCTCCGCTCACCCAATCTGATTCACTATAAGAAGACATATTCCATCGGTCAAAATTCCACTTCCATTTATTCTCGTCAGTACCATTATTTAATTGAACATTAACTCTGTCATTAGTTTCTCTAGGAAGCACGAAATCTAAGTTAAATCCATAATGGCTCACCCACGTCGTTACATTATCCTCTCTATTATTAGCTGTAAAATCCGTCCTATACGAAAAATACCCCAACTGCGAAGTTACATACTCCAGAGGATACTGTTCAAACGTTAATTCCTCTGCTTTTCCTTCTTCATTCGTCACTTTCACTACAATATACCGTACGGCAAGGTTGGTCGGTACAGGGCTACTAATATCAATCACCCCTTCTCCGCTTTCTGTGGAAGCCGAAACCGTAATTGGTAATCCCAAAATTTGAGAATCCTCCAATGTCTGTTTTAAGCCAAATTTATCATAATAATATACCTCTACCACTTCTACCTTCTCGATTGGGGAAGATGAAGAATAACTTACCGAGTGATTTTCTCTCGCATTATCCATACGTACCTTTTTATCGCTCAAAAAGAGGAATTCCGGACTATCTTCACCGCCTACAACAATATCCTTGCTCCGCCAAGGTTCCACCTCGAGTAGCACATCAGTCAGTTCCACCGGCACCGCTTCGTTTTCTCCTCCTCGACCATTGATGGTCACCGTTATATTATATATATGATTACGCTTCAACTGTCCTTTCTCATCCTTCTTCGAACTGAGGTTCACCGGAATCTTATAATAATTCTCATCTACTGTCTCCTCATTTTCTACCAACGGTACGCGCATCAACACACTCGGCTCATTATCGGCAAGTGCATCCTCTCTCCAATCATTCGGATAGGCATAAAGCGTCATAGTCATAGTCGCATTGCTCGTACCCATTCCGGAAACATCCGTACCAAAAATAGTAGTAGACGCGCCACTGTACAATACAGGTCTGAAAGCTTTCATCTCCCCTTCTGAAGGTTCCACCACGAAAGTCGACATCGGGAAGTTCACCGGCTTACGTGACGTCCTGTTCTTCAAGGGTTCAGGGCTGGTTTCATCATGAATGAATTTCACCTTCTCTCCTTGTTTCAACGTAATGACAATCTTCGCCGCCGCGCGCTTCAACGATACAGGTACCTCTATTGCATCCTGCGACGTTCCCTCCGGATTCAAAACCATCGATGTGTGGCCGTCCATCAGGAAACTCCCCGGTACATTCGCATTGGTATCATCCAGCCCCGTTGCGTGTACATTCGCCGTGCGAAGCTTCAAATCTTGCAGCTCTGTCTGTTTTTCAATAGCTGACAGACTATTCTCATTATCCACCGGATAATTGGCAATCAGAAAAACAGTATATTCTTCATCTATCTCAAAAGCAGATTTACGTTTACTCAGAAGTAATGTATTGTCGTCCGACAGATTCTGAAAAAGTTCATGATGTACCTTATTTCCCTCTTTATCGAAAATCAGCACATCCAAATGAGTTACTTTGCTCTCCGTATCCGCATTTGCAGCACGCGTAAGCATACCATCGTCCTTTCCTACAACCAACAGGATATTATCCTTTCCTCCGATAGCACAAGGTACTTCCAAAGAATCCCTGATGCAGCCCGCCAACACCAATAGCATCAACGCCGCAAACAACATATGTATTCGTTTCATCATCCCTGTTTTTAAATTATAAGTCTAATCCCTGAGTTATTTTAATGTGAGAATCCTTCTTTGTTTCCGTCATCCAAGGCCAGTCTTCATTCTTGTTGATAGGCAATGCAATATTTTCCAGCCCCCACAATCTTGTACGTATGCAGAATTCCACTTCCGGATGTTCAATACCCGCTTGCAACAAGGATTGTTTTGCCCGTATCTCGATCACGTATTCCGTATCTCCCGTTGGTACCGGGTAACTTACTTCTTCCTGTTGGGCCGTATTATAGTTTTTATAAACCTTTACTTCAAACTGGTTTGAATCTCCATTGCCCAAAGAAGGGGTCCATGACATAGTACCGCTCGGCATCCTGAATTTAAACCGAGTGGTAATCTCTTTTGAGGAATCATCAGAAAAACAAACTTCCGTACTGAATCTGCCCGGATCATCTCCTGCAAAGAAAGGTGTAAAAGAATATCCCTCCGGGTACACAAAGTCCACCACCGCATCTCCTGCCGAATCATCCCAATCGTCTACCGTATACACCACCGATACCACTCCATCTCTTGGTACCCAGTTCAATACACGGTAAATGGTATTTCGCTTCGTTGGAGGCAGGTAAATATCTTTTGTACCGGGTGCTCCGTCCAGCGTATAACTGACAGTCAGTTTGTAACCGTTCGCATCTCCTGGGGTATTAGTATCATCCGCCCCGTAGTAATTCTCAAACAAATAGAAGGGTGTAGTCTCCAGCACATTTACATACCTGTCCAATTCTGCTCCCGACATCTCGCCTTCCAAAAGAATCTTCTCTATCACCGCAGGTTCCTCCAGCAACGTCAATTCGTTCGTAAAAGTATGGGGAATGTTTTTCAACATCTCTTCCGTAGGCTCTGTCACATAGGCCCAGTCACAAATACCCTCTTTCTGCAAAGCAATGCTGTTCACCGTCAACCCACACTCTGCTCCTTTGGCAAAATACATTTCCAATTTGCTCACACAACGTATCAATTCGAACTTCAATGCATTTTCTTGTAACTGATGATGCCCGTCGTGAGTACCGGTTCCCGCCGCAAAATTCACATTATCGGTGTTCAAATTCCTTGTCACTTTCACAGACATGGGTAACAGTAGTGTTGTTCCTCCCGTTGTAGCAAGGCGGCGTTCCGCAAAATGGAAATCTTCCAGTTCTTTTTTAGTCATTTTTTCCCTAAAGTAAGCAGACCCGCTTGCCATTTCACCACCTGGGCTGTTCCAGCAAACATGCTCATTGGCAATCACATAAAAGTCAACATCCACATTACCCGTACCAGCGGGTATTTCCAAATCCATCCAAAAGTTGGATATAGCGGATGAGTTTGAGCTATAATAATATCCCACCTGTTTCTCACTCCGGTAAGCATATACCCGCAGACGCTCAATGGCATTCTCGCTATCGGTACCGGACTGTATGCCGTCATTCGCTTCCGTTTCAATGCTCATATTGACGGCAATGCCGGACGACACGGGAGAGATGTCCGTATCTTCATGCGTACAACTTCCACAAAGCACTGCCATGCCTGCAACGACAGTGAAAAATATGTTATATAAATGTCTCTTCATAATTAATCCGTCTCCATTATAACCAATTATATCTCTTTTATGCCCTATTATATTTCCGGGTCAATTTCTTCAATAAACCATTCCGGTACGGTTATCGTCACGCCCACTTCCTTAAAGCGAATGGAGATCGGTATTAGAACCTCATTCATTGTGAGGTCTATATCCGGATGGTCCGCCAAAAATTCAGCTAGATTTATTTGTACAACAATTTCGTTGTCTTGATTGAAAAGAGTCAGCACCACCGAACTGTCGATATGGCGCATAATGTTAAAACGTGCCTCACACGATTTCGTTGCGGGGTCGTAATTCCCCAATTCAGGATAATAAGTAACAGGCTCACCACCAACCTGGTTCTCAAAGTTTGTTTCGGGTAACAAGCCACACAGCTCCAGCCTAAATCCACCGTTGCTGCGTGTAAGGAGAGCAGGATCTATACCCACCACTTCTGTATAAATCTTATAATGCGAACTGGCAAAATTTACCATTGCATCTTCCGCCAGCTTATCACTCACCTCAATCCACGTCGAAGCATAATAAAGTGAATCGTTTGATGTTGTCCAGCCACCTGCCAGATAACGAGAACAGGCAAAACTGATTTCATCGCAGTCGCCTACTGTCGGATCGGTTATACCCGTATTGTCCGTGTTTGCAACGCTGACGATGCGATAGCTCCCTTTCGACAACTCCGGAAGTACTACTTCCCGTGCTTTCAATTCTTCTTCCGGTACTAAAAAAGAAGTGACGTGGCTGTCGTCGGGGCGGAAAACATACATCCGGATGTTACGGATCTTATCTCCGATAATTTCAAGCGAACTATCCCCCGTATAACTCAGCTTAAGCGTGAAATTCTTACGGCATCCATCTAAATTCTCCTTGACACAACCGACAAGGAAAAAAATGCCCGATAAGAGCAAAACATATTTCATCAGTCTGTTCATCATGAATGTATGTTAATATAATGTTTACTATTAAAAGGGAGCCGGGCTCTGTACCCGGTTCCCCTAAAATTAGAATGGTGATTATTTCCCGTATTCCGGAGTGGTGATTGTTTCAACCCCCCAGTTTCCAACTGTAACTGTGGCTTCCACACAAATAACCGTATTGTCCAAGTTGGTCAACTCGCCGTTTTTGATAGTCAAATTTTCAATTTTATAAATTTTACCAGCTGCAAGTACTTTTTTATTAGCGTCTGTTGCTTGATCCGTGAAATTTATAATTTTGAGGTATGCGCGCGGAACCGGAGGAATAGTCACAGCATCATCAGCTCTTTCACTATTAAAAGCAAGCATAACTGTCGGTTGGCTACCGGCAGCCAAGTTGTAGCCATGTACCGGCAATGAAAAAGGAGCAGCCGTCGTTGCATCAGTAATCATCTCCTTAGGAGTTAATACATCAAACATCCAACTTCCAGCCGTGGTAAGATCTCCGGGATAACCTTTTGCATTGTCACCTGCTTCAAGTGGAGCCCCTGAAGGAGCACCTGCCAAAGTGAAAGAAGGTGCTACATTATTCAAACCAACATGAGTCGGTTGCAAAGAAGAGAAAGTGAATTTATCCATACCATCACTCACGGTTAGTGTTACGGTTCCACCTATTTCAATACGAGACAAAATCGGATTCACAGTAAAGTCAACAGTGTACATCTTACCGTTTGTATGATCTGTAGCAGTTGCGTCATGGGTTCCTCCTTCAGTCAGCGCAGTGGCAGTAGTGCCGCTGGTCACCGGTACACTTGCCAAAGTCGTATACTCCGACAAGTTAGCTGACAAATTTAGTAAGTCTGCCAACGTATTGAAATGTTTTCCCGACAAATTAATATTACCCACTACATAGGCAGCCTTGGCTGCAGGATTTACATTATGTAACTGCTGGGGGCTCCCCGTTACAGTCAACTCTCTATAATCGCAAACGGTTCCAGTAGTAGCAGCATCCGTCAAAAAGAAGATGGTGGCAGAAGTTAATGTTGCTTTTGTGTTGTTGTCAGTAAAAGCGTCCCCTTCATTTGCCGCTCTTGAATCAACCTTGTTTCCCTTGATAGTCACCGTTACCGTTTTTCCCTTGCCTTCCGGAAGCGTACTTTCCGGAGCATCATCGTTGTTACAAGCAACAAGACCCATTGTCATTGCCGCCATCAAAATCCAATTGTTTAATTTCATAACACTAATTTAAAAAAGATGAATAATTAATTTATTAACACTCTATTCTGTTTTTGCAAAATTCCATTATTTCAGTTGCTCCAGGTTCTTTCGCGCTTCTTCGTGCCCCGTCAGCAAAGCACGTTCAAACCACCCGATGGCTTCCTCCTCATTTTCCAACATCATGTGGCATACACCGATACTGTTGAACGCACGATCGTCTTTCTGATATTCCAACAATATTTGCAAAGCCTCCGCATACTTACCTTCCCGAATCAACCCGTTCGCCGTGTTCACCGCATCGGCCGCCTTGTCGCCCAGCATGTCATAGTAAACAGACACATAGCAGGCATTACGTAATTGCGGATAGAAGTTATCCAACATATAACGGTAGGGCTTGCCGCCTGCCAGTTTCATCAGAATTGTTTTCCAATTTGCCTTCCCCCTCTCATTATCCAGAATTGCCAGTACTTCTTCCCTAAATTCCATATCGGATGCCTCTACCAAAGCACGCAGGCCTTCCCAATTCTCCACACCGTTTATCAGATGGAAATCATCATCTTTCAAAGAAGGTTCCGCTTCTTGTATATAGCCTTTCAAAGACTCCGCACGTTTGGCACCCAGGCGGGTATTCAATTCCAACCCACCTTCGGGGGAGGCAAATCCTGTTATCTCCACACCTTGAAGCCGCAGTTTATCCATATCATTGATTTTACGTATAGTAGCTACTATCTCATCCAAAGTTCTCCGGTTATTGTATCTATCCAAGTGTAATACTGTGACCGACAATGGAAAATATATTCTCATCTCATCCCGGAAGCTCCATTGTTTCTTGGCTTCAACAACCTCGAATTTCCTTGATTGCGGAGCCACTTCCGTCACCGAAATCACCGGTGGCGTATATACCTCTGCATTATTCAGCAGGCTTTGATTGCCGTTGCAACAATTGCAACCGCATCCTTCCAGATAGTAAGCCACTCCCAACGAAGCACGTTTCATCCAACGTTCGTAGACGGCAGTCGATGCATAGCAAAGTGTGTCTTTCTTCCATAATGCCTCATTCTCTTTCAGCATCCAATGACGTTCACCATTCAATGCCGCTTCCTGGCGTTCACGTTTGTATCTTATTTTACCATATATCCGGGCAGGTGCTAACCACAACGTGTCCCTGCCACCGTACAAATAAGGAAGCAACACCATTTTCTGCCGGCTATGCATTCCTTCGGGGCGTTCGTGTACCTCGAAACGTACTTCCACATTACGCTTCACCTTTTTCACACTTGCATTTTCCACCACTATCTGGGCAGATGCAGAGTACCCAAACAGAAAGAGGATTCCGATTGACAGTATATTTTTCATTATTCTTCGTTTTTTAGTTGCAAAGCCTTAGTCTATCATATAAATAATGGATATGCCTGCCTTGGTAGGACTGAAATAGTGTTTCTTGTCACTATTCTTAAAGTCACCACAGGTAGCGCACTCATATTTGTCATAGCTCGAATAAATATAACCGAAACCGAGTGTAGCTTCCAGATTCCAACGTTTGCCTAAAATCCACGAATATCCATAAGAGAACCCCACACCTGTAGCCCAACCCTGATAACGATAATCACGGGTGGACTTATCTTGAAACGGAAACCTTACACCACCGGCATTATAAAAGGCATATCCGCTATGAAGACCCAAGAAGTGACCGTTAAACGCCTCACACAGCCAATATCGTGCTTCAGGTTGTACCATCCAGTGCTTCCACTTCTTATTGTCTGAAAATGTAAAAGGATTATAGTTGGCAGAAAGATCCAGCGTCCATTTTGGAGCCAGACAGAATTCGGCACCTAGATTAAAGGTCGTTGTAGCATCATACAGCAGGTTCGTTTTGACAGCCATATCCTGTGCTGACAAAGAGATGCCGACAAATAGGAAAATAATGCAAAAGCTCTTTTTCATACTCTCCGTTTTTATATGATATAAGTTATCTGTTTATATGCTTTGTCGTTTTAACATTCCCGTTACTTTGTAGGTAACGGAAAGCAAGGAGAAACACGCTGCAAGAGGCATTCTTGTACCGACATAACCAACTGTTACGGATTATCGGATGAATCGAGAGAGTACGAGCAGATCTTCCCGTGTTAATTTTACATAACACGGCTATGGGAGTATTATGCATTTCCCGTTAAGGGAAAATACTGTTATTCAAAGTAATGCACCTTATAAGTATATAGAAAGGCGGTTTTTACTTATTTTTCAAAAAAAATCCTTTTTTTTCTTGTTTGATACAAATGTATTGTTGATATTTGCGATAAACAAATAATTCCCGTTACCTACAAAGTAACGGAGAATGCTTGTAGTATTATCAGAAAGTCAACACGATAAATCGCACACGCCTAAACATTTATAAATCACTGTTTACTAAATACATAAGACACTATTTCCTTATTCATATCCCATATTTTATCATCCGAGTGTCTCTTAAAGTAAGTTTCTGTTACCTTAACAGAAGAATGTCCCATTGCATTACTGATAAGCTCTTGTTGATAATTCCGATAATTGGCAATAGTAGCCCAGCTATGCCTTGCCGTATAGCTCGTCAATCCCGTAATGCCGTTTATATATTCCCCTAATTTCTTTAAGCGGTAATTAAAACCGCGCAGGGCGTTTTGGTATTGCCGGTACTCATCCTTTCCCGGATGATGAATAAGAGGAAATAAATAGGGAGAAGCCCCGTCGGCATTCTTGAGACTGCGGATAATCTCCATTGCTTTAGCCTCAACGCGTACAGTAAGCCATGCGCCCGTCTTTTTACGACGATATACTATCACATTATCATGTAAATCACAATGCCGCAGATAAGCAATATCCACAAACGGCATTCCACGAAGCATAAAAAGCAATAGAAAAAGCAAGCGTACGGACTCCAGACTTTCATCCGCCACAGGTGTATCGAGCCGGCGGAACACATCTTCATCCACAGCACGTTTCACGGTAACCTTTGTTCCCGTATACACCCCTTTGAAAAGTCTGGGTTGATAAGGCGCCATCCCTTCATCCACAGCGCGAAAATAAGTGGCACGCAACATTCTCATATAAGTGGAAATCGTATTCCAATGGAGCTGACGTCCCAACAGATACTCTTGAAACGCTTTCAGCCACACGGGAGTGACTTCTTCAAAACTTATGGAATCCCGCTCCATAAAGTCCTTGATGCGATTCAATGTACTTTGATACACGTGCGCCGTACCCATGCGCCGTTCTCCTCTCAACTGAGAGATAGTCATGGCCATATAGGCCGACAGATTTGTTTTACTCATATAGCTTCTACTTTAAAAGTGAGCCATATAAATGCCTAAAAAACAGATTAGTTCAAGTGACGATTCTGTTAAAAAAGTACACAGATTACAAACTTTAATACACATCCGGAAGTTTGTCTTTCTTCCGAAATACCGGAATTTATCAAAAATTCGCTACGGCAAGTGTCAGCACACTGATACGCACGCCCTCTACGTCCCTAAATACATCGGCGCACGCAGTGGTGGTAGCTCCGGTAGTAAGTACATCATCTACCAGCAGGATATGTTTTCCGACGAAACGTTCGGGATGGCGGAGATGAAAGATGCCGTCCACATTCTCCCACCGCTCATAGGCAGACTTACTTGTCTGCGTCTCCGTATGCTTCCTGCGCATCACGGAAGCAGCATCCAAAGAAATACCCGTAACCGCAGCCACACCTTTGGCGATACATTCACTCTGATTGTATCCCCGCATCCGTTGCTTGCGGGGATGTAAAGGGATGGGCACAATGACGTCCACACTATGAAAGAACCCCGAAACAGTCAGTTCCGCCGCCATAAAACGCCCCATTGTCTCTCCCAAGTCCTTACGGCCGCCATATTTCAATTGATGCAGTATCCGGCAGAAATCACTGCCCTTATGGTAAAAGAAATAGGAGGTAGCACGTTCCAAAGGAAGTTTTCCCCAGAACATACGTTCCACCGGATTGTCCGTACGAAGATGATAATCCGTACGGGGCAGATTCATATTACATTTCAGACAAATAGTCTCCTCTCCTTCCTGCAAGGGTGTGCCACACACAGCACACTGACGGGAAAAGAACAAATGAAGAAAAGATAAAAACCAGGTTTTAAGCGTGTTTTCCATAATACTGCCAATTCATAAAATCAGCGCAACGTCCATAACCGCATGCCGGAGCGCTACATGCCCGAAGGCATGGCTTCCTCTACCAGCTGCAACAGGAACGGATGCAACCGTCCGTTGGTAGCAACCACATGATGCCCGTCGATAAAACAGGCGTTACCATAAAAATCAGTCACCTGTCCGCCGGCTTCCTGTACAATCAAGGCTGCCGCCGAAAAATCCCATTTTCCAAGAAAAGCCTCCAGCCAGGCATCGAAACGTCCGGCAGCCACATAACAGATGGCCATTGCAGCGGAACCATTCATACGAATACCTGCCACCTTGCCATACAGTTTATGTATCAGATACTCTCCCGTACGGGCATACTGCTCCGAATTATAAGGAAGCTCCGTTACTACAAAAGCGTCCTCCAACCTGCGGACGGAAGACACCTGTATGGGCTGTTCGTTAAGATACGCGCCACCGCCTTTCCAAGCATAGAAGCACTCGTCCAGACAAGGGTCATAAACCACTCCCAGCAGCAACTCGCGCTTATTGCGCAAAGCGATGCTGACACAGTAAGGCGCATTGTCATGAATATAGTTGGTAGTGCCGTCCAGCGGATCCGCCACCCAGCAATAAGGTTCATCCCGGTAGACTGCCGAACCTTCCTCCACAATGAAACCGGCTTCGGGCAAAAGAGCTTTCAATGCGGCGACAACACGCTTTTCAGACTCTTTATCCACATAGGAAACATAGTCATGGGCATGCTTTTCCTCTACCGCTTCCCTGCGGAAACTTTTCCGTTCTTCCTTTAGGAAATGTCCTGCCGCACGGGCTATGTCACAGACCTTACCAGTCAGAGTTTTCAAATCATCCATCATTCAAGAAATTATTTGTCCGCCACCTGTTTATAAATGAGCTTTCCACGTCGGCCTACAGTCCACTTGCCATTCTCCAAGCGCACGTTCTTCGTATCGTCATCTTCCATATTCCAGGCATATCCCCCGGCAGGCAAGCTACGACGGTCAAGAATTTCGTTCTGAGCGTCCTCTTCCGAGAAAAACAGTTCTACTTGAGTGGAGTCGGGACTGAACACAATAAACAGTGTATTCTCCGCATCGTCAACAGAAGCCAGGCGAACCCCTTTCTCCCACAGACGGATACAATCTTTCTGCACCTCGCTCCATGTATACCCTGCCGAAGCGATACATCCATGTTCATCCTTATCGTCCCCTACTATTTCCGTTTTCTCCGTTTCAGCGGCAGCAGCAGCATTTTTTTCACGACTGTTTCCACAGCCCGCCAGAAGCGCTCCGGCGCATGCCAGGCAAACAGACATCATTTTTACATTCATAGTTATCGGCTTTTAAAATTTTATACGCATGCCAAAGGTAGAAACAAATCGCTAATAAAAAAAGTTTCTCTCCCGATATCACGGTTTCAAATAGACCACCGTCTTACCGCTGCCATACTTACGTATCACGCCCTCCTCAAGATACCGGTTCAAGTCCGTCATTGCCCGATGCTTCACCAATCCCGTTGCCGATTCATAATCCGTACGCGTGATACATCCATATTTATCCAGATGCCGCAACAGCTTTTCTTTCCGTTCCTCCTCACTCATCGAGGAACGGGACACATACGGAGAAGCCTTACGCTCCAACTCCATCGTATCGAAACGGCTGCGGAACTTACTGCCCAGCCGCAGATTCACGTTCTGAAAGTGTACGGACGGGGAACGGATTTCTTTTTTGTCGGTAACCGGACGGTCACATTTCAACGAAACGGAAAAATAGCCCAGCTCTCCCACTTCCACAGTCCAACCCTCGGACAACCAACTGTGCAGCTCGTCCGTAACAGCCTGCAAAGTTCCGTCAAGTATGGCGGGACTGAAGCCGGTAGCCTTAGCCACCAGTTCACGGAATTTGTCGGCGGAGATAGTTCCCCTCGGCAGGATACGGGCGTGCAGGCGGACATCATCGCGGTTCTCACTCGAAGGATTGGGGGTTTGATACAAATCATAATAAGCGCTCATATATAATAAGGTGTTAGATTGGCATTATCAGCCAATACGTTTATAAACAGCAAGAAGCCGCATCGCCAACCATAATTCGTCAGACAGATGTCATCCTTGCGTTAAACAGCCGTTGCCCGTTCGTTAGACAGTTGTCTAACGAACGGGCAACGGCTGTTTAACGAATTAGCATTCGGTGTCAAAGATACTAATAAATCCGATAGGAATGCATAAATCCCGTGAATCCGAGATTTAATTTATTCAACATGATGTCCAAACCGGAAAGCACGTGATATCAATAATGTTCCATCCTATATCACTTATGTCTAAAAATGAAAGACCAAAGGCGTTTTGTTCATTCAAAGGCTACATAAATAATTATTTTTGCTTTACATTTACAGAGGATTAAGTGCAGTCCGCCCCACTGAAACGGATAGACAAACAACTACTTATTAATATACCAAACGAAAAAACATGAAAAAAAGTATTCTATTTATCACGAGTCTTTTCCTCTGCATTTTCTGTCTGAAAAGCAATGCCCAACAAAGCCGGACAGAAGTCACCTGGGAGAAGATGGAAGATGTCACAGTGCCCGTTCCACCGCAAGTACATCCCCGGCTTTATGTACGTTCCGCCGATTTGCCGGATTTAAAGAAACGGATGAACCATCCGCACGTAAAGGAAGTTCTGGCTACCCTGACAAAATTAGGCAAAGACCGTACGCCCGAAGAAGAAGCGAAAGTTAAGGACAGAGGTTTCCGTTACTATTTCGAAATGCGTGGCGTAACCAGCCGCGTACAGGTGCAAGCGCTCGACTACCTGGTATACGGTGATAAGAAACAAGCCAGAAGCGCCATTACCGCCATGCTGGACACACTTCAGAACGTCAATTATGGGACAAAGGGAGACCTGTCACGCGCCAGCGGTGTGATGCTGACCTGCGGCGCAATGGTATACGACTGGTGCTACGACCAAATGAAAGAGTCTGAGAAAAAAGCTTATATCGAATCGTTCATCCGCATAGCCAAAACAATGGAATGCGGTTATCCGCCCCGCAACAACGAACCGATTGCCGGACATTCCAGCGAATGGATGATACTGCGGGATATGCTTTCCGCCGGCATAGCCATCTACGACGAATATCCGGATATGTACAACTACGTAATAAAGATGATGTTCAAGGATTATCTGCCGGTAAGAAACTACATCTACTCCGGACACAACTATCATCAGGGAACAAGCTACGTAAACGTACGTTTCAGCAATGACCTCTTCTCTCTCTGGATTCTGCAGCGTATGGGTGCAGGGGCCATATACAGCCCAGCACAGCAGTTCGTTCTGTATGACTTCCTCTATCGCCGCCGTCCCGACGGACAAGTAATGCCGGCCGGCGACACCAATCCCATCAGGAAAAACACACCGTCCTATTCGCTGCCCGCCATGCTGGCGTCCAGTTTCTACAAAGACAGCTATCTGGCATACGAATACGAACGCAAGCCCAACATCGAACGCCACTGTCTCATCTTCGACATCCTGTGGAGAGACTTCGATTTGAAAGCCAAAGCGCCCGATGACTTACCGCTGACACGCTACTCGGGAAGTCCGTTCGGCTGGATGATAGCCCGTACGGCATGGGACAAGAACAGTGTGATTGCCGAAATGAAAATAAACGAACAGTTTGTCGGTAACCACCAGCATATGGACGGCGGTTCTTTCCAATTGTATTACAGAGGCCCTCTGGCTATCGATGCGGGAGCCTATCAGGGAAGCTCCGGCGGATATAACAGCCCGCACAACAAGAATTTCTTCAAACGTACCATCGCGCATAATTCTCTGCTGGTATATAATCCCGACGAGAAATTCGCCTGCTGGAACTATGGCGGAGGCGGCAAGACCGAATTTGCAGCCAATGACGGCGGACAACGTATGCCCGGCGACCGTTGGGAAACCTGCCGCTCATTCAAGCAACTGTTAAGCAAGGAATATACTACCGGTAAAGTCCTGGGACACGGATTCGGACCCGACGCCTATAAGCCCGACTATTCCTATCTGAAAGGCGACATCACTCAAGCCTATACAGAGAAAGTAAAAGAGGCCAAACGCTCTTTCGTTTTCCTGAATCTGCACGCTGCCGAGGTTCCCGGCGCGCTGATCGTATTTGACAAGGTAGTATCTTCCGACCCGCAATTCAAGAAGTTCTGGCTATTGCACAGTATTGAAGAACCTGTAATAGAAGGAAACCACTTCACTGTTCGGCGCACGAAGAACGGCGATACGGGAATGTTGCAAAACCACGTATTGTTGCCCGAAACGGGAAATGCCCAAATAGAAAAAGTCGGCGGTAAAGGAAAAGAGTTCTGGGTATTCGGGACCAACTATCCGAATGACGCACTGCCCAACCGCCCCGATGACGCCAACGAACGAGGAGCATGGCGTGTGGAAGTATCTCCGGCCGCTCCCGCCACCGAAAACTACTTCTTGAACGTAATGCAGGTTGCGGACAACACTTGCAAACAGATGAATAACGTGAAACGCATTGACGCGGAGAAAGTGGTAGGCGTACAAATAGCCGACCGGGTCGTTACCTTCAGCAAAGACAGCCGGCCTTTGTCCGGCAAAGTCGATATGACAGTGGACGGAAACGCTACCATGAAATTCGTCATCACCGACCTCATTCCGGGAACATGGCAAATAAAGAAAGACGGGAAAGTGTATATCCCCGCCATGGAGGTTCGTTCGGACGACGGTATTCTTTCTTTTGAAGGTACTGCCGGTCATTACGAGTTTCTGCGCTAAACAGATATTTTAAATAACCTGCCTGGCTATCCAAGCACAGGCTTCCGCATCGGCCAGCGCATGGTGGTGTTGCTCTAACCGGTAACCGCACCATGCCGCTACCGTATGCAGTTGATAATCGGGAAGTCCTTTAATGGCACGGCGTGACGCCTGTAAAGTGCAACGGAAATCATAGTCGGGATAATCCATGCCATAAGTACGAAATACCGCTTTCAGGCAACTTTCATCGAACGCTTTGTTATGTGCCACTAATGTCAGTCCCTCGATACGAGGCGCGATTTCCTGCCATACTGTCGGAAAAACAGGTGCACAGGCCGTATCTGCCAGGGTCAGACCATGTACACGCGTATTCCAATAAGTATAATATTCCGGTTCGGGACGAATCAGACTGTAATAGTTGTCTACAATTTCTCCATCCCGCACAATGACGACACCGACACTGCATACACTGGTACGTTGCTCATTGGCCGTTTCAAAATCTATAGCGGCAAAATTCTCCATGAAGCGATTTATTTATGTTATCTCCTAAATTATTTTTCAGAAAGTTATAATCAGTTGGTAATTAAAGTGCTATACAGACTTTTATAAGACTTTATAGATACAAATGCGACTATCTAAGTACATTTAAAGCACCTGTCCGTTTTGGCATGTTGTAACTTCGCACTGTGATCACAAAGATATAGGATTTCGAAGTAACAACCATTAAAAACAAAAAAGATTATGGCATTCCGTTATGTAATTAAAAAAAGAGTTTTCGGTTTTGATGAAACCAAGTCTGAAAAGTATGTAGCCGCTTCATTCTCTGTGGGAGAAATCAGCTACGATAAATTGTGCGACCAAGTTACGAAAGAAGGTATGGCTCCGCGTGGTGTAGTAAAAATGGTTATGGACGGACTGATTGATGCGCTCAGCACTTACGTCAGTCTTGGAGCAACCGTAAAATTAGGAGATTTCGGCACTATCCGTCCGGGACTGAACTGTAAAAGCCAGACTGAAGCCAAAAACGTAACCGCCGACAGCATTTACCGACAGAAACTTATTCTCACTCCGGGGAAAAGACTGAAAGATATGATAAAGGGCTCCGGCGTAACACGTATCTCAACTAACGGCGAGGACATTACGGCGGGCAACGGCAACAATGGCGGCGGTGGCAATAGCGGAGAAGAAGAAAATCCGTTGGGATAAAAATCCGTGAAATTACAGATGTACATAAATTAAGATTTCTGTAAAAAAGCCTGTATCCGATGTATAAAATCACATTGGGTGCAGGCTCTATTATCCAATCGCCATTTTAACATACCTCAACATCCCCAATCGCTACTATATGTTTTACAACACAAAAAAAACATGAGTATTTTTTTGTTCAACCGCCTCTTTAAATAATATAACGAGATTACTTTAAAACCTTAGTTAAACAATTAAAATTCTATGTGTATGAAAAGAGCACGAAAGGAGCGGCTTATATCAACAAGTCTGATACGAAGACTATGTTTAAGCCTATTGCTTCTATTTGGTGGATGGGCATCCTTACCTATGTATGCCCAAAAAGCAGTTACTCTCAATCTAACGAATCAGCCTTTCTCTACCTTTATCAAACAGGTAGAACAACAAACAGACTACAAATTCTTCTTCGAAGAACAAAGCGTAGACGTAGATCGGCTTGTCAATGTGAAAGCGCAGAATCAAGATATAAAAGTAGTGCTGGATAGAGTCTTGGGCGGCACAAACCTTACCTACACAATCGCTAACAAGAAAATCCTTCTGAAAAAACATGAAAGCCAAAAGCCTCAAAAAGGGAAAGCGCTTCCTCATGAAATCAGCGGAAACGTGATAGGAGAAGACGGGAGTCCTATGATAGGAGTCAGCATTCAGGTTAAAGGAAAAGCCGTAGGTACCGTAACCAATATAGACGGTAACTACCGTTTAGTGCTTCCCAATAATAGCGATGCTATTGTTGTTACCTATGTAGGCTACGTGCCACAAGAAATTTCATTGAAAAATAATAACTGGCAAAGAATAGTCCTTAAAGAGGATGCCAATATGCTTGACGCTGTTGTGGTGGTTGGTTATGGTACCGTAAAGAAGAGAGACTTAACAGGAGCCATTTCAACTGTAAAAGCGGACGAAATGGGTCTTACCGGCGTATCTTCTATCGGTCATGCCTTGGAGGGAAAAGCAGCAGGTTTATATGTTCGTCAAAACAGCGCTCAGCCTGGTGGCGGTCTTGATATTCTTGTACGTGGTGCCGGTTCCATCAATGCCAATAACGACCCGCTATATATTGTAGACGGATTTCCAATAGCCAAATTAGACCAAATAGCTTCTTCGGACCGCAAAATGGATCCGGGTACGCAAGGTGTACTCAACTTTCTGAACCCTAATGACGTAGAGTCCATCGAAGTCCTGAAAGACGCCAGTGCGACATCTATCTATGGAGCACGTGCGGCCAACGGTGTAGTAATCATTACTACCAAACGAGGAAAGGAAGGAAAAGCAAAGGTCAGCTACTCTTATAATTATTCTTACCAGAAGTATTCAGATACCTATGATTTGCTTTCACTGCCGGAATGGATGGAAGAAAAAAACAGAACGACTTGGGAACTATGGGTGTGGAATAACAAAGTAGCTCCCTGGGGTAGTAAATCTTTGGAAGAAGCATTAGCGTCGCCTGTCAACGGTATCAAATACAGCCGCCCATATACGGAACAGGAAATAGCCAATGCCGGAGCTGGTACAGATTGGTTAGGATTAGTCACCCGCAACGGGCACATCCAAGAACATAACATCAATCTGCAAGGTGGAAGTCAGGGTACCCAATATATGTTGTCATTCAACTATTTCAACCATGAAGGTATCATACGTAACTCGGGAATGACCCGCTACACAATGAAAGCCAATATTGACCAAGAGTTCCTGAATATATTTAAAGCCGGATTAAATCTTACCATGACCCGAATTATCAATGACAATACGCAGCTTGGTTCGGACAAATGGGAAAACTCAGGTCTGATTCGTTCTGCAGTCGAAATGGGTCCTCAAATCCAAGCCTATGACCCTGCAACCGGTAAATATCCGACCAACCCGCTGGTTGGTACACGTCCTAATCCTTATTCATTATTGAATAATGTCGACCGGGGTAATACAGACCGCTTATTAGGAAATATCTTCATTGAAGCCCGCCCGTTGGACGGACTGACATTACGCGTTAATGCGGGTATAGACCGTGCAGCACAAAGCAGAAAAACGTATCAACCCAAAAGTACATTAAACGGATATAACCTGCAAGGAGTAGCCAGCGTATACAGCATGGACAACAATCAGTATTTGCTTGAAGCCACAGCAACCTATCTGAAAACTTTCGCAAAAATCCATAAAGTCAATTTACTGGCAGGAACTTCTTATGAGCAGTTCAATTATGAAGGAGTGAATGCCGGCAACAATAACTTTCTGACAGACGGATTTATTTACAATAATCTCGGCGCCGGTGCAGGAAACAAAATTGTAGGCTCAGGCAGCTCGGAAAATAAGATGCTTTCTTACTTCTTCCGTGCCAATTACATTTTAAAAGACCGCTATTTGTTAACAGCTACTTTACGCTCTGACGGCGCCAGTGTATTCGCAAAAAACCACAAATGGGGATATTTTCCTTCTGTTGCTTTAGGATGGACTATCAGTGAAGAAAACTTCATGAAGAAAACTACCGATTGGTTGAGTATGCTGAAACTGAGACTCAGTTGGGGACAAACCGGTAATGCAGACATCAGCACTAATGCTTTTGCAAGCTATTATGCTCAAGAGGCTTATAACAAGGAAGATAAGTCCAAGCAAATAGGTGTATTCCAAGGCCGTCTTGAAAATCCTGACCTAAAATGGGAAACTACCACCGAATGGAACGTAGGACTTGATTTCGGTTTCTTCAACAGCCGTATCAGTGGTTCGATAGAATATTATTATAAGGTTATCTCAGACCTTCTGAACTATAAACCTTTGAATTCCTATCAAACCATAACCCAAGTTATTGCAAATATCGGAAAAACACAAAGCACCGGTGTAGAAGTAACATTGAATACTAAAAATATTGTTACGAAAGACTTCTTCTGGTCTACCGACCTTACTTTTACAAAATACAAAGACCGTTGGAAAGAACGTACTCCGGATTGGAAACCAGCCGTATACGAACAATATGATGCGCCCATCAGAGCCATCTACTCTCGCCGTGCCGACCACATTCTGCAAATAGGCGAAAAAGTACCTGATGCACAACCTCTGTTGGTTCCGGGACAATTGGTAATCAAAGATATCAATGGTTATGTACGTGATGCAAACGGTGACCCGGTAGTGGATGAAAACGGCCGTTTTCAACTATTAGGGCACCCCGATAATATCATTGATGATGCCGATATGGAATTAATCGGTACCAGTGACCCCGGCTGGTTAGCAGGTATGACAAACACCTTTAAATATAAAGATTTCGACCTCAGCTTCCATCTAAATGGAATGTTCGACCGTATAATGGAAGACCCTACCGCCATGGAATATGGAATATCCGGTGACGGTATTGCACGATATGGCTTGAATGCTCTCCGCTCTGTTAAAGACCGCTGGACTTGGGACAATCCATCCACAACCAATCCTAGTACGTTCCAAGGCTGGGAAAACACTTATAGTTCCGGTGACTTCTACTACCAAAAAGCATGGTTTATTCGTATGCAAAACATCACTTTAGGGTATACACTGCCAAAACATTTACTGGCAAAAACCAAAGTTATCTCCAACCTCCGCATACATGCCAGTGTCAACAATGCTTTTATCATCACTCCATATGATGGTTTAGATCCTGAAACGGATTATTACACCGCTTCATATCCTAATGCGAGAACATTCAGCTTTGGAGTTGATATCTCATTCTGATATTCCTAACGTCAAAACACAATATTATGAAACGATACATTAAAACATATCTTACAGCCATTGTATTTATATGTACATGTCTGAGCAGTTGTGTTGATCTCGATCCTGTAGATTATTCCGAGATCAATCCTTCTAACTTCCCCCAAAGCGAGGAAGATCTAAAAGCCTTAGTACTGTCCTGTTACTATCCGCTCCGTGGTAACTGGTGGGATGGTATACATTCTCCTTCAGAACGCGGAGTCATGTTCGTTAATGATGCGACTACAGAAATCCTGACCCAGACATGGGGAACAGCCTATGATTGTTCGTTGCTAAACTTCTTTCCGGAAACCGAAGGAGTAACATTCTTTTATTACGAGAACAAAGAACCCTACGGATTTGCCAACAAAATCAGCCGTTGTACACTTGTTCTTGACCAAATTGAAAAAAGCGCATTGTCTGACGAACTAAAAGCCAGATATGGAGCAGAAGTAAGATGTGCACGCGGTATGCTTTCTTACATTTTATTCGATATGTACGGCCCTTTGGTAATTGCACCGATTGAGGTCTTACTAAATCCGCTGGAAGAAGCTCCTCTGCCGCGTCTGTCTCATGACGAAATGATTAAATTCATTGAAGATGACTTGCTATTTGCAGCAGACTATCTTCCTTATCCCGGAGCTACGGAGTACGGTAAGTTCAGTAAAGGATTAGCGAAAATGTTGCTTATTCGCCTTTACCTGCATGAAACAGTGAATAATAAAGAATATTATACTAAAGTAGAGACCTTGGCTCGTGAATTAATGGATTCCAAATATGGCTATCAATTAATGAGCGACTATCCTGCCATGTTTGAGCTTGGTGGACAAGGCAGTGCCAATAAAGAAATTATATGGGCAATTCCTTCTTCCGGCAAAGGCCCTAATATGAATCAATGGCATATGGGAGCCCTTCCCACAGATTTCAATCAAAATGGTATGGGAGCCGGTTGGGGTATTTGCACCAGTACATGGTGGTTTTATGATACATTTGAACCAAGTGACACCCGGAAAACTTACCTATTAGACCATTACACCAATGCAGCCGGAGAAGTGATAGACAGAAATACACCTAACTCTCCTCTTGCAACCGGTCCTATTCCGTTGAAGATAGGATATGACCCGGCTGTTCTAGGTTCTGGCGGCTACTCTGATATTGATGTTATCATTTATCGCTATGCAGACGTTTATCTTTCATTGGCAGAAGCTCTTGTTATGAAACCTGGGGCAAGTGCAAGTGATTATACTGAAGCGCTGAGCTACGTTAATAAAGTGCGTGCACGTGCCAAACTTAAAGACTTAAAAATGGATGATGTCAATACTCAAGAAAAGTTTATAGACTGTATTCTTACGGAAAGAAGCCACGAATTCTGGTGTGAGAACGGTCAATACCGTGCCGATCTGATTCGTCACGACAAGTTTGTACAACGCGCCATTGACGTTACTCAAACTCCTTATGCTAACAAATATAAAGAACTATACCCATTGCCTCTTTCCGTAATAACAGACGGTAAAGGACAAGTTAAACAAAACCCCGGCTATGACAAATAGAATCCTGAAAAAAAGCAGTTTAATAGCCTTATTGCCTTTTCTATTTATTTTAGGCATGACGGCATGCGGTGGTGATAACCATTCGAACACCGATGACAACGGTTCCGACAGTGACGGTAATGAAACCGTGATTGGTCCTGTAAAAACAGTAAGTTACATATCTGCGAATGATTTGTTTCCGAATCCGGAACGTGGTTTTTATAAATACACTGACAGTAAAGGTACGCCTGCTCTTTCCGAACAGGCATTACGTGAATACAGACAGAATAATGCCTCACTTATTTATCGTCTTTACTATTTGAAAGATTTTAAGAATGTACCGATCAGCGACGCATTCCTCTCGCAAATTAAGCAAGACATGGGAGTAGCCCGTAAAGCAGGAATAAAGATAATTCTTCGTTTTGCCTATTCAATAGCCATGGATGAACCGGATGCACCGCTTTCAGTCATTTTGCAACATCTTGACCAACTTAAACCCATTCTCCAAGAGAATAAAGATGTGATAGCTGTACTGCAAGCCGGTTTTATCGGTTCATGGGGAGAATGGTACTATACAACCAATAATTTGAATAACGATGCCGCCCGCAAAACCATTATAGACAAAATATTGGAAGTATTACCGGCAGAACGTACCGTACAAGTAAGAACTCCTAATTACAAACGCAACTATGTAGGAGTAAAAACAGCTATCCAAGCAGAAGACGCATTCAGCAACAAAGCTGTGGCCCGCATCGGACACCATAATGATTGTTTTATGGCAAGCGCAGATGATTACGGAACTTATACAGACGCAGCCGTTGACAAAAGCTATTTAAATACAGAAGGACTGTATGTACCTATAGGTGGAGAAACTTGTCCGCCTGACGGTGTAGATCCCGCCGACTGTGAAAAAGCACAAGCTGAAATGCGTAACCTCCGCTGGTCTTATCTTAATGAAGATTATTATAAAGGAGTTAATGATACCTGGATTACAGGTGGATGTATGGACGGAATCATCCGTGAAATGGGCTATCGGCTTGTTCTGCAAAAAGGGGAATTCTCCGAAAAACATGCTCCGGGTAGTGAACTATATGCAAACATCACACTACAAAACTTAGGTTATGCTCCTCCGTTCAATCCAAGAAAAGTTGAATTAATCTTACGCTCTAAAGACGGAAAAACCACTTATGTAGCTTCTTTACCGGATGATCCCCGCAAATGGCAACCTTACAAAAGTGCAACTATAAATGCAAAAGTCGCATTACCGACAGATTTGGCAGTCGGTGATTACAAACTGTATCTATATCTTCCAGATCCGGAGGACAGCATACATGACCGCCCGGAATACGCAATCAGATTAGGAAACAAGGATTGTTGGGAAGCAGAAACCGGATATAATGACTTGAATATAGATATTCAGGTAAGCGCATCTTCCGATCTGCCGGCAAGCCAATCATCCATTAAATTTACTTTAAAGAAATAACCTTATGGCAACTGCTAATAAACGTCTGGCTTCCCTAGACCTTCTAAGAGGCTTCGACCTATTTTGCCTCTTGATGTTTCAACCCATCCTCATAACTTGGTTAGAAATAGAAAATAGTCCGGCATTGGCTCCTATTACTAATCAATTCACTCATGTAGAATGGCAAGGTGTTGCATTTTGGGATTTGATTATGCCTCTGTTCATGTTTATGTCCGGCATTACTATTCCATTTGCCATGTCAAGATACAAACAAGGAGATATAGTAGACCATCATTTCTATTTACGACTCCTCAAACGTTTCTTTATTTTGTTCTTATTAGGCTGGGTGGTGCAAGGTAATTTATTAGCATTAGACATCAGGCAGTTTCATATTTTTGCAAATACACTTCAGGCCATTGCCGTAGGTTACGTAGTGGCAGCCTTGCTCTATATCTGGTGTTCTTTCCGTACACAAATTGGTATTACGATTCTGTGTTTCGTCACTTACCTGCTGATTTTTGCCACAGCAGGTAAGATGAATTATGAACCGGGAACCAATATTGCAGAAGAAATAGACCGATATGTATTAGGAGCACTACGTGATGGAGTTATCTGGACAGACGACACATGGAGTTTTACTGCATCTTATCACTACACATGGATATTAAGTAGCTTAAACTTCATTGTGACTGTAATGCTCGGAAGCTTTGCCGGTCATATACTAAGACTTCAGAAAGAGCCTATCCAACGTCTGAAAATACTACTCATAACAGGTACAGCACTTGTAATCACAGCTCTGCTGATGGATCCTATATTCCCAATTATCAAACATATATGGAGTAGTTCCATGACACTCTTTTATGGTGGTGTTTGCTTCTTGCTTATGGGTATCTTTTATTATTTAATAGACATCAAAGGCTGGAAGTACGGAATAGGCTGGCTCAAATATTATGGAATGAATTCCATAGCTGCATACTGCTTATTTGAAGTTGTAAATTTCCGCTGTATATCCGATTCTCTGTTTTTCGGACTGGAACAGTGGCTCGGAGTGTATTATCCGTTGGTTGGCATTTGTTTTCAATCAGCCATTGTACTATTGATTGTCAAATGGATGTACGACCATAAAATATTCCTTAAAGCTTAACCTTTAAAAAATTATGACTATGTCTTTAAAAAGATTTTTTATATTATCATTAGGTATTCTACCGCTATTCTTTTACGGTTGTGATGACGACAATCCGGCTAATGCAGACAATGCACCCAAACCGGAAATGGATATTATGATTTCTCCGCAAAGCGGACTCTCATACGGAGATAAAGTATCTCTTACAGGTACATTAACAGATGAAAAGAATCTCAAAATGTACACTATCCTTTTAAAAGATGGAAATGAAACAGAACTTTATCGTAAAGAGCAAATGTTACTTGGACAAAGTTTTCAGATGAACGAAACATTTTCCATTCCTCTTCCGAAAAACGCTGAAATAGGAGACTTCAAAGTGGAAATGATTTTGGAAAACAGCCGGGACGGAAAGGCCATACAAAGTTTTGATTTAACCTCATTACAAGTTCCGACTTTCAACAAATTGTATCTCTTATTGGGCAATAAGTCAGTTGTCGAGTTATTGCCTAACGGAGATGTATTTGAGGTTGAAGAAACTTTTCCTGCCAACGTAAAGGGTATTATCTCTCCTACCCCTGCCAACACAGGGCTATACTGGGGTACAAGCAACGGAGAAATTCAAACAATGGCAAAAGACTCCATTCTAATAGGCGGCGACATTGAAGCCTCTTGCAAAATTACATTTAACCCCAAGACATTTGAACTAACTTTCGGTGACAGACATGGTTGGACAGCTCTCCCTGCTACAGATAGTTATTATATCCTCGGTACAATTTCCGGCCATTGGCAAGATGGAGAAATCAAAGAGGAAAAAGCCAAAATGCGTATGCAAGGATATGAAAGCGGAAATTTACGCTACTACACTTGGTTCCCGCCTGAAGGTGAAGAGGTAGAAACCGGAATGTGGGGTTCCACAGCTGCAGGAACTTTCCAGCTAAAGAAAGCCGGAGAAGACAGATTTGTATTATGGGACGGAAATCAAATTGCAAGCGGTTCTGCATACGATGCCAGTAAAAGTTTCCCGGTTACTGCGGGTGGTGCCTTTGAGATTCGTGTTTATTTCGAAGAAGATGAATGCACTAAAGTTACTGTTATGAGTAACGAACGGACTCTTGAGTTCACCAATGAGCAAGTAAAAGCAAACGGTGTAGTCATGAGTAACGGAATAGACTTTGCCGGGGCACAATTACAATTAAAGAGTGGAACAAATTATATCTATGAAGGTGAAGTGGAATTAACCAAAGGAGAATCTATAACATCTAACACTGTAGATTTATCACTTTGTACTCCGAATAAAGATCTATTTGCAGGTGGCGGTAATACAAATTGGACTCTAACAGCCACTACCGGAAAATATTTTATCCAAATCGATGCTTTTAGTGGTAGTTCTTATGCCCGTCCGGCAAATGGATACCCCGATGCAATCTATATGTACGGTTGGAGTTGGGCACACTCAGCAAGTGGAACCGCTCAAAGCTGGCAACCAGAAAGTGCACTTCCCTTAGTACGCGTAGGAGATAGTTTTGTTTATGAAGGAACCTGTTATGTGTTCAGCTGGGCGGGAGATATAGCATTTATTCTAACCAATCCTACCGGTAATACGAAAGTGGAATTACCCAATGAAAACTTCGATGCCAATTCAAGCGTCTTAAGTGGAAACCCAACCCACTTCAGTTTACCGACCACTGAAGGCTATTACAAAATAAGTGTCGATTTAAAAGAGGGAATCACCATTTCAGAAGGTGAGCCAAGCATAGTGACTCCCAACGGTAGCAGTAAATTTACTCTAAGATATACCCTTCAATAGGTATTTTAATGATAAGCAATGCTTTAAATAGCACCATTAAAAAGGTCTGTCAGTGATGACAGACCTTTTTAAGTTAATGAGTTAGTACACAAGACTTCCAGGCTCTTACTAAAAGAAAATCGTTTGATTCTCAGCAATTGATTTCTTTGACCAAGGAGATACCGAAGTCCAAAAAGCGAGATCATTCAGTGTAGCCGGATATACAAGATTCCCTAGTAAGTCTTCTGCCAACACTCTCAACATGATATAATCCATGCCCTGATGATGAGCGTCGTGCAGCAGAGCGTCTTTACCCCATTGTTGCCAATAGAGGCTTTCATAATGTTCAATATAAGTACAATCAGATTCCCAAGTTTCATCCGGACTGACATTTTCCACATAAATCCTGCAATTATCCCCCTGCCATATAGCCTTCGTCCCTTGTATTTCAAAATCCAAACTACGAGGACGAGGTAAAGTCGTATCATGAATCAGTGAAATAAGAATACCCTTTTCTGTTTTTATCTGGGTAGAAATAATATCTCCCATCGTAATTCGCACACTCGTATCCCCATGTAAGTCTTTGATCCGCTGCAATAAACCGGCCGGCTTGGAAGCAAAAGAACTCAGTGATTGAAAATAATCCGTTCGATTAATGCCTGCAATCATACACAGAGGCGCCAACCCATGTGTAGGATAAAGATCTCCATTTTCACATTGATAAAACTTACTTCTCCAAACACTCTCCGTTTTCCCACGGTGCCCGATATTGCCAGCATCATCTAACAGCAAAGCACGTAAGTCATGCCGATAGCCGCCACGCATATATATAATTTCTCCGAACAGACCGGCATTTACCATATTACAGATAGCCAATATATCTCTCCGAAAAAGTGTATTCTCCAAAGGATAAACACGACATTTTCCTTGCTCTGCCAACTCAACCAGAGGTTGGTATTCGCCTAAATACAGTCCGCCTTTTATTTCCAAGGCAACATGACACTGTCTTTTCACACACTGTACCGCATGGCGGACATGAAACTGCCAAGGAGAGGTAACAAACACTAACTCCGGCTTATGCCGGTCAAGCATATTCAGATAATCATCGTCTCCATCATTATAGCAGGTAACTCCTGATATATCAACACCTTCAATACCCGGATCAGCAACTGCCACAACTTCAAAAACGGGAAAAGTTTGTAGAAGTTGTAACAACTGTTTACCTCTATATCCAACACCAATAAAAGCTGTCTTAATCTTCTCCATAATTCAACTTCTTTACTTTTACAATCTTTCGATTTACATCAATACAGTAAGACATTTGTGGAGTGATGCTGTCTAACGCGGCAAGAAATTCATTCAAACTTTCATCACGTAATGTAGCCTTATAACTCATTTTTTGTAATTCAGGAGCTATCTCAAATTTATATCCGAAATGCCTTGAAAGCTCTTCTTTCTTTTCTTCCAATGTATGTCCTTCGAAAATAATCTCTTTATGCTCCCAGGCATAAACATGTTTCAATGAACGTTGTTCCACTTGATAGGTTCCGGTCTGATTATCGTACACAAAACTCTCTCCCGGCTGAAGAAACGTATTCTTATTACTTCCGGCGACACCTATTTCTACTTTACCATGTTTCAATGTAACAACTCCCTCCGGATCGTTTCCATACGCCATTACATTAAAATTCGTACCTAATACACGAACATTATAATTACGGGTATGCACATAAAAGGGTTGATCTTTTTTATGCACTACATCAAAAATCGCTTCACCTTCCAACCGTACATCACGCGTATCATTCCAACCTTCTAAAGAATAAGTCAGTTTGGAACAAGCATTCAAAAGCACCGCGGTACCATCCGGTAAGATTGTTTTTGCTTGTTGTCCGATCTCTGTTTCCAAAGTAACTAATCCTCGTGGTACATCCAGTCCCGCATATATCATCCCTGCCGTCCAACCACCGACAATACACAAAAGAATAACAGCAGCAGAAGTCCATATATATTTCAATGAGAAATGTTTACCTGAGGATACAGTTTTTTTAGAGAGGTCTACTCTTTCCGAAAACAGCTTCCACTCATGTTCTGTATCAGCCTCTTTCTTATCTTTTTCGTAATTCAAGTATAGATAAGAGTCTTTCAATGAAAAAAGAAACTCCTGATTCTCTTTATTCTCACGCAACCAGGCAACCAACTGGCGTGTTTCATCATCAGTAAGTTCATTCTTCAAGTATTTCATAAAATAATCTTTATTGATATTGTTCATCATAGCATTATTTTAAAAAGTTCTTTACTAACAAGAGGAGTAATACTGGAAGATAATCCCGCATAGACTTCTTGATTTGTTTTAATCCTCTATATAACTGATTTTCAACAGTACGAACAGACAAGTTCAAAGCTATGGCAATTTCTTCACTTCTCATACCTTCATTACGGTTCATTCTGAAAATATTCTGACATTGTCTAGGCAATTTATCAAGTGCTTCTTGATACTTTTCACTTAGATCTTTGAAATACAGGTCATTCAAGATGTTACATTCCGGCGTATAATGAGAGAGTTCCAGTTCTCTCAATGCCACCTCATTCATATTAGAAAAATTATTGAGTAGTGAATCCCGTCGAATTTGTTTTAAACAGAGGTGTTTCATAATACGGAATAGATAAACACTTATTGCTTCCGGAGCGTTAATTTGAGTACGATGCTCCCAAAAAGCGATAAAGCATTCCTGAACAAGATCCTTCGCCTTATCCTCATCATGCAAAATTCCTTTGCAGAACATATACATTCTAGGGTGATACCTTTTGTACAACCATTCAAAAGAAGCCGTGTCTCCTTGTTGTATCTTAGAGAAAAACATGCGTTCTTCCATACTTTCCTCCTTCCTGAAATAGCTGCCTTATAATAGACATAGTGAGTTGTTTAAATTTAATAACAGGGATATAGAATCGGAGCATTAGAAAAAGAAGTTTTCAAATATAGATAATTCTACATTATCTACCAAGCAAAAAAGCCTTTTTATCTCCTAATCTATATCTTTTTGGATTCTCTTAAACAACGAATATAAACCAAATTGTTAATTATTACTTTATTTTCATATATATGTGAGTATTCCAACAGCCAACAGGTTCTTTTAAAAAAGAACCTTAGAGCATATTAAAGAAGAAAAAACAAAATTTATTAACCATTAATCCTCAAATTCTATTATCATGAAAAAAAACATTCCGCTAATTATATTAGCTATCGCTTGTATAGTGGCAGGTCTGTTCCTCGCAATGGATACGCATAATGAGGACACATATACACAATGTGTCACTGTATCTACTCCCGAACGTCCTGCAGGCCAACGAGATGTTATCGGGTTGAGTTGTCCACCTATTGAAACTGTACGTATTGGGTTTATCGGATTAGGTTCACGAGGTAGTGAAGCCATTCGACGCTTCACCTATCAAAAAGGGATTGAAGTAAAAGCATTATGTGATTTACACCAAGCGAACGTAGACACCTGCCAGCAAATGTTACTACGCGCTAATATGCCCAAAGCGACAGAATATTATGGAAGCGAAGACGCTTGGAAACAAGTATGTGAACAACCGGATATCGACCTTATTTATATAGCTACAGATTGGCTGCACCATACCCCCATGATGGTCTATGCCATGGAACACGGAAAACATGTAGCATGCGAAGTACCTGCAGCCATGAACATGGAAGAGATATGGAAAACGATAGACACAGCTGAACGTACTCGCAAACATTGTATGATGCTTGAGAACTGTGTATACGACTTTTTCGAGATCACAACTTTAAATATGGCACAACAAGGCTTATTTGGAGAAATCACTCACGTAAAAGGAGCTTATAATCACTGTCTACAAGAATATTGGGATGATTACAATGCAGATTGGCGTATGCAATACAACATCAACAATAGAGGAGATGTATACCCTACCCACGGCATGGGACCAGCTTGTCAGTTATTAAATATTCACCGTGGTGACCGGATGAAATACTTAGTGGCAATGGACAGTGATCCTATTTCGCTACCCGAATATCTAAAAGAACATGGAAAAGGAACAGAAGCTCAAAAACTACAAAATGGAGAAATCACCCTGACATTAATACGTACAGAGAAAGGAAAAACAATCCAAATAGAACATAATGTAGCCTCTCCACGCCCTTATAGCCGTCTATATCAACTTACAGGAACCAAAGGATTTGCCGACAAATATCCGGTAGAGGGTTATGCGCTGAACAGTAAAGATCTTCCTCAAGAAATTACAAAAGAACAAGTTTTTACAGCCCATGAATATATGCCTGAAGAAATAAAAAGCCAGTTAATGAATCAATATAAAGATCCTATTATTAAAACAATGGAAGAACAGGCTAAAGAAGTAGGTGGACACGGCGGTATGGACTTCATTATGGACTCAAGATTAATTTATTGCCTACATCACGGATTACCGTTAGACATGGACGTTTATGACCTTGCCGAATGGTGTTCACTTATCCCTTTAACCAAACTTTCTATAGAAAATGGTTCAGTTCCTGTAGAAATCCCCGATTTTACACGAGGTAACTGGAATAAGGTGCAGGGTTATCGGCATGCATTTATCAAGGCTGAAAGAAATTAAAAACAGACTCTCTTTACAAATTCCTCTAACCTTTTATAAATCTATTTAGTTGCACAGTTTGTACCATCAAAATAGTACAAACTGTGCTTGTTTTATAGCTCTATCCGTTTTACAAAAACACCTTATTTGATCCTCTCAAAATATGGCAAACGTTCCAATGGTACTTCTATTTCAATAGTTTTCGGGCCTCTAAACTTTTTACCCATATCATCCCGCCATTCACCTTTGGGTAATTTCACCTTTCGATAAGTTCCTTTTGTTACCATCGGGGCCACCAAATATTTATCTCCTACCATAAACTGGTCATGACAATCTGTAAATCCCTGATGAGGAAATGCATATTCCAAATGTCTTACAATAGGTTCACCCGTTTGAGAGGCATGAACAGCCATTTGCAAAAGATAATTTCCCATTTGCTCGTGAAACCGGGCAAACTTGCAACAAATATCTAAATGCTCTCTGTCCAGTATGCGCCAAGGAGCAACAGAAAATTGCATCATAGGCATAAAAGCATGAATCTGACACGAGCGAACTATTAACTCTTGATCGAAATTGTCAGTATCAATATCTAAGAATGAACCAAACTCACCGCCGCCAATCATGTCGGGACAAGTGTACGCATGTCCTAATAGACCCGCTGCCACCATATCAGGTATTAATAATGCAGAAGCACTCCACGAATAAGATTTATCTCCCAAACGTTGTACAAGAGGTTGCCCACCAAGTTTATATGACGTTCTAAATTCATTATATGAGAATTTCAATCCTAATTCCGCCCATTTTTGAGAAAATGTACACGCATTAGCATTCGAATCATAAAAAGTATATTCATCTGTAAAATGAGCGACATCACCTGCATCAAATTTATAGCCATCAATCCCATATTTCTTTTGAGCATTGCATAACTGTGTTTCCAAATAAGCCGATGCTTCCGGATTTGTCATATCATAACAGGCGCTTACACCATTCCACCAATATATCATAGCCGGAGTAACTCCATCTTTTTCTTTCACCAGATACCCTTTTTGAGCCAAAAATCTGTATTCAGGACTATCAGCAGAAACAAAAGGAGAAATCCATACCATAACTTTAAAACCTTGCTTATGCAGACGTTCAATCATACCAGCCGGATCTGGAAACTTTTCCTGCTTAAAATCAAAATTTCCATAATATTTTTGCCAATTATCATCTATCATAAAGATACCTGTCGGAAAATTATTTGCTAATATATCCTGAGCATATCTCTCTATATCAACTTGATTTTGATTGTACATCAGTTCAATCCATGTGTTATACTGTGGTTTAGAAAAAAATATTTCTTCAGGTAGCTTCCCCGAAGGTGGAAAATAATTGGCAGAAGCATTGAGATAAGCATCCTTTAATGTTTTTCCTGCTGAAATGACATTCAATTTTTCATAATCAGAATGAAGAAGCAATGTATCATTCTGCAATCGAAAACGAAAAGGTTGTTCGCTCCAGATATAACGTCCTTCAGAAGATAATAGCAACGGGACAACCTGATTATTCAAGTTCTTCCTTCCCAAATCGTACCACTCTGTTGTTGAACTAAAAGGCATTTGGCTACCCAACGCAACCAAACCACCCCACCATTTTTCACCTTTCAAAGGTGATACAGCTGTGTCATACTGTTGCGCTACGACAGAAAAAGTCGAGCATAAGACTAAAATAATTAAAAAAACTTTCTTCATAATATTAAAATTTATTTGAGTTTAGAAAAAGATAAGTACAATAAGCAGAAAATATATTCTCATAGTAACAGAACATTAAGCAGCAATAGAAACCTAAGAGCCACATTTTATAACATCTCTTATTGTAAAAAGAGATGAATAATAAATAAGATACTCACCATGCTATTAAAAATAAAATAATAATTAACAATAGAAAGTGACCAATTTTATTTCCTATCTTTGCTTACTGCAACCACTAAAACTATAAATAATATGGAACATCCTCTTTCTCAATTCAGATATTGTCCGAAATGCGGTTCGGAACATTTCGAAATTCATAATGAAAAATCAAAATTCTGCAAGGATTGCGGCTTTGTCTATTATTTCAATTCCTCTTCCGCTACCGTTGCCCTGATACTGAATGAGCGGAACGAACTATTAGTGTGCCGCCGCGCTAAAGAACCGGCCAAAGGAACACTGGACTTGCCGGGCGGTTTCATTGACATGGCGGAAACCGGCGAGGAAGGAGTAGCGCGTGAGGTGAAAGAAGAGACGGGTATGACAGTGACACAAGCCGAGTATCTGTTTTCACTGCCGAACATCTATATTTATTCAGGATTTCCCGTACATACGCTGGATATGTTTTTCCGCTGTACGGTAACCGATACTCTGCATTTTGAAGCAATGGACGATGCGGAGGAAGTTTTCTTTCTTCCTTTACAAGACGTGCATCCGGATGATTTCGGACTGGCTTCCATTCGTAAAGGTCTGCAAATGTTCCTGTCCGGCATATCCTAAAAAAGCCAAATAACCGGAACATTTTCAAACCAAAACCCGTATTTTTGTAAAAGCATCCATTCTATAACCGAAGATGAAACATAAAATTTACCGCATAGTATACACTGCGCTTTGCTGCGCACCATTGCTCGCGACAGCACAGACGAGCGAGAAAATCACTTCTCCGCAACGACTGTATGAAGAAGGACGGAATCTGTTCCAACAAAAGGCATTTGCCGCAGCCATGTCTCCTTTACATACTTTTGTAAAACAACTCAATGCGGAAGGCAACCCGTTGTCTGCCGCCGGAGACAAAGAAGAAGCCGAATATATGCTGGTATGTGCCGAATACGAACTGAGAAGTCCCAATAGTATAGAACTGTTGCGGAGTTACCTCGATGTGTATCCCGACACTCCCCATGCCAATCGTATTTACGCCCTTATAGCATCTGCCTATTTTTTCGAGGGGAAATATGATGAAGCACTCGCCATGTTCAACTCCGCCCGGCTCGACCTCCTAAGTAATGAAGAGCGGGATGACATGACCTATCGTTTGGCAACCTGTTTTCTGAAAACGGGCAATGTGAAAGAAGCCGCTATCTGGTTTGAGACATTACGCAGTACCGGCTCCAAATATGCAGCGGATTGTACGTATTACCTTTCGTATATCCGCTACTCACAACAACGGTATGAAGACGCTCTCAGCGGTTTTCTCAGTCTGCAGGACAATACGAAATACAAGACACTCGTCCCCTATTACATTGCGGAAATATATCTGATTAAAAAGAATTATGACAAAGCGGAAATAGTCGCGCAAAACTATCTCTCTGCCTATCCCAACCAAAAATATACGGGAGAGATGTACCGCATACAAGGTACGGCCGACTATCATTCCGGCAAATACCACGAAGCCGCAGAAGCTTTCAACCGATACCTGAAAGACAATGTGGAATCCACCCGAAGAAGAGATGCGCTCTATATGTTGGGAATGTCCTATTATCAGACGGGAGTCTATTCGCAAGTTCCTGTCATTCTGGGTGAAGTGACTACCGATAACGACGCGCTTACGCAAAACGCTTACCTGCATATGGGATTGGCCTACCTGCAGCTTGCCGACAGGAATAAAGCCCGTATGGCATTTGAACAGGCCGCCGCATCCGATGCTGACCAGAAAATAAAGGAACAGGCATCCTACAACTATGCTCTCTGCATTCACGAAACGTCTTATTCCGCATTCGGCGAGTCAGTGACAGTCTTTGAGCATTTCCTGAATGAGTTTCCCAACTCCGTATATGCCGATAAAGTAAGTAACTATCTGGTAGAGGTCTATATGAACACCCGCAGTTATGATGCCGCCCTCAAATCCATTGAACGCATTGCACGTCCCGGAAAGGCTATCTTGGAAGCCAAGCAGAAAATCCTGTTCCAATTGGGAACCCAATCCTTTGCCAATACGCAGTTCGAACAGGCAATCAATTACTTCAACCAAAGCATTGCCTTAGGCCAATATAATCTGCAGACAAAAGCCGACGCCCTTTACTGGCGGGGCGAATCGTATTATCGGTTGAACCGTATGCAGGAAGCTGCCCGTAACTTCAACGAGTATCTGTCACTTGCCCCGCAGAAAAATACGGAAATGTATGCCCTTGCCTACTACAACCTGGCATACATAGCTTTCCACAAAAAAGATTATGCAACGGCACAAGACCGTTTCTTGAAATTCATCCAACTGCAAAAAAACGGAAACACCACTGTCCTTGCCGATGCGTATAACCGTATCGGCGACTGCTACATGCATGTCCGCCGTTTCGACGAAGCCAGACAATACTACACCCGGGCGGAAAACCTGGGTACGCCTGCCGGTGATTACTCCTACTACCAACTGGCTTTGGTGTCGGGCCTGCAAAAGAACTATGACGGAAAAATTACGTTACTCAACCAATTGGCCAGCAAGTACCCGAATTCACCCTATGCCGTCAATGCGCTTTATGAGAAAGGCCGTTCGTACGTGCAAAGCCGTAACAGGAACCAAGCCATCGCTACTTTCCGGGAGCTGCTGAACAAATATCCCGAAAGCTCCGTCAGTCGTAAGGCTGCCACGGAAATCGGACTGTTATATTATCAGAACGATGATTACAACCACGCTATCGAAGCCTACAAATACGTCATCTCCAAATATCCGGGCAGCGAAGAAGCACGGCTTGCCATGCGCGATTTGAAATCCATCTATGTGGAAGCCAACCGTGTGGATGAATTCGCAGCGCTTGCCGCCCAAATGCCGGGCGTCATCCGCTTTGAACCCAGCGAGCAAGATTCGCTGACTTATATCGCCGCAGAAAAAGTGTATATGAAAGAGGAAATCTCCCCTGCAAGAGAAAGTTTCATCCGCTATCTGCAAAGCTATCCAAACGGAGCGTTCAGCTTGAATGCACACTATTATCTGAGTCTTATCGGAAAAGAGCAGAAAGACGAAACCGCCGTACTGGAGCATACAGGCAAACTGCTGGAGTATCCGGACAGTCCGTATTCGGAAGAAGCCTTGTTGATGCGAGGGGAAATCCTGTTCAACCACAAAGAGTACGAACGGGCCCTGGCAGACTACAAACAGCTGCAAGCCCGTGCCACAACCGCCGAGCGCCGACAACTGGGCCTCACAGGCGTACTGCGCTGTGGTGTGTTATTGAAGGATGATATTGAAGTGATACAGGCTGCGACCGCCTTACTGGCCGAAGCCAAGCTGTCCCCCGAATTGCAGCATGAGGCTTTATACTATCGAGCCAAAGCCTATCTGAACCAAAAAGCGGTGAAGAAAGCGGCGGATGACTTGAAAATCCTGGCACAAGATACCCGTACATTATACGGTGCGGAAGCCAAGTATCTGGCAGCACAACTGATGTACAACGCCGGCGACTACGCTGCCGCCGAAAAGGAAATATTGAACTTCATCGACCAAAGCACACCGCACGCCTACTGGCTGGCACGCAGCTTCATCCTTCTGTCCGACGTATATGTTGCCATGGACAAGAAACTGGATGCACGCCAATATCTGCTAAGCCTGCAACAAAATTATCATGCAGACGATGATATTGAAGGAATGATTCAAGAAAGACTGGAAAAGCTGAAATAAAAGAACACAATGAATATGAGAAAGATACAATATATTCTCAGCGGAATAACGCTGATAACCCTACCTTTGGGTACCCATGCCCAACAACAGCCTCAAGACTCCACTGTGAACCGGACAGTTGTTGTGGAACAGGAGTATAATCCCGATATTCTGGACGCGTCCAAAATAAACGTGCTTCCTAAAGTAGAGCCGCCGACCGCCAATAAGAGGACAGTGGAGTATGATGTAACCCTTATGCCCGCCAATACAATTCCTGCAACTGTCATGCAGGCATATACCGGAAAAGAGACGCAAGCCAAGACACAGCCCGGATATATCAGACTGGGCTATGGTAATTACGGGAATCTGGACGCACGTGCCAGCTATCTGTTCACGCTATCCAACAGTGATCGTATCAACCTGAATTTCCATATGAACGGTATGGATGGCAAACTCGAATTACCTGACAATGACGGCAAATGGAATTCTTATTACTATCGTACTCATGCCAACATAGGTTATTTACATCGCTTCAAGAAAGTAGACTTGGATGTTGCGGGTAACTTTGGATTAAGCAATTTTAATTTCCTGCCTGATGCAGCCGTCAGAAAACAGAAATTCACTTCAGGCGACATTCATTTCGGAGTGAAATCCACGGATGAGGAACTGCCTCTCCAATTCAGCGCAGAGACCAACCTGATGCTCTATGAACGCCAATACGATTTCGGTTCACTGAATAATCAAGAGAATATTATCCGTACCAAAGCACTGGTTGCAGGCGGCATATCCGAGGAACAGATTGTCGGTATCGGTTTGGCAATGGACAATGTACTGTACAAGAATAATAATTTTGAGAACTACACCTCACTCAACCTGAACCCGCATTACCGTTTGGAAAACGATGATTGGAAAATACGTATCGGCGCACAGGTTGACATGGCTTTCGGTTTCGGAAAGAAATTCCGGGCAGCTCCTGATGTGGCGATAGAGTACAACTTCGCGGATAGCTACATCCTATATGCGCAGGCCAAAGGAGGAAGACTGCAAAATGATTTCCGCCGTTTGGAGGCATTCTGCCCATACGGGCTGGTAACTTCGCAACCGGATGCCACATACGAGCAAGTGAACGCCGCCCTCGGCTTCAAGGCCAGCCCGGCAACCGGTTTATGGTTGAACCTGTATGCCGGATACCAGAACTTGAAAGATGATTTGTTTTTCCATCCGGCAGGTTTCGATGAAACTACAGAGGGACACTACCGGACGCTCGCCATCAGCCAATGGAACACCAGCAACATCTATGCCGGTGCAGAGGTACGCTACGACTATAAAAACATATTCTCATTCGTCGCTACCGGAACTTACCGCAGTTGGGATACAAAGGATGACAGTCAATTCGGTGTCAAAGACTATGTGCTCACTTACAAGCCGGCCTTTGAAGCCAATCTGCATATAGACGTACATCCTATATCCGCTTTACTCCTTAATCTTGGCTATCGGCATATTTCGCGCGAGAAGGTAGAGGAAGGCAAGGTTAATGCAGTCAATAACCTTTATTTAGGCGGTAGTTACGAGTTTTTTAAAGGAATATCCGTTTATGCCCGCATAAACAATTTATTAAACCGGAATTATCAATATTACTGGGGATATCCGACCGAAGGCACCAACTTTATCGGAGGTGTAAGTCTCAAATTCTAATCTCCGGATTAAAAACATTACGAGCAAAAAAGGACATTTTTGCTAAATTCTCCTTATATTATAAGGTGGAAAGTTTGTTTTTTCCTACTTTTGCGGGCAAATTAGTGGTTGGAACCACTATAAAACAGAAATTTATGCAGAAAAACCTTGTCATTGTCGAGTCTCCGGCAAAAGCAAAAACCATTGAAAAGTTCCTAGGAAAAGACTATAAAGTCCTTTCCAGCTATGGTCATATACGCGATTTGAAGAAAAAAGAGTTCAGTATTGATATTGATAAAGATTTCAAACCGCATTATGAAATTCCGGAAGATAAGAAAAAGGTTGTGGAAGAATTGAAAGCCGAAGCCAAAGAAGCGGAAACCGTATGGTTGGCATCCGATGAGGACCGTGAGGGAGAAGCGATTGCATGGCATTTATACGAAGTGCTGAAACTGCAACCGGAACATACCAAGCGCATCGTCTTCCATGAAATCACAAAAAGCGCTATCTTAAAGGCCATCGAGCAACCACGTAATATTGACATCAATCTCGTAGATGCACAACAAGCACGCCGTATTTTAGACCGTATCGTAGGGTTTGAACTTTCGCCCGTGCTATGGAAAAAAGTGAAACCGGCACTTTCCGCCGGTCGTGTACAATCAGTATCCGTTCGCCTCATCGTAGAACGTGAGCGGGAGATACAAGCTTTTCAATCGGAAGCATCTTATCGGGTTACCGCCATATTCCTCGTACCCGATGCCGATGGCAAGCTGGTTGAAATGAAAGCCGAATTGGCACGCCGTATCAAAACAAAAGCCGAAGCTCAAAAACTCCTGGAAAGTTGCCGATCAGCCACTTTCACCATCAATGATATTTCCACCCGCCCGCTGAAGAAAAGCCCTGCGGCTCCTTTTACGACATCTACCTTGCAACAAGAGGCCGCCCGTAAATTAGGATTTACAGTTGCACAAACCATGATGGTTGCCCAACGGTTGTACGAGTCGGGAAAGATTACCTATATGCGTACCGATTCCGTCAATCTGTCCGAGCTGGCTGTAAACAGCAGCAAATCAGTCATTGCCAGCATGATGGGAGAACGTTACGTATATCCGCGTCATTTCGCCACGAAGACCAAAGGCGCTCAAGAGGCTCACGAAGCCATTCGTCCTACCGACATGGAAAATGCTAAAATAGAAGGTAGTCCACAGGAACGAAAACTGTATGACTTGATATGGAAACGTACCATAGCCTCCCAAATGGCGGATGCGGAAGTTGAGAAGACTACCGTAAATATCAGCATCAGTAACGAGTCGGATACGTTCAATGCCACAGGAGAAGTTGTGAAATTTGACGGTTTTCTCCATGTATATCGCGAATCCATTGACGACGATGCGGAACAAGAAGATGAAACACACTTGTTGCCGCCTTTGAAGAAAGGACAGATTTTACAGAGCCAAAGCATTACTGCTACGGAACGCTTCACGCAGCATCCTCCCCGCTACACAGAAGCCAGTCTTGTACGCAAATTAGAGGAGTTGGGCATCGGCCGTCCTTCCACATACGCTCCTACCATTTCTACCATACAGCAACGCGGCTATGTGGAGAAAGGCGAAAAAACCGGAGAAGAACGTTCTTATAATATACTTTCATTACAAGACAGCAAGATTACAGACGTTACCCAAACAGAAATAACAGGAGCCGAGAAAGCTAAATTGATGCCTACCGATACAGGCACCGTAGTCAATGACTTCCTGATGGAATATTTTCCCAATATCCTTGACTATAACTTTACCGCCAGTGTTGAAAAACAATTTGACGAGATAGCCGAGGGAGAAAAGAAGTGGACAACTATTTTGGGCGACTTCTATAAGGGCTTCCACCCGTCCGTAGAAAATACGCTCGCTACCAAGAATGCCCATAAAGCCGGTGAACGTATCTTAGGCGAAGAACCGGGCAGCGGTAAGCAGGTATCTGTAAAAATCGGCCGCTTCGGTCCTGTTGTACAGATTGGCACTGCCGGTGACAATGAGAAGCCGCGTTTCGCACAACTCAAGAAAGAAATGTCCATTGAAACAATCACGCTGGAAGAAGCGCTAGACCTGTTTAAACTGCCTCGTACTTTAGGTGAGTATGAAGGTAAGGCGGTTACCATAGGAACCGGTCGCTTCGGACCTTATGTGTACAATAACGGAATGTACACTTCACTTCCAAAGACCATAGACCCCATGGAAATTACACTGGACGAAGCAATCCAACTTATCCAGAACAAAAAAGACGCCGAAGCTCAAAAACATCTCAAGAAATTTGATGAAGAACCGGAGTTGGAGATTCTGAATGGCCGCTATGGACCCTATATATCCTATAAAGGAAACAATTATAAAATTCCGAAAGATATTATTCCGCAGGATTTAAGCCTGGACGCATGCAGAGAAATCATCAAACTGCAAAGTGACCCGGACGCGCCGAAAGCCAAACGAGGTAAATATGCCAAGAAGAAAAAATAATGAGGTTATATTAAAAAAAGAAAAGCCCTCTCTACGGATTCGTAGAGAGGGCTTTTCATATAGAGTACTTTCAACTACATTCTGTCGGGTACTTCAATGCCAAGCAATCCCATTCCCAAACGTACCACCTTGGCTACGTTCTCGGATAAGGCAAGACGGAATATCTTCACCGCTTCATTCTCCTCACGCAAGATACTGAAATCATGATAGAACTGATTATATTCTTTCACAAGATCATAAGTATAGTTCGCAATCAGAGATGGACTGTAATCCTCGCCTGCTTGTTTCACAACAGTTGCAAAATCTGCAACCATCTGTATCAGACCTTCCTCTTTCTCACTCAATTCAATACCCGCGGGAAGTTGTGCAGGAACGGTGATGCCTGCCTCTTTCGCCTTGCGAAGAACGGATTGTATACGTGCATATGTATACTGGATGAACGGTCCTGTATTACCGTTGAAGTCAATGGATTCCTTAGGATTGAACGTCATGTTCTTGCGGGCGTCCACTTTCAATATAAAATATTTCAAAGCGCCCAAACCGACAATACGGGCAATATTATCAGCCTCTTCCTTGGTCAGGCCGTCCAGCTTACCCAATTCTCCGGAAGTCTCCTTAGCGGTATTAATCATTTCAGCCATTAAATCGTCAGCATCCACAACCGTACCCTCACGGCTCTTCATCTTACCTTCAGGCAGTTCCACCATACCGTAGGAGAAGTGAACCAGCCCCTTACCCCACTCAAAGCCCAACTTATCGAGCAAAATAGAGAGTACCTGAAAATGATAATTTTGTTCATTACCTACCACGTAAACCATCTTGTCAATGGGAAAATCGGCAAAACGCAATTTGGCCGTACCAATATCCTGTGTCATATAAACAGAAGTTCCGTCGGCACGGAGAAGCAATTTATGGTCAAGTCCTTCTCCGGTCAGGTCGGCCCATACGGAACCGTCCTCTTTGCGATAGAAGAAACCTTTCTCCAAGCCCTCCATAACTTTCTCCTTACCTTCCAGGTAGGTTTCCGACTCATAGTAAATCTTGTCGAAAGTAACTCCCATCATGCGGTAAGTCTCATCAAATCCTGCGTATACCCAGTCATTCATCTTTTTCCACAAAGCACGTACTTCAGGATCATTGGCTTCCCACTTCACCAGCATTTCACGCGCCTCTTTCATCAAAGGTGATTCAGCTTCCGCTCTGGTCTTGGCCTCTTCTTCGCTCAGACCTTCACTTTGGAACTTCGCCATCAACTCTTTGACTTCAGCCTTGTAATGCTTATCGAAAGCCACATAATAATCACCAATCAGATGATCACCTTTCTTTCCGGAAGACTCGGGAGTTTCACCGTTGCCATACTTCTGCCACGCCAACATCGACTTACAGATATGAATACCACGGTCATTCACAATATTTGTCTTTACCACTCTGTTGCCATTGGCCAAAATGATATTTGCCAATGCATTACCCAACAGGTTATTGCGGACATGGCCTAAATGGAGCGGCTTATTCGTATTGGGCGAAGAATATTCAATCATCACCAACGGGGACTTGTCGGTAACAGCGGCAATGCCATACTGTACATCCGCATGGATGCCATTCAGCAATTCAATCCATGCCGAAGAAGCGATAGTCAGGTTCAGGAACCCTTTGATAACATTGAATGCCGAAACCGAAGGCTCGTTTGCCTGCAGATATTCGCCAATCTCTTGTGCCGTCTGCTCCGGTCCTTTCTTAGACATGCGGAGAAAAGGGAAAACAACCAACGTAAGGTGTCCCTCAAATTCTTTCTTGGTTTTCTGCAACTGCACCTGTGCAGCAGGAACATCCTGTCCGTACAACGCTTTCAATCCGCTAATTACGGACGTTACCAATTTCTGTTCTATATTCATGATTCAAATGTATTTTCTGTGCGCAAAGATACGAACTATTTTTAATTCCATAAAAAAGGAGACGTTGTATGCGTCTCCTTTTCTCAAGTTTTATTTATGATCTATTTATTCGATAGTCAATTCCGAACCTGCTTTAAATTTAGCAACTTTCTTCGCCGCAATCTGAATAGGCTTCTTTGTTGCCGGATTGATACCAACGCGTCCGGCTCTCTCCATTACAGAAAAAGTACCAAAGCCAACCAATGCTACTTTATCACCTGCCTTTAATGCTTTTGTTACTGATGCAATGAATGCATCCAATGCTCTTTTTGAATCGGCCTTTGACAAACCGGCTTCAGCTGCCATTGCGCTAATAAGTTCTGACTTATTCATAATACAAATGATTAATTAATTGTTACACAAAAGAAAAATTCCAATGCTACTTCCTACAAAAATAGAGCAAAAATTCTGAATATCAAATAAAAACATTAAAAAAGGTCGGAAAAATAGAGAAAAAAAAGGAATAGGAGTTCCTTTTTCTGTTATAGAACAGAATTAATTCGTATTTTTGCCAAATAAAGCGAAAAAAACAGATTATGAATACTATACCGACAGTAACCAAAAACCTTTTAATTATCAATGTGCTGATGTTTCTCGGCACGCTTGTAGCCCAAAGTTACGGCATCGATTTAAATAAGTACTTAGGCCTGCATTTCTTCCTTGCCGGAGATTTTAACGCAGCGCAACTGATTACTTACATGTTCATGCACGGCGGATTTACCCATTTGTTCTTCAATATGTTTGCAGTATGGATGTTCGGCCGTATACTCGAACAGGTATGGGGACCGAAGCGTTTCCTGTTCTATTACCTCGCATGCGGTATCGGCGCAGGAATTATTCAAGAGCTCGTACAGTACATTCATTACGAAACGGTACTTTCCGCATACGACAGTGTCAACACCGGATATTCCGTCATTCCCATGGAAGAATATCTCAATATGATGACTACCGTCGGAGCTTCCGGAGCCGTCTATGCCATCTTGCTGGGATTCGGTATGCTGTTCCCCAACCAGCCCTTATTCATCTTTCCGTTACCGTTCCCCATCAAAGCCAAATATTTCGTTATCGGATACGCCTTGATAGAACTGTTCTCGGGACTTGCCAACAATCCGGGCGATAATGTGGCGCACTTTGCACACTTGGGCGGTATGATATTCGGCTTCATACTAATAATGTATTGGAGAAAAAAGAACAGAGGAAATGGCTACTATTATAACTGATTTAAAAGAATCATTCCGTAGAGGAACCATCTACATACAGCTGATTTATATCAATGTGGGAGTATTCATCCTTACTACATTGACAGAAGTTATATTGCAACTTTTCAACCGGAGCCTCGGCGGAGCGTTTGAATGGCTGGAACTGCCTGCTTCACTACCCCGCTTCATAACCCAGCCTTGGTCTATCCTGACGTATATGTTTATGCACGCGGGAGTAATGCATATCCTTTTCAATATGCTTTGGCTGTACTGGTTCGGTGCTTTGTTCCTAAGTTTCTTCTCCGCGAAACATTTACGGGGCGTATATATCTTGGGCGGAATCTGTGGCGGACTGCTTTATATGGCAGCCTACAATATCTTCCCCTACTTCCGTCCGATGACGGAATACTCCTTCATGCTGGGAGCATCGGCATCCGTACTCGCTGTCGTGGCAGCTACCGCCTATCGGGAACCTAACTATCCAATACGTCTTTTCCTTTTTGGAACAATACGCTTGAAATATCTGGCATTGATTGTTATCGGAACGGACTTATTATTCATCACATCCAGTAACGCCGGCGGACACATCGCTCATTTAGGCGGAGCGTTGGCGGGGCTGTGGTTTGCAGCCAGCCTTAGCAAAGGCGCAGATATCACCGCATGGATTAACAAGTCTCTGGATGCCGTCAGTTCTTTGTTCAGTTCCAAACCCCGCAAACCTAAGATGAAAGTTCACTATGGAACTGACAAACAGAAAGATTATAACTATAATGCCCGAAAAAAAGCTCAATCCGATGAAATAGACCGTATCCTCGACAAACTGAAAAAGTCCGGATATGAAAGTCTGACAACAGAAGAAAAGAAGAGCTTGTTCGATGCAAGTAAACGATAATGTACGTATGAAGCATTTCGGTAATTTTATCGCTCTCCTGATTTTAGCGATCAATGCTTTATTCACAGGCCTTTTGCTATTAGTAGCATACAGTCCTTACATCCAACCGGTAGCTCATCCGGTACAATCTTGTTTTGGGCTGACTTTTCCCATTTTTGCACTTATCAACGGCGCTTTCCTGATTTTTTGGTTGGTTATACAACGATACAAAACGGCTTTATTGCCGTTAATCGGTTTTTTATTGTGTTATTCGCAACTACGGACATATCTTCCCCTCAATTTTCATACCGCCAATCCACCCGAAGAAAGTATAAAATTCCTCTCTTACAACATCATGGGGTTCAACGGCGCCGTTAAAAAAGACGGAAAGAATCCGATACTGACATATCTGAAAGAGAGCAACGCCGACATCCTCTGCCTGCAGGAGTATGCATCCGATGAATCTCCCCGTCGCCTCACACAGAAGGATATAGAACGAGAATTAAAAGATTACCCTTACCATCGCATCAGTGTTGTAGGCAGCGGCAGCGGTTATACCAACAAGATAGCCTGCTATTCCAAATTCCCTATTCTATCCGCACGTGTTTTAAACTATCCGAGCGGTTATAATGGTTCCGTACTGTACGAACTCAAACTGAATGAAGACACGATTACCCTTATCAACAATCACTTGGAGTCCAACAAACTGACAAAAGCCGACAAAGACATTTATGAAGACATATTGAAAGCTCCCGAAAAGGAGAAAGTGAAAAGCGGCGCGCGATTGTTAGTGCATAAACTGGCAGAAGCCTCTGCTATCCGCGCTCCACAGGCAGATACCATCGCCCGGGAAATTGCATCTTCCCGGTATCCGTCCGTCATCGTCTGCGGAGATTTCAATGATACCCCCATTTCGTACGCTCACCGTGTCATAGCGCAAAGTCTGGATGATGCTTTCACCCAATCAGGGCGCGGACTGGGAATTTCCTACAACCAGAATAAGTTCTATTTTCGGATAGACAATATATTAATCAGCAAAAACCTACAGTCCTATAACTGTACCGTAGACCGTTCCATAAAGGAATCCGATCACTATCCGATATGGTGTTATATAGCCAAACGGCAATGAGTTTCTTTACAAAATGAAATTATTAATAAACTACTCAATATCTAATACTCTGACTTTATGTTTAAAAGAAGTATTCTAATTTTAGCTGCAAGTTGTATGATGTACTCCTGTGCTACCCAAACGGAAAGTAATCCGTTCCTCACCGAGTTTCAAACCCCGAACGGTGTTCCACCCTTTGATAAAATCAAACTGGAGCACTACGAGCCTGCATTCCTTAAAGGAATAGAAGAACAAAATACCAATATCCAGGCTATTATCGACAATGCCGAAGTACCGAACTTTGAAAATGTAATCGTTGCTTTGGACAACAGTTCCCCCATACTCAACCGGGTAAGCGCCATTTTCTTCAACATGACGGATGCCGAAACCAGTGATGCCCTGAACGAACTTTCTATAAAGCTCGCTCCGGTACTGTCCGAGCATGGAGACAATATTTCGCTTAACCAAGAGTTATTCAATAAAGTAAAAGCTGTTTATCAGAAGAAAGATTCTTTAGGCCTGACAACCGAACAACAAAGACTTTTGGACAAAACGTATAAAGGCTTTGTACGCTCCGGTGCCAATCTTTCTGCCGAAAAGCAAGCCCGCCTACGCGAAGTAAATAAACTACTTTCTACACTGGGTATCACTTTCAGCAACAATATTCTGAATGAAAACAACGAGTTTATGCTCTTTGTAGACAAGCAAGAAGACCTTGCCGGACTTCCCGAATGGTTCTGCCAAAGCGCCGCCGAAGAAGCAAAAGCTGCCGGTCAGGAGGGTAAATGGTTGTTCACATTGCATAACGCCAGCCGTATCCCGTTCCTGCAATATTCCGTTAACCGCCCGTTACGTGAGAAGATATATAAAGCTTACATCAACCGAGGCAATAATAACGACAAGAACGACAATAAAAAAATCATTACCGACATCGTCAGCCTGCGTTTGGAAAAAGCCCGTCTGTTAGGTTTCGACTGTTACTCCAACTTCGTATTGGACAATACCATGGCTAAAAACTCGACCACAGTAATGGAATTCCTGAACAACCTGTGGGGGTATGCCCTGCCTAAAGCCAAAGCCGAAGCTGCCGAACTCCAGAAATTAATGGATAAAGAGGGTAAGGGCGAAAAACTGGAAGCCTGGGACTGGTGGTATTACACCGAAAAACTACGTAAAGAAAAATACGACCTTGAAGAAGACCAAATCAAGCCTTACTTTAAATTAGAGAACGTACGCGAGGGAGCCTTTGCCGTTGCCAACAAACTATACGGAATCACACTGACGAAACTCAACGATATCCCTGTCTATCACCCCGATGTAGAAGTATTTGAAGTAAAAGATGCAGACGGATCGCAGCTGGGTATCTTCTATGTAGACTACTTCCCGCGTCCCGGCAAAAGTGGCGGAGCATGGATGAGCAACTATCGTGAGCAAAGAGGCGGCATCCGTCCGTTAGTATGCAACGTAGCCAGCTTCACCAAACCCGTTGGTGACACCCCTTCCCTGCTCACAATGGATGAAGTGGAAACCCTTTTTCATGAATTCGGCCATGGGCTGCACGGACTGTTGACCAAATGTAACTATCTGGGCGTTTCCGGTACAAATGTAGTGCGCGACTTTGTAGAACTTCCGTCACAAATCAACGAACACTGGGCTACCGAACCCGAAGTTCTGAAAATGTACGCCAAACATTACCAAACCGGTGAAGTCATTCCCGACAATCTCATCGAAAAGATTCTGAAACAAAAAACTTTCAACCAAGGTTTCATGACTACCGAGTTGCTGGCTGCCGCCATTCTCGATATGAATCTGCATAACCTGACAGACACGAAAGACATAGATGTTGTGGCCTATGAAAAAGAAGCCATGGATAAACTCGGATTAATCTCCGAAATAGCTCCCCGCTACCGTACCACCTACTTCAATCATATCATAGGCGGTTATGCAGCAGGCTATTACAGCTATCTGTGGGCGAACGTACTGGATAATGACGCTTTTGAAGCATTCAAAGAACATGGCATTTTTGACAAGACGACCGCCAACCTTTTCCGCCATAATGTTTTGGAAAAAGGAGACAGCGAAGATCCGATGACGCTCTACAAGAATTTCAGAGGGGCAGAGCCTCAATTAGAGCCGATGTTAAAAAATCGCGGTATGAAGTAAGAATTGTGAAAAAAAAGCTATATTTGCAGCCTTATATACGATAGAAATCAATTAAAAAGTAATCATAATAAACTAAAAGTAACATGCAAAACAAAGGATTTGTAAGGGTTTTTGCGATATTGCTCACATTGGTATGTGTGTTCTATCTCTCCTTCTCTTTTGTGACTCGCCACTATACAAATAAGGCAAAAGAGTTCGCAAAAGGCGATGTGAAAGTGGAACAAGACTACCTCGATTCTCTGTCAAACGAGAAGGTGTGGTTCGGCAATTGGACGCTGAAACAATGTCGTGAAATGGAGATCAGTTTAGGTTTGGACTTGAAGGGCGGTATGAACGTCATTCTTGAAGTGTCAGTACCCGATGTTATCAAAGCATTGGCGGACAACAAGTCTGACGAAGCATTCAACCAAGCGTTGGCAACTGCCGCCAAACAGGCTACTACCAGCCAGGACGACGTTATCACGTTGTTCATCAGAGAGTATCACAAAATAGCTCCGGGCGCTTCACTCTCACAACTGTTCGCTACCCAGCAATTAAAGGACAAGGTAAACCAGAAGTCTTCCGACGCAGAAGTTGAGAAAGTATTGCGCGAAGAAGTAAAGGCAGCCGTTGACAACTCATTCAACGTACTCCGTACCCGTATCGACCGTTTCGGTGTGGTTCAGCCCAACATCCAGAGTCTGGAAGACAAAATGGGACGTATCATGGTGGAGCTTCCGGGTATCAAAGAGCCGGAACGTGTAAGAAAATTGTTACAAGGTTCCGCCAACCTGGAATTCTGGGAAACATACAATGCAAAAGACGTTGCTCCGTATTTACAATCAGCTGACGCCAAGTTGCGTGCAATTTTGGCAACTACAGAAGACGCTGAAGAAGTTACAGACAGCGTAGCAGCCGAAGCTCCTGCCGTAGCGCAAGCTACTAGTACAGCCGACAGCCTTGCCGCAGCACTGAAAGGTGAAAGCAAAGCACAAGCTGCCGATCTGGAGCAAATTAAGAAAGAACACCCATTGCTGGCAGTTCTTCAGGTAAATCCCAGCGGCCAAGGTCCTGTTGTAGGTTATGCAAACTACAAGGATACAGCTGACATCAACAAATACCTCTCCATGCCGGAAGTTCAGGCTGAAATGCCGAAAGACCTGCGCTTGAAATGGGGTGTTTCTCCTTATGAATACGACCCGAAAGCCCAGACTTTTGAATTGTATGCAATCAAGTCTACCGAACGTAGCGGACGCGCCCCATTGGAAGGCGATGTAGTTGTAAACGCCAAAGACGAATACGACCACTATGGCAAACCTGCCGTAAGTATGTCCATGAATACGGATGGTGCACGACGTTGGGCGCAACTTACCAAACAAAATGTAGGTAAAGCCATCGCTATTGTATTGGACGGTTATGTGTACTCCGCACCGAACGTAAACCAGGAAATTACCGGCGGTAATTCACAAATCACCGGCCACTTCACTCCCGAACAGGCGAAAGACTTGGCGAACGTATTGAAATCAGGTAAGATGCCGGCTCCCGCCCACATCGTACAGGAAGATATCGTAGGCCCGTCTTTGGGACAAGCATCTATCAACGCCGGTATCATGTCATTCGTCGTGGCATTGATTCTGTTGATGGTTTACATGTGTACCATGTATGGTTTGATTCCGGGTATGGTCGCCAACGGCGCTCTGATATTGAACATGTTCTTCACGCTGGGTATCCTTTCATCTTTCCAAGCCGCGCTAACTATGTCCGGTATTGCCGGTATGGTGTTGTCACTCGGTATGGCCGTGGATGCCAACGTATTGATTTACGAACGTACCAAAGAAGAATTGCGTGCAGGTAAAGGGGTTAAAAAAGCGCTTGCCGACGGTTACTCCAACGCTTTCTCCGCAATCTTCGACTCCAACTTGACATCTATTATCACAGGTATCATCCTGTTTAACTTCGGTACCGGTCCTATCCGCGGTTTCGCCACCACATTGATTATCGGTATCTTGATTTCATTCTTTACCGCCGTATTCATGACACGTTTGTTCTACGAACACTTCATGAGTAAAGACAAGTTGTTAAATCTGACATTCTCCACAGGTATCTCCAAGAACCTGATGGCAAATGTACACTTCGACTTCATGGGCAGAAACAAACTGTGGATGACATTTACGGGAATAGTTGTTGTAATCTGCATCGGCTTCCTCAGCATACGCGGCTTAAGCCAAAGCATCGACTTCACCGGTGGACGTAACTTCAAGGTACAATTTGAAAATAAGGTAGAGCCCGAACAAGTACGTGAACTCATCGCCAGCAAGTTTGGTGACGCTAACGTAAGCGTTATCGCTATCGGTGCGGACGGCAAGACTGTACGTATCAGTACCAACTACCGTATTGAAGAAGAAGGCAACAACATCGATTCTGAAATCGAAGCATACCTGTATGAAACGCTGAAGCCGTTGCTGACTCAGAATATCACGCTGGAAACATTCATCGACCGTGAGAACCATACGGGCGGTAGTATCATCAGTTCACAGAAAGTAGGTCCGAGTATTGCGGACGATATCAAGGTATCGGCCATCTGGTCTGTCGTACTGGCATTGATTGCTATCGGTCTGTACATCTTGCTTCGTTTCCGTAATATTGCCTACTCTATCGGTTCCGTATGCGCATTGGCTTGCGACACGATTATCATTTTGGGTGCATATTCCATGTTCTGGGGTATTCTTCCGTTCTCTCTGGAAATCGACCAGACATTTATCGGCGCTATCCTGACGGCTATCGGTTACTCAATCAATGATAAGGTGGTAATCTTCGACCGTGTACGCGAATTCTTCGGTCTGTATCCGAAACGCAACAAGAAAGTACTGTTCAACGACTCACTGAACACAACTTTGGCACGTACCATCAATACTTCATTGAGTACATTGATCGTATTGCTGTGTATCTTCATCCTCGGTGGTGACTCTATCCGCAGCTTCGCATTCGCAATGATTCTGGGTGTTGTATTCGGTACATTGTCTTCTCTGTTCGTTGCATCTCCTATCGCTTACATGCTGATGAAGAACAAAAAGGGAATAGAACAAGCCGTAGCGGCCGTTGAAGAAGTAAAATAATCCTGAACTTATTCAGATTAAACATAGAAAAAGGGGCTAAGTCATTGACTTAGCCCCTTTTTCTATATACAGGCTACGCACGCCTTACATCATTATTTATTCCACTGTTATAATTTCTATCGTCTGCGACTTTACTACATCCAGCGGCTTTGCCCGGTATTGTACCTTTGAGAAATCTATTGCATGCAAGTCTATACTCCGAATAACACTGTTGTACATCGTGCGGTAGTACAGTATTCTATGCGTCATATCCGTAGCAGCCGTCCACTGGGTAGCACTCGGTATATCGGCAGGAATCTCCCCCTCCGAAAATTGTGCTCCAATCGGAATATCGAAATTATTCAGAATATGAAAGCACTGCAAGATACTTTCGAAAGCAGTAGTACGCTGAGGAGCTGTAACCTGTAAGAAAGCGGCACGGACAAAACGTGACGGTGGTGTAAAATCTCCGGGTAATCCCAGAAATCCGCTTCCTCCACCCAAAGGAGCTAATTCTATATTGCCGAATAAATGCTCGGAAGCACCACCGGGAAATAGGTTAACGTAATTATTAAGATTTGTCAGATGCCATTCAAAGCCGGGAGAATTGGTAAGCACACCCAACTTATTTTCATAGAAGCGAGGCACTCCTCCTACTATCTCAAGCACCAGCTGTCGCCCCGAAGTATCCGCAAAACGCCAATGAACAGTAGAAGCCCGAGGGTCTACGTTCGTAATGCGCACTTCGTTTACTTTCGATTTCACTTCATCCACAGTGCCGCACTCACCCAGTATAAAAGACACAAGCTGCAGGTCTGCAATACTCCTATTCTTTTCGGCAGGGTCATACTTTTGATATTCGCCGGAATTAGGGAAATAAAACAGTCCGGCTGAAAGTCCGGTTTCATTCAGCCCCTCGGCTATAAATTCCTTCTGTTCTACGGCAAAGCCGACATAACCGTGACGAGCCGTAAAGCGCATGCCGTTCATACCACCGTCGGGTGTATAGGACTGTTGAGTATATCCGCGCGGCACAACTACATACTGGCTATTCAAATTACTGCCCGCCCACTCTATGGTACGTGCCACAACCGTAGTTCCATCCTTACTCCTCAAAGTAATGCCCGTACAAGCATCCGCAGAAAGCGGAACCGCCAATACACCGACAAGCGCCAATAAAGTTATTGATAAAATAGTTTTTCTCATAATTTCTTTTTATAAAGAAACAATAAGGGCACGGAATATGTTCAATATCATCCCCTTAAGGAAAGTATGGAATGAAAGAAGAGTAACAAAGATAATCGGTAGTAAGAAAGATATTTTTAAAACAAAAAAGGAATATCGATCGTAACCGATATTCCTTTCGTAGCTCCGAGGGGAATCGAACCCCTATCTAAAGTTTAGGAAACTTCTATTCTATCCGTTGAACTACAGAGCCTTTTTGCATACATTCTGCATATAGCAATAGAATGCGGGCACAAAGATAATGTATTCTGCTGATTTTCCGAAAAAAGTTTTGTTAATCCGATTAACTTTACGAAATTTGTCCGTCAACAAAATAACAATGTAACTTTTCTAATATAATATATAGTAATTCGTAAGTTATGGCAAACGACATGATGGTCAAAGAACTGGAGCAGGTGGTAGTCCGCTTCTCCGGAGACTCCGGCGACGGTATGCAGCTCGCCGGCAACATCTTTTCAACAGTTTCGGCTACGGTAGGTAATGACATCAGCACATTCCCTGACTATCCGGCAGACATCCGCGCCCCGCAAGGCTCGCTGACAGGTGTATCCGGTTTTCAAGTACATATCGGTGCGAACAAAGTTTATACCCCCGGTGACAAATGCGATGTACTGGTAGCAATGAATGCCGCTGCATTGAAAACCCAATATAAGTTTGCCAAATCTACCGCATGTATCATTATCGATACGGATGCATTCCAAAAGTCGGATTTGGAAAAAGCGGCTTTCAAGACAGATGATCCCATCGAGGAAATGGGCATCAAACAGGATGTCATTGCCGCTCCTATCTCCAAAATGGTGAAGGACTGCCTTGCCGACACAGGTATGGATAACAAATCCATGCTGAAGTGCCGTAATATGTTTGCAGTGGGACTGGTATGCTGGCTCTTCAACCGCGACCTGACAATAGCCGAAGACTTCATCCGTGAGAAATTCGCCAAGAAGCCCGAAATTGCGGAAGCCAATATCAAGGTTATCCGCGCCGGATACGACTACGGACATAATACCCACGCATCCGTTGCCCACACTTACAAGATAGAAAGTAAGGTAAAGACCCCCGGACGCTATATGGACATTACGGGTAACAAAGCCACAGCCTACGGTTTCATCGCCGCTGCCGAGAAGGCCGGCTTGAAGCTGTATTTGGGTTCTTACCCCATCACTCCCGCCACCGATGTGCTGCACGAACTCTCCAAACACAAGTCACTCGGTGTTATGACCGTACAGTGCGAAGACGAGATTTCCGGTTGCGCCTCTGCTGTCGGAGCATCCTTTGCCGGAGCATTGGCGGTTACTTCCACTTCCGGACCGGGTATCTGTCTGAAATCGGAGGCCATGAACTTGGCTGTTATCATGGAGTTACCGTTGGTAGTACTCGACGTACAGCGTGGCGGTCCTGCAACAGGCCTGCCCACCAAGTCCGAACAAACCGACCTGCTGCAAGTACTCTTCGGACGCAATGGCGAAAGCCCCATGCCTGTACTTGCCGCCACCTCACCGACAGATTGCTTTGAATGTGCCTATATGGCATCCAAAATAGCTTTGGAGCACATGACTCCCGTCGTATTACTTACAGACGCTTTCGTTGCCAACGGATCGGCGGCATGGAAACTGCCCAAACTTGCCGACTACCCCGTTATCGTTCCACCTTATGTACGTTCCGAAATGCAGGGCTCATGGACACCCTACCAACGTGACGAAAAGACCGGCAGCCGCTATTGGGCCATCCCCGGAACAGAGGGTTTCACTCATATCCTCGGCGGACTGGAAAAGGACAATAAGACAGGCGCCATCTCCACCGACCCGGAAAACCACGACTTGATGACGCGCCTGCGTGCCGAGAAGATTGCCAAAATCGAAATACCCGACGTAGAAATAGAAGGCGATAAGAACGATGCCGACCTGTTGATTGTCGGTTTCGGCGGTACTTACGGCCACTTGCACGCTGCGATGGACGAACTTCGTGCAACCGGTAAGAAGGTAGCTCTCGCTCACTTCAAGTTCATCAACCCGCTGCCCAAGAATACGGCGGAGGTGATGAAACGTTACAAGAAAGTAGTGGTGGCAGAACAGAACATGGGACAGTTTGCCGGATACCTGCGTATGAAAGTAGACGGATTCGTTCCCTATCAGTTCAACCAAGTGAAAGGCCAGCCTTTCTTGGTAAACGAGTTAGTACAAGCATTTGAGGAGATTATCAAAAACTAAAAACGAAAAGAACTATGTGCGAATATACAGCAAAAGACTTCAAGAAAGGGCAACCCCGCTGGTGTCCGGGTTGCGGTGACCACTTTTTCCTCGCATCTCTGCATAAGGCTATGGCCGAAATCGGCGTACCGCCTCATCAGACAGCGGTAATTTCAGGTATCGGTTGCTCCAGCCGTCTGCCCCACTATATGAATACGTATGGTATGAACACCATCCACGGGCGCGCCGCAGCCATCGCCACCGGTTGTAAGGTAACCAATCCGGAACTCGCCGTATGGCAAGTGAGCGGAGACGGTGACGGACTTGCCATCGGTGGTAACCACTTCATCCATGCCAACCGTCGTAACATCAACCTGAACATGATTCTGCTGAACAACCGCATCTACGGTTTGACGAAAGGGCAATACTCCCCAACGTCTCCCCGCGGCTTCGTTAGCAAGTCATCCCCTTACGGTACGGTAGAAGACCCGTTCCAACCGGCAGAACTCTGCTTCGGTGCACGCGGTCACTTCTTTGCACGTGCCGTAGCCACGGATGCAGCCGGAACAATAGAGGTTCTGAAAGCCGCCTACAACCATAAAGGCACAAGTGTCTGCGAAATTCTCCAAAACTGCGTTATCTTCAATAATGGTACGCACGACTCCGTTGCCAAGAAAGAAGACCGTGCCAAGAACGCCATCTATCTGGAACACGGCAAGCCCATGCTCTTCGGCGAGAACAACGAATACGGACTGATGCAGGAAGGTTTCGAGCTGAAAGTGGTGAAACTCGGTGAAAACGGTATTACGGAAAAGGACATCCTTATCCACGACGCTCATTGCGAGGACAACACCCTGCAACTGAAACTCGCCCTGATGGAAGGTCCCGACTTCCCGATCGCCCTCGGTGTAATCCGCGATGTGGAAGCCCCGACTTATGACAATGCCGTACATGCGCAAATCGAAGAAGTATCCGCCAAGAAGAAATACCACAACTTCGAAGAGCTGCTTATGACAAATGATACCTGGGAAGTGAAATAACCTTTCACCGAACAAAAAATCTGTTTAGACTTACTCCCCTTCACCCGCCACATCCCTTTATTCAAGAAGGATAGCGGGTGAAGGGGATTTTTTCGCTCTATTTGAATTTAAAGGCCTGGCAATATCACCGCTCTAAAGGCACAGACTGAATATCGATATACTTCATTTCAAATGTAGCGAGCAAGCACCGCAACTGTGGAATTGCAACACACCACTGTGGATTTTTTCCACAACATTCCACACCACGCACACATATATTACAAGTATTTATAAAAAATAAAGAACTGAATATCATATATATAAACTATCATCCGCATCCTACCTACCGTTTTTGGCATACTGATTGCCCCATAATATCTGCAAAATTCCAACGGATTTAATTATACAAGGCAATAATCATTGTAGAAATATGAAGTTTATTAAGAAAGAATGGGGCGAGGCTTCTTATAGGAAGTTGCATCTTCAAAAGGGATTAGGTATTATGGGTATGGTATTGGCGTTCCTTTTCGCAGAAAATATCTATGCGCAAGACTCCCAGACAATTAAAGGTATGGTAAGAGATGTGACAGGCGAACCGCTTATCGGAGCCAGCGTCATAGAAAAAGGCACTAACAACGGTGTTATTACAGATGTGGACGGAAACTTCACCTTGAAAGTTCCCGCCGATGCAACACTCTCCATTGCCTATATGGGTTATGCCACCCGTGAAATCAAATTGGCAAGACGCAAGAAACAAGGCGATTTACGAGTGACACTGAGAGAGGACTCGCAACAACTGAAAGAAGTGGTCGTTACAGCTATGGGTATCAAAAAAGATACCAAACGGTTGGGCTACGCCGTCAGCACTATCGAATCGGACGAAATAGTAAAGGCGGGAGCGACCAATTTTGCATCTGCCATGTACGGCAAAGCGCCAGGCATCCGCATCACGCAGACACAGGGCGGTTCGGCCGGCGCGGTATCTATCAACGTACGCGGACTGACCTCCATCACAGGAAACAACCAACCGCTTATTATTCTGGACGGCGTACCCATCCGTAACGGCGGAACAGGTAAAAACACCGACTTTGCCGAGTTCGGCAACGACGGACAGATACGCTCCAACGGTCTGGTGGATATCAATCCGGAAGATATTGAAAGTATAAGCGTGCTGAAAGGCGCTTCGGCTACGGCGCTTTATGGTTCGGAAGCCGCAAACGGCGCAGTGGTTATCACCAGCAAGCGTGCTAAAAGCGGCAAACTGACGGTGGATTTCACAGCGCAAGTAACCGCCAACTTGCCCGCCTATCTGCCGAAAGTACAGACACTGTACGGCCCGGGACGCTACAACACCGACTATAGCGATTACGAAAAACAGACAGGAGGTTTCTACCAACGCACCATGAACGGTGAAAATTACAAAAGCTTATATAACACCACCATGTCCTTCGGCCCGAAATACGACGGAAGCAACGTACTGTACTGGGACGGCAAGGTTCGTCCTTACCTGCCGGCTACGGACAATCCGTGGAAAGAGTTGTTCCGCACGGGATGGAACCAGACGTACAACCTCGCCATTTCACAAGGAACGGAAACAAGCAGCAACCGTTTCTCCTATACCTTTATGGACGAAATACCGAATTCGCTGACAGGCAGCTTCACGAAGCACAACTTCAAACTGACGGGGTCCTACAAACTGGCCAAGCCCTTGACACTGGAATACTCGCTGAACTACATCATACAGGATGTGAAAGACCGCCCTCAAACCTCTTTGAACCTGTACGGCAGCTTCGGCAATATGTTCTCGTCTTTCATGGATATTCCTTATCTGAAGCAGAGTTATGTCACCAGCCTGGGCTATCGCAACACATATGCCATAGGCGGTGACGCCACACTCACTCCGGATGAGTCATGGGCATACGACCCCGGATATCTGAGCGGCGTATCGAATATGCTTTGGAATATGTATCATCACCACAGCGAGGAAACGGAAAACCGTCTCATCGGCATGATACGTCCCACCTGGCAGATAACCAATTGGTTGAGCCTTCGCGCACAACTCTCTACGGACATAACGGATACCAAGCAGACCTTGGAATATGAAACGGAGCGTCCCAACTCTTTATACGACCCCAGCGGCAGTTTCCAAAATATCAACCGCCGCTACGACATCGTGTACGGTGATGTAATGCTGAACTTCAACTACAACATCCGCCGCTTCGACATCGCCGCCACATTGGGTTGGACGGGGCGTTACGAAAATATGAACAACATGCGTGTTTCCACCAACGGCGGTCTGGTTACGGAAAACTGGTTCGACCTTAATGCCAGCCGCTACACCGCCAGCAGCACATTGCAGCGCATGGAACTGTTGAAAACAGGATATATGGGTACGCTGAGCCTGGGTTGGGACAACTACCTGTTCCTCGAACTGACGGGACGGCAGGAACGTTCGTCCACCCTGAAAGACCAAAGCTTCTTCTATCCATCCGCCAACCTCAGCTTCCTGTTCTCAAACGCTTTCCGCATGCCGGCATGGTGGAATCACGGTAAACTCCGTCTCTCATACGGTATCGTAGGTAATGCGCCGGAGACGTATGCCGCCAACATCATCTACGAGCAAGGTTCGGACAATGGCTTCACATGGAACTATGTGCCTTCTTCATGGGGTAACGCCAACATCCGCCCCGAAAAAAAGTATGAGTACGAAATAGGACTCGAAAGTAAGTTCTTCAACAACCGTCTGGGTTTCGACGTATCGTACTACAACAACCGTGTGAAAGACCAGATACTTTCCACTCCCCAACCGTCTTCTTCGGGCGTGAAGTACGTACTGATGAATGTGGGAGAAGTAGCCAATGAGGGCTGGGACATCTCCGTTAGCGCCACTCCGATACTGACCAAAGATTTCCGCTGGGACCTGACAGCCAACTACGGTATCTACCGCAATAAGGTCGTAAAACTCGCCGAAGGCGTGCCGTACCTCGAAATATCCAATATAGGCGGTGGCGGAGCCAAGATACAGGCCGTAGAGGGACGTCCGATGGGCGACATCTACGTGCAAGTGCCGCAGGTGAACGAGAACGGCGATTATCTGGTATCGGACAAAGGCCTTTACCTGAACCAGACAGACCTGCAAAGAGTGGGTAACATCAATCCCGACGGTGTAGGCGGCTTGTTCAGTTCATTCTCCTACAAAAACATATTCCTGGATTTCAGCATCGACTTCCGCATAGGCGGCGATGTCATCAACGAGATGTACCAGTATTCCACTGCATCGGGTCTGACACCGGAATCGCTGCAATACCGCGATACGGAACATGGCGGTTTATCTTACTACTATCCGGGTAACAACAATGCCAGCGGCGTACCTGTACAGGTAGACCCTTCATTGGGTGCAGGCCCTAACGGAGAGGTTATTTACCACGACGGTGTTATTCTGCCGGGCGTAGTGGCTTCTACCGGCGAGAAGAACACCCGCATCATCCCTGCCGGATACTACTACAACCAGACATACAACTGGGGTACTCAACCCGAGCAATATACGTACCGTCACTCGGTATTCGACAATACATACGTAAAGCTGCGCGAATTGACCATCGGCTATCAATTCCCGGAGAAACTGATCTCCAAACTGGGCATGACACGACTGAGTGTCTCGGTATTCGGCCGTAACCTGTTCTACTTCTACAAAGCGCTGAAGAATTACGACGCAGAATCTTCCGTAGGGACATCCTGGGCAAGCCAGGCGGTAGTGGGCGGTTCCACTACGGCAACACGTAATTTCGGCATCTCGTTACGGGCAAGTTTTTAGGAAATAGAGAAATGAATATTAAGAATTGAGAGTTAATGACAATGGGTATGAAAAGAATAAATATAGGAGCGTTCATTCTATCGGGAGCTATGCTGCTGGCTACTTCCGGTTGTACGGATGCTGACTTCGACAGCAAATATGAAGATCCTTCCAAGGTCAATCAAGTCACTATCAGCAATCTGATGGTGGGAGTTTTCCAGAAAGTGAAAGATTATGATGTCTATGAGTACGGACGGTTCTTCGGTTTCGACTCGCAGTTTGTAGGCAAGTATGCGCAGACATTCGGTTACAGTAACTCCGGCGGCATGTACAGTCCCGGATATACCCCCGCCATAGACGGGCAATGGGATAATCTGTACTCGGCACTGATGCAATACCGCAAGATGGAATCGCTGTACAATGAAGAGAATGACAACCAGAAAGCACAGGACGAAGCCTTTATGCTGGCAGCCAAAGTGCAACTGTACGACTTTTTTGCCGCAACGGTGGATATTTTCGGAGATATGCCTTTCTCCAAAGCGTGCACCCTGCCGCTGACTAATGATGTAAACGGCTCTTACGCTCCTTATGACAAAGCGGAAGATATTTATAAAACGATACTTGACGAGCTGAAAGAAATAGCCCCGCGTTTCCGTTCGGTAACTACACCGAAGAATTTCAGCACTCAGGACTTCATCAACCTGGGAGATATGAAAAAATGGGAACGCTATGCAAACTCCCTGCGTCTGCGCCTTGCCATGCGCGTAGCGGCACAGGGGGCTTTGCAGGCGGAAGGACGCGCAGCCATCAAAGAGATATTGGAGAATCCCGCTGACTATCCGTTGGTAGAAGAACAGGAAAACAATATCTTCATCATCAACCAAAAATCCGGACAACTGAACTTCACCGCCGGCAGCGGATTGGGTGACTGGGTTACAAACCGCCTTGCTTCAGGCGCCATCATAGACCGCATGCTCGGTCACGGCAACTATGACATGACCGGCAGTGATCCGCTAAGCGGCGTTTACATCAAAGGCGAAGACGACCCCCGCATCCTGCTGAACTACAACCCCGTCACCATCACCAACCGTGAAACCGGAGAAGTGGACGAGCACCGCTATCTCGGCACAGACCTCACTGTGGCAGACGAACTGACGGAGTATTACAATTCTCAAGCGCAGGATGAAGTGAATACCGCCAACAAAGGCTTCTCACAGATTACCCAAAGGGGATTTTTCTGGGAAAACGATAAATTCGATATGCTGATAATGGCCTCACCCGAAATACACTTTCTGAAAGCGGAAGCTTATGCCATGGGGTATGGCGTGGCACAGGATATGGCAAAAGCGGAAGAGGAATTCAAGATGGCCGTCAGCCAATCCATCGCACTGTATTACTATTACGACTCAATAGGTTCCGGAGAAAATTGCCGCCGTTACGACGCTCCTACCGATGAAGAGATTGCGGACTTTGCCGACGCCAAATGGAACGACACGGCGTATACGGACAAATTAGACGCCATCATAACGCAGAAATGGCTGCACTTCGGTTTCCTTGTCAGCCGCGAAGCGTGGAGCGATATTCGCCGTACAGGCTATCCTTCGGGGCTGGTATTCCCGGAAGTTTCGGGTACTATCCCCAATGTGCCGAACCGCTGGAGATACCCAAGTACGGAAGTGAATTATAATCCGTACTATAAAGATATAGCGGCCAAGGATACCTATACGGAGAAACTGTTCTGGGCTAAATAAGGCGATACGGATTACAGCTTATCTCCGAAAGCCAGGTCTCCGGCATCACCCAATCCCGGAACGATATAAGAGTGTTCGTTCATATCCGGATCGATAGCGCCGCACCACAAAGAAACTTCATCCCCCGGGAATAGTCTTTGCAAATGGTCTACCCCCTGTTGGCTGGCAATCACACAGGCAATCTGCAATTTAGCAGGTGTGCCTTTGGTAAGGAAAGCCTTCCATGCAAGCTCCATGCTTTCTCCCGTAGCAAGCATCGGGTCAACCAGTAACAGCGTCTTGCCGGAAAGGTCGGGAGTGGCGATATACTCGATATGCACATCCACCGTACGGCACTCCTTATCCTTATAATAGCGGTAGGCCGAAACGAAAGCATTGCCCGCGCGGTCGAACACGTTCAAGAAGCCGGTATGCAAAGGAAGCCCCGCACGGAAGACGGTGGCAATCACCACATCATCATCGAAAGTGCTGACAGGAGCTATCCCCAGCGGCGTTTGTACTTGCTTTTCGGAGTAGGTAAGTTCCTTACTCATTTCATACGCCATGATTTCACCGATGCGTTCGATGTTCCGGCGGAAACGCATGCGGTCGGACTGCACTTGCACGTCGCGTATTTCCGCCACGTATTGATTCAAGACCGAGTTAGTCTCGGCAAAGTTGATAACTTTCATTAGTGTATTATCAGATTAATATGTATTGGTTATTCCGTATATTGATAGAATATAAATGCAAAGTAAACGATTTCCACTCAATTTGCAACATTCAGTTTGCAGATATTGTTACGGTTTTATAAAAGATTTCCTATTACAGAAAAATTTCTCTAATTGGATGTTTCTTTTAAAATAAAGTATTACTTTTGTAGTCGCAAAAACAAGGGTCTTACTGAAAAGTGCGGTTTTTCATAGATTCGCCCCCTTGCAATAAGGCTAAAAAGTACGAAAAGAGATTATAAACCAAATACCAATTTTAAAAATCTTAAAAGAAATGGCAAATTTAGATTTAAGCAAGTACGGTATCAAAGACGTGAAGGAAATCATCCACAACCCGTCTTATGATGTATTGTTCGCTGAAGAGACCAAACCGGGTCTGGAAGGCTTCGAAAAAGGTCAAGTAACTGAACTGGGTGCTGTGAACGTAATGACCGGTATCTATACCGGACGTTCTCCTAAAGATAAATTCTTTGTAATGAACGAAGCCAGCAAGGATTCTGTATGGTGGACTTCCGAAGAATACAAAAACGACAACAAGCCTTGCTCCGAAGAAGCATGGGCCGACCTGAAAGCTAAAGCTGTTAAGCAGTTGAGCGGCAAGCGTCTGTTCGTTGTCGATACTTTCTGTGGCGCTAACGAAGCTACCCGCATGAAAGTGCGTTTCATCATGGAAGTAGCTTGGCAGGCTCACTTCGTAACTAACATGTTCATCCGTCCGACAGCTGAAGAGCTCGCTAACTACGGAGAACCCGATTTCGTATCATTCAACGCTTCCAAAGCAAAAGTTGACAACTACAAGGAACTGGGTCTGAACTCTGAAACAGCTACTGTATTCAACCTGAAGACTAACGAACAAGTTATCCTGAATACTTGGTACGGCGGTGAAATGAAGAAGGGTATGTTCTCTATCATGAACTACAAGAACCCGCTTCGCGGCATCGCTTCCATGCACTGCTCCGCCAACACCAACATGGAAGGTACCGATTCTGCTATCTTCTTCGGTCTGTCAGGTACAGGTAAGACTACTTTGTCTACCGACCCGAAACGTCTGTTGATTGGTGACGACGAACACGGATGGGATGACGAAGGTGTATTCAACTACGAAGGCGGTTGCTACGCTAAGGTTATCAACCTTGACAAAGAAAGCGAACCCGATATCTACAACGCTATCAAACGTGACGCTCTGTTGGAGAACGTAACTGTTGACGCTAACGGCAAGATTGACTTCGCTGATAAGAGCACAACCGAGAACACTCGTGTTTCTTATCCTATCTATCATATCAACAACATCGTGAAGCCGGTATCCAAAGGTCCTCACGCTCATCAGGTAATCTTCCTGTCAGCTGACGCCTTCGGTGTATTGCCTCCGGTATCTATCCTGAACCCGGAACAGGCTCAGTACTACTTCCTCTCCGGTTTCACTGCTAAGTTGGCCGGTACGGAACGCGGTATCACTGAACCGACTCCGACATTCTCTGCTTGCTTCGGTGCCGCTTTCTTGAGCTTGCATCCTACTAAATACGCAGAAGAGCTGGTTAAGAAGATGAATAAGGTCGGCGCTAAGGCTTACTTGGTTAACACCGGTTGGAACGGTAGTGGCAAGCGTATCTCCATCAAAGATACTCGCGGTATCATCGACGCTATCCTCGACGGTTCTATCGACAAGGCTCCGACAAAGGTTATTCCTTACTTCGACTTCGTTGTTCCGACAGAATTGCCGGGTGTTGATCCGAAGATTCTCGATCCTCGCGACACTTACGAATGTGCTTGCAAGTGGGAAGAAAAAGCAAAAGACTTGGCCGGACGTTTCATCAAGAACTTCGCTAAGTTCACTGGTAACGAAGCCGGTAAAGCTTTGGTTGCTGCTGGTCCGAAACTCTAATAGAACAGGATTACATATTTTTAAGGCGGCTTCCGTTTTCGGGAGCCGCTTTTTTTGTTAGATTTGCGAAGAAGCGAATTACTAATATAGCACAGAATATGAAGAGTTTAAAGTTAATGCTGTTAGGCGCAGGCCTACTGATGCTGTCCGGTTGCGGGCCGCAGGTACAGAGAGAGAGTGAAAGCACGGCTACGGAGAAAAGCGATTCGGAAGCGGTAATCGAAACGATTATGTCGCGCCGCAGCATCCGTAAGTACAAACCGGAAGCGGTGAACCGGGATACGATGAAAGTTATTTTGGATTGCGGCATCAACGCCCCCAACGGCCAGAACAAACAGTCTTGGGCGGTACGCGTGGTGGATAACCCTGAATTCCTGAACGGAGTTAGCGAAATCTTCAAACAGAAGAACCCGAAAGCGGCTGAAGACCCCGACTTCAAGAATATGTTCCGCAATGCGCCTACGGTGGTATTCATCGGAAACGACACTTCGTACGACTGCTCACAAATAGACTGCGGCCTGCTAGGTGAAAACATGGTATTGGCCGCCTGGTCTATGGGAATAGGTTCCTGCTGTCTGGCAAGCCCCACGCGCTTTATGGCCGATACGCCCGAAGCCGTCGAGTACCTTAAAAGGCTGGAGCTTCCCGAAGGTTACAAATTGCTTTATTGCATCGCTTTCGGCTATCCGGACGAAGCGCCCGCCGCCAAGCCGAGAGATGCGGCTAAAGTGAAATACATAGACTGACCGTACGATAAAAGAGGAAGCTCATAGGATAACGGATTATCCTATGACGAAAAAAGGAGCGCTCCACCTTGCAGTGAAGCGCTCCTTTCTATATACAACAACTAAAATAAATCAGTTCTTATTCGCGCGTTTACGCTCTGTCTCATCTAGGATAACCTTACGCATACGCATAGACTTGGGAGTAACTTCCACGTACTCGTCTTCCTTGATGTATTCCAACGCTTCTTCCAAAGAGAACTGTACCGGCGGAATCAGACGCGCCTTTTCATCAGAACCCGAAGCACGCATATTGGTCAGCTTCTTGGATTTGGTTACGTTCACCACAAGGTCGTTGTCGTGAGAGTGCTCGCCTACAACCTGTCCGGCATACACTTCTTCCTGCGGGAAAATAAAGAACTTACCCCGGTCCTGCAACTTGTCGATGGCATAAGCGAAAGCGGTACCCGACTCCATGGCGATGATAGAACCATTGGTACGGCGCTCGATTTCACCCTTGTAAGGCTGGTATTCTCTAAAGCGGTGCGCCATGATGGCCTCGCCTGCGGAAGCTGTCAGTACATTGGTACGCAGACCGATGATACCGCGTGACGGCATATTGAACTCGAGATTCACACGTTCACCGGCGCTTTCCATTTTCACCATCTCACCCTTACGGCGGGTTACCATATCGATAATCTTGCTGGCATATTCTTCGGGAACGTTGACTGTGAGTTCCTCGATAGGCTCATTCTTCACGCCGTCTATTTCCTTGAAGATTACCTGCGGCTGTCCTACCTGCAATTCGTATCCCTCGCGACGCATCGTCTCAATCAATACGGAGAGGTGAAGCACGCCACGGCCGGAAACCACCCATTTTCCATCTTCCTCGCTCTTGCGCACACGGAGCGCGAGGTTCTTATCCAATTCCTTCATCAGGCGGTCGTGGATATGGCGGGAAGTAACGAACTTGCCTTCCTTACCGAAAAACGGCGAGTCGTTGATAGTGAACAACATGCTCATGGTCGGCTCGTCAATGGCGATAGGCGGCAATGCTTCGGGGTTTTCGTAATCGCAAATCGTATCTCCGATTTCAAATCCTTCGATACCTACCAGTGCGCAGATGTCGCCGGAAGAAACTTCCGCAACTTTCACACGGCCCATACCTTCAAAAGTATGCAGTTCTTTAATCTTCGATTTGACGATTGAACCGTCACGCTTAGCCAAAGACACATTCATGCCTTCTCTTAAAGTACCGCGATGTACACGGCCTACGGCGATACGACCGGTATAAGAAGAGTAATCCAATGAAGTAACGAGCATTTGCGGCGTACCTTCCAACTGCGTAGGAGCCGGGATGTTTTCCAGAATGCAGTCCAGCAACGGATAGATATTGTCCGTCGGCTGTTGCCAGTCTGTGCTCATCCAGTTGTTTTTTGCGGAGCCGTAGATAACGGGGAAGTCCAGTTGGTCTTCCGTGGCTTCCAGACTGAACATCAAATCGAATACCATCTCATAAACTTCTTCGGGACGGCAGTTGGGCTTGTCCACCTTGTTGACAACGACGATAGGCTTCAAACCTATCTGCAAAGCTTTCTGCAGTACAAAACGGGTCTGCGGCATCGGACCTTCAAAAGCGTCCACCAGCAAGATACATCCGTCGGCCATATTCAATACACGTTCCACCTCGCCACCGAAGTCGCTGTGTCCCGGAGTATCGATAATATTAATCTTCGTGTCTTTATAGCTGATGGAAACGTTCTTTGAAAGGATTGTTATCCCTCGCTCACGTTCCAAATCATTGTTATCCAACATTAATTCACCTGTGCTCTGGTTACTGCGGAAGAGATTTCCTGCCAGAAGCATCTTATCGACAAGCGTCGTTTTCCCATGGTCGACATGGGCAATAATTGCAATGTTTCTAATATTTTGCATATAATACCTATTATTTGCGTGCAAAGGTACGAATTTTACAGTATATACATCACAGGGAAAAGATTTTTTTGCTGGAAATCATTGCAATATAAAAGATAATCCCTATCTTTGCGCCCTCGAAAGAGAAAAGAATTATCAACTTTTTAATTAAACACTATGTATTTAGACGCTGCTAAAAAGCAAGAAATCTTCGGCAAATACGGAAAGTCTAACTCTGATACGGGATCAGCTGAATCTCAGATAGCATTGTTTTCATACCGTATTGCTCGTCTGACTGAGCACATGAAGCTCAACAGAAAAGATTATAGTACAGAAAGAGCCTTGACAATGTTGGTAGGTAAGCGCCGTGCGCTGTTGAACTACCTGAAAGACCGCGACATCAACAGATATCGTGCTATTGTTCAGGAACTCGGCTTACGTAAGTAATTTACTTGCGGTAAACTTATTAAAGCGGTGGTACTTTCATTGGAGAGTACCACCGCTTTACTTTCATATCATATCCTTTTCCCCGCTCCCCCCATAAACAGGAGAACGCAGGAAAATGTTACAGTTGTATCTTATAAAGTACGTGCTCTTTCAACAGATGCCCGTCGGGTACGGCAGGATGCAGAAAATTCTTTTCAAATTCCATTCCTATCTTCCGCATCACCCTTTGCGAACGCTTATTGGGCAACGAAGTGAAAGCCCGAACCGTAGAAAACGGAAGGTTCTCTTCGGCATAAGCCAGACATGCCTTCGCCGCTTCAGTGGCATAGCCCTGTCCCCAATATTCCCGCCTCAATCGCCACAGTATCTCAATGCCCGGAGCGAAATCCACATCAAACGCAAAGTTATGGAAGCCCGTAAAACCGACAAAAGCCCCATCCGACTTCCGCTCGACGGCATATCCCCCATACCCGCATCGGTGGAACTCATTTCTGACAGTATCAAAAAGGCTGCGGGACTCTTCCTCTGACAGAGGATGCAGAAAGAATTCCATGACAGACGGATTCCTGTTCATCTCCGCAAAAGGAACGAAGTCTTCTTCTTTCCAATCGCGCAATAGCAAACGGGGAGTTTCAATATATACCATACTTAATAATCTTTATTCTCGCACAAAAATATTGAATCTGTTTTACTTCTCAAAAACATTATCTTTATCTTTGTCGATATCGAAAACCGGGCAACGATGAAAACAGCTAAACTTATCCTATTATGTTTGTCGGGGATGCTTGCCATGCAACCCGCAACAGCACAGAGCCGGAGCGAAAAGAAAGCGCAAACCGAACGCAGCGTCAGGGAAGCGCTAAACGCCGGTCAGTACAAAATCAAGGTAGACTATATGCAACCCATGAGAGGTCGCAGCCGGGCCCTGACCTCCGACTACTCCATAGAAATCAGGAATGACTCCGTCTTTTCCTACCTGCCCTATTTCGGAGTAGCCTACAATGTGCCTTACGGCGGCGGGAAAGGACTGATTTTTAACGCCCCGCTTACCGGATACAAAAAAGAAAGCCTCAAAAAAGGAAAGACCCGGATCGACTTCAAGACCGGCAATGAAGAGGATAAGTATGAGTACAGCCTGACTATCTATTCCGACGGTTCCGCCAACATACATATCCAACCGATGAACAAACAAGCCATCTCATACTCCAGAGAGCTGGATGTAAAAGAGTAAGAAACCCCAATCAAGGCTCCTGCAATCATAAAATACACGCCTTCAAATATCATTTCTTCTTTGAGAAAGATTGATTTGTTTTAAATTTTGTTTATTTTTGCGCCCGGTCAATATTATATAAATCTGAAATTCAGACGGGAAGTGCTTTCACTGACATAAGGAGAACAACAGTTCCAACACTTCCCCTTTTATAAATCGCTATTAGGGAACTGGAGCAAAAAACAAACGGCCTGTGCTATTCAATTCTTTTGAGTTTCTAATATTCCTGCCAATAGTATTCCTGCTCTATTGGTTTGTTTTCAAGCCGCTGCGTTGGCAAAACCTCTTTATAGTGGCGGTAAGCTACATCTTCTACGGCTGGTGGGACTGGCGTTTCCTCATTCTGATTGCGTTTACCACGCTCTGCAGTTTTGCCAGCGGCATAGTTTTGGAGAGACTGGAAGGGCAGCGAACCAAACAAAAATGGGTCAGCGCAGCGAATATCACCCTCAACCTGCTAATTCTCTGCATCTTCAAGTACTTCAACTTCTTCGGAGAGAACCTGACCGAACTGTTCCAACTCTTCGGCGTAGGAGCGGACTGGGTGACGATAGATATATTGCTGCCGGTGGGCATCAGCTTTTACACCTTCCAAGCGCTCAGCTATACCATCGATGTGTACCAACATAAAATAAAGCCCACGCACGACATAGTCGCTTTCTTCGCTTTCATCAGTTTCTTCCCGCAGCTCGTAGCCGGCCCTATCGAACGGGCTACCAATCTTCTGCCGCAGTTCCTTGTACCGCGCGGCTTCAGTTACGACAAGGCGGTAGACGGCATGAGACAGATTTTATGGGGACTGTTCAAGAAAATGGTAGTGGCCGATAACTGCGCCGCCGCCGTCAATCTGATCTTCGATGAATATCAGACGCTCGGCGGGACGCATCTGTTTTTGGGAGCGCTCTTCTTCACATTCCAGATATACGGAGATTTCTCCGGTTATTCGGACATTGCCATCGGTACGGCACGCCTGTTCGGCGTCAACCTGATGCGCAACTTCAACTTCCCCTACTTCTCAAGGGATATAGCCGAGTTTTGGCGACGCTGGCACATATCGCTCACAACCTGGTTCCGCGATTATATTTACATTCCTCTGGGCGGAAGCCGATGCGGCAAATGGAAAGCGATGCGCAACACACTGATTATATTCCTGGTCAGCGGCTTTTGGCACGGAGCCAACTGGACTTTCATCTGCTGGGGAGCTTTTCACGCTTTGCTGTTCCTGCCTTTGTTCATCATGGGCAAGAATCGTAAGAACAAAGACGTGGTAGCCCAAGGCCGCCTGTTTCCTGATATAAAAGAGGTATGCCAAATGTTTATCACCTTCCTGCTGGTTGTTATCGGATGGATTATCTTCCGCGCGGAGAACATTCACCAGGCATGGGATTATATAATGCGCATGGTGACCCGGTTTGATTTCGTACTTCCCGCGCATGGCAAAGACCCGCTTATCTATATCGCGATATTATTGGTGGTAGAGTGGCTCCAACGCGAGAAACAGTTCGGCCTGCAAATAGAGGAAAAAGGTATTTTCCGTTATCAGGCAGTCCGTTGGACGCTCTACTATGTTCTGTTTATAACGACTCTCCTGCTGGCCGGTCAGCAGGAAGAGTTCATTTATTTCCAATTCTGAGGATATGAAGAAATTCCTAACATACATCTGCCTGTTCTCGTCACTCCTGCTCGTATTGGGTATCGGCTTCGAGGTTATGCTCCGCCGTATTCCCAACTCTTATAAGTTCAAGCAGGAAATCATAGAGAAGAACAGTGATAAAGTCAAGAACCTGATTATAGGCAGCTCGGTAACCAATTGCAGCATCAACCCGGCATACCTTGCCGACAGTACATACAACATTTCACTCTCCGGGCAATGGTTGCGTTACAATCGGATATTGCTGGAGAGATACATCGGACAACTGCCCCATCTGCAAAACGTCATCTGGGGAATATCCTATCAGACGCTGTGGATTGACGACTGCATCAGCCAGGACAAGATAAGCATAGCCAACCATAAAATCTATATGGGTATCGAGACAGACAAAGACCCGCTTTACAACATCGAGTTGATTGCCACAGGCTCCATCTCCTTCAGAAAATGGTCGAAGTACTACCTTCTCCATAAAAAAACCATGGCATGCGATTCTTTGGGCTTAGACCACGGATTCGATTCGACCGAGAGAAGCCATGCCTGGCTGCAAGACATTCCCCGATTGATAAAAGGGCACTCCGCGTCCCAAGAGCCTGCGGCGGAGCAGACATTCAGAGATAATATCCGGCGGCTGAATGACGTCGCCGGATTGTGCCGGAGCAAAGGCATCAATCTGTACCTCGTCATTCCGCCGGTACACAAGCTATATTACGAGCTCACCTATCCGGCGCAAGTCGCGCAAATGCATACCGCATTGGAGGAGATAGCCGCCAAATGGGACAACGTCCGTCTATACAGTTATTTCAACGACAACCGCTTCGGCGACGACGATTTCCACAGCGGCAACCACCTGTCCGCCGATATCGGCGCCATAAAGTTTACGCAGATACTGCAACATGACATTTGGAACAACGATAGCGTACAAACGAAATCTCCCGTACACTTGTAAAGACCATAAACAAACTTTTCGTCACAGAATGTTGCACCAAGTAAAAGAATATCTTATTTTTGCAGCTTACAGCTATTAATCATAACCTTTTAGACTGAAAATACTATCAAATTATGGATACAAGTAAGATTGTAGGAGAAAAGATTAAGTCACTCCGCGAAAGCCAGTCCATCAGTATGGAAGAGTTGGCGCAACGTTCGGGGCTCGCCATCGAACAAATCGAACGCATTGAAAACAATATCGACCTGCCTTCATTGGCGCCGCTTATCAAAATAGCCCGTGTACTGGGCGTACGCCTCGGCACGTTCCTCGACGATCAGGACGAAAACGGCCCTGTGGTATGCCGCAAGTCGGAAGCGAAGGACAGCATCAGTTTCTCCAACAATGCCATCCACTCGCGCAAGCACATGGAGTACCATTCCCTTTCCAAGTCCAAGGCCGACCGCCACATGGAGCCGTTCATCATCGACGTAGCCCCTACGGACGACAGCGACTTCGTACTCTCATCACACGAAGGCGAAGAATTCATCATGGTCATGGAAGGAACCATGGAAATCAGCTACGGCAAGAACACCTACCTTCTCGAAGAAGGAGACAGCATCTACTACGATTCCATCGTACCGCACCATGTACATGCCTACGAAGGACAGGCAGCCAAAATACTGGCAGTAATTTATACACCGATTTAAACAGTTGAAAGTTGAAAGTTAAGAGTTGAAGGTTACTATGCGGCATGACGGCGAAACCTAACTTCAGACTCATAACTCTCAACTTTCAACTCTCAACTTTCAATTCTACTATGTTATACGAAAGAACGCTTGGCCAATGGCTGGAGCATTGGGCCACAAATACACCTGACAAAGAATATATTGTTTACTCCGACCGTAATTTACGCTTCACATGGAGCCAGTTCAACCGCAGGGTGGACGACATGGCAAAAGGACTTATCGCTATCGGCGTGGAGCGGGGAACGCACGTCGGCATCTGGGCGGCAAACGTACCCGACTGGTTGACGCTGCTGTATGCCTGCGCCAAGATAGGCGCCGTCTACGTAACGGTAAATACCAACTACAAACAGGCAGAGCTGGAATATCTGTGCGAGAACTCGGATATGCACACGCTCTGTATCGTCAACGGCGAAAAAGACAGCGACTTCGTGCAGATGACCTACACCATGCTGCCGGAACTGAAGAACTGCCAGCGCGGACATCTGAAAAGCGAGCGTTTTCCTTATATGAAGAATGTCATCTACGTAGGGCAGGAAAAACACAGAGGAATGTACAACACGTCCGAGATTCTGCTCTTAGGCAATAACGTGGAAGATACCCGTCTGGATGAGCTCAAAAGCCAGGTAAGCTGCCACGATGTGGTAAACATGCAATACACTTCGGGCACAACCGGATTCCCGAAAGGGGTAATGCTTACCCACTACAACATCGCCAACAACGGTTTCCTCACCGGTGAGCACATGAAGTTTACCGCCGATGACAAGCTCTGTTGTTGCGTGCCCCTGTTCCACTGCTTCGGCGTGGTGCTCGCCACGATGAACTGCCTCACTCACGGCTGTACGCAAGTCATGGTAGAGCGCTTCAACCCGCTCGTGGTGCTTGCGTCCGTCCACAAAGAGCGATGTACCGCACTCTACGGCGTACCCACGATGTTCATCGCCGAGCTGCATCATCCGATGTTCGACCTGTTTGATATGTCCAGTCTGCGTACGGGCATCATGGCCGGCTCTCTCTGCCCCGTCGAACTGATGAAGCAGGTAGAGGAAAAGATGTACATGAAAGTAACCAGCGTTTACGGCCTGACGGAAGCCGCTCCCGGCATGACCGCCACACGAATCGACGACTCGTTCGACGTGCGTTGCAACACCGTAGGACGCGACTTTGAGCATACCGAAGTGAAAGTTATCGACCCGGAAACCGGCGAGGAATGTCCGGTAGGCGTGCAAGGCGAAATGTGCAACCGCGGTTACAACACCATGAAAGGTTACTATAAGAATCCGCAAGCCACAGCCGAGGTCATCGACAAGAACGGTTTCCTGCACTCCGGAGACTTGGGCGTAAAAGACGAGGATGGCAACTACCGTATCACCGGACGTATCAAAGATATGATTATCCGCGGCGGCGAGAACATCTACCCGCGTGAAATCGAGGAGTTCCTCTATCAATTGGAAGGTGTCAAAGATGTACAAGTGGCCGGTATCCCTTCCAAGAAGTACGGCGAAGCGGTCGGCGCGTTCATCATCCAGCACGAAGGAGCCGACTTGCACGAATCGGATGTACGCGACTTCTGCATCGGCAAGATTTCCCGCTACAAGATTCCCAAATATATTTTCTTTGTAAAAGAGTTCCCGATGACAGGAAGCGGCAAGATACAGAAATTCAAACTGAAAGACGTAGGGCTGCAACTTTGCAAGGAGCAAGGAATAGAAATTATTTAAGCAGTTAGGAGTAAACTAAGTAAAGAAGTAAATAACCAACTAAATAAGTAAGTAAGTAACTAAATAAATAAATAAGTAAGTAACCAACCAAATAACTAAATAAGTAACCAAGCAAGCAACCAACTAAATAAGTAAGTAAATAAGTAAATATTGAAATTGAGTTTATATCAGTAACGGTGCCATAGAGTAACTTAAGGCTGAAAGCCTTCTTATCTTATAGCCCGGGGTAACACCCCGGGAATAAATGTTCCCGAAACTCTGCGCCCTGTAAGGGCAAAACATTTGCAGATTCATCTTTTGCCCTTTCAGGGCGCAATGTTATTCATATTCGCATTCCCGGGGTGTTACCCCGGGCTATAAGATAAAAGCCTTTCAGGCTTAAAGATGAAAAGCTTTTCAGGCGTAAAGATAAGAGGCTTTCAGGCGTAAATTATGGACAGTGCCATGAAAAGGCTTTCGGTCTTACTTCCAGCCTTAGGTTACTCTATGGCACCGTTACTGATATAAACTAAATTTCAGCATTTATTCAACCAACCACTCATTCCGCTTTCTCGGGGTAGTTCATATTGCCTTCCGTCATTTGTTCCAGCACTTCATGCAGATATTTGGCAGACTCCCATTTTGCCATCGGCAAGTCGTGGAGCAGATAATTGCCGCAATCCTGCGGAGCTGCGCCGGGTACTTCGCCCTCATATTCGGCGACAAAGCGGAAAGTGTCCTGCATCAGCTTCACGATGTCCTGCGGCTGCAAGTCGCCTTTCATCAGCAGATAGTTACCGGTAAGGCAGCCCATAGGCCCCCAATAAATAATCTTGTCCTGCCATTGCGGTTCATTACGCAGGTAGGTGGCAGCCAGATGCTCGATAGTGTGCAGGGCGCCTTGTCCCAAAGCCGGTTCGCGGTTGGGCTCCTTCATACGGATATCAAAAGTAGTGATAACTTCTCCGTTCACTTCATCCTTGCGTGATACGTAAATGCCGCGCAGCAAACGGATGTGATCGATGGTAAAGCTGGGAATCTTCTTCATAAGTTATAAGTTGTGAGTTATGAGTTATAATTTGTCGGGCAGGGTGGAAAGGAAAGTCCATGTCGTAAGGAAGGAACGTTCCGCCATCGTACCCCAGAAATCGGCATATTGCAAAGAGTGGTCTTCCACGCCCGGCGTATCGCTGACGATACGGAAACTGAGGAAAGGAATGCCATACAGATAGCAGGTCTGCGCAATGGCAGCGGACTCCATATCGACAGCCAGTCCCGCCGGGAAACGGTGTTTGATGACATCCAGTTCGGTGCGGTCCGTTATGAAGCGGTCGCCGGTGCAGACCAACCCACCGTGAATACGGCTTTCCAATCCGGTATTGTTCAGAGACAAGGCATGCTCCAACAACGGGACGCAACCTTTGTACACCGCGGGAAATCCCTGCACCTGACCGTATTCGTTACCCTCGCCGCACCACACGTCATGGTACGCCAGCGATTCGCTCACCACCACATCCGTCACCTTGAGACAGGCATCGATGCCACCCGCCACACCGGTACTGACAACGCAATCCGGAGCAAAACGGCGTATCAGCTCCGCGGCTCCCACCGCCGCGCTTACTTTGCCGATGCCGCACCGCGTAAGTACCAAACGGTTACCGCCGAGCATGCCCTCCGCATAGCGGAAATTGCCGTCGCCCGTCACTTTCTTCTCCTGCAAACGCTCCGCCAACTGGCGGTGTTCGCTATCCATTGCGCTGATAACACCTATCGTCATGCCTGCTGATTTATGATTTCAGATTTATGAATTATGATTTTCGGGAAGGCAAAGGTACGATATTTCGGCAGATTTCTCTATCCAACTGGTGCATAAATCAATATTTATGTATAAGTTTGCCGCTGAAATTCAGATTAGGAGTTAAGGGAGTTAGCTCCTCTACCCCTTTAACTCCCCCACATAAACCATAACCCTGCAAGATGATAAAGAAGATTCTTCCCGACTTAATTGCCGTTCTGGCATTCGTCCTGATTTCTTTCGCCTACTTTTTCCCGGCGGATATGGAAGGACGCATCCTGTTCCAGCACGACACCGCTGCCGGAGCCGGCGCCGGACAAGAAGCCAAAGAGTATTACGAACAGACAGGCGAACGCACCCGCTGGACCAATTCCCTTTTCGGCGGAATGCCGACTTACCAGATAGCGCCGTCTTACGACTCTACCGTGCCGTTACAATGGACACAGAAAATATACCAGCTCTTCCTGCCCACCTACGTCAACCTGACGTTTATCCTGATGCTGGGCTTCTACATCCTGTTGCGGGTATTCGGCATACCGGCATGGCTGGCAGGGTTGGGCGGCATCATGTGGGCTTTCTCGTCCTACTTCTTCATTCTGATTTCAGCGGGACACATCTGGAAGTTCATCACCCTCGCCTATATCCCGCCCACAATAGCGGGCATCGTACTCGCCTACCGGGGCAGGCTGCTGGCGGGCGGTATCCTGACGGCTTTTTTCATCGCCCTGCAAATCATGTCGAACCATGTGCAGATGTCCTACTATTTCCTGTTCGTCATTCTATTCATCGCAGGCGCATACTTTGAAGACGCATGGCGCAACAAGACGCTGCCCGGATTCTTCAAGGCAAGCGCCGTACTGCTCGTCGCCGCCCTTATCGGCGTGGCCGCCAACCTCTCCAACCTCTACCACACCTACACGTACAGCAAGGAAACCATGCGCGGCAAGAGCGAGCTCGTGCAGACCGACAATGCCGCCAAGCAAACCAGCAGCGGACTGGACCGCGACTACATCACCAACTGGAGCTACGGCATCGGCGAAACCTGGACACTCCTCGTCCCCAACTTCAAAGGCGGCTCTTCCGCCGCCCCTCTCAGCCAGAGCGAAACCGCCATGGAAAAGGCCAATCCGATGTACGGCAGCCTCTACAACTCGTTCCCGCAGTACTTCGGTAGCCAGCCCTGGACGGCCGGCCCCGTCTACGTGGGCGCATTCGTCCTGTTCCTCTTCGTGCTGGGCTGCTTCATCGTCAAAGGCCCTCTGAAGTGGGCGTTGCTGGGAGCAACCTTCTTCTCCATCGTTTTGGCATGGGGTAAGAACTTCATGCCGCTGACGGACTTCTTCATCGACTACATCCCGATGTACAACAAGTTCCGCGCCGTATCGTCCATCCTCGTCATAGCTGAGTTTACCATTCCCCTGCTCGCGATTTTCGCCCTGAAGCGTGTATTGGAAGAGCCCGGCATATGGAAAACGAACAAGAAAGCCTTCGGCATCAGCTTTGCGCTTACCGCCGGCGTAGCCCTGCTGCTTGTCATTGCGCCGGGCAGCCTCGGCTCAGGCTTCGTGCCCGCACAAGAGGCGCAGATGCTGCAAAATGCCGTCGACCAGCAGATGATACCCGCCAACGAGCTGTCCGGCATCCTCGCCAACCTTGCGGAAATGCGGGGCGCGCTTGTCAGCGCCGACGCATTGCGGAGCTTCATCATTATAGGCATCGGATGCGCACTGCTTTGGCTCCACTCGGCCGGCAAGCTGCGCCGGTCACTGACCGTTGCAGGCATTACGGTGCTCTGCCTTGCCGACATGTGGACCGTAAACAAACGTTACCTGCACGACGACCAGTTCGTGCCCCGTTCCATCCGGACGGAAACATTCACCAAAACCAAAACCGACGAGCTGATTCTGCAAGACAAAGCTCCCGACTACCGTGTGCTGAACTTTGCCACCGACGCGTTCAACGAGAACAATACTTCCTACTGGCACAAGAACATAGGCGGGTATCATGCCGCCAAACTGCGCCGCTACCAGGAACTGATAGAGCGTCATATCTCTCCCGAGATGCAGGCCGCCTACCAAGCGATAGCCGCCGCAGGCGGAGAAATGGACAGCGTGGACGCTTCCAAATTCCGCGTACTGAACATGCTGAACACCAAGTACTTCATCTTCCCCGCCGGACAGCAGGGGCAGACCGTTCCCGTCCTCAACCCCTATGCCAACGGCAACGCCTGGTTTGTAAAGAACGTGCAATACGTAAACAACGCCAATGAGGAAATCGATGCGCTCAAAACCATTCTTCCCACCGAAACCGCCGTTGTCGACGCCCGTTTCAAAGATGTGCTGAAAGGTACTGCCGAAGCCTACAAAGACAGCCTTTCCTCCATCCGCCTGACAAGCTATGAGCCCAACCGCCTGGTTTACGAAACGGACAATGCGGGCGACGGCATCGCCGTATTCTCCGAGATATACTATCCGGACGGCTGGCAGGTAACCATCGACGGGCAACCGGCCGGACTGGGACGTGCGGATTACGTGCTGCGTACCCTGTATGTGCCTGCCGGCAAACATACCATCGAGATGCGCTTCGACCCCAAGAGCCTGCATGTAACGGAAAGCATCGCCTACGGAGCATTGGCGCTGCTGGTTATCGGAGTTGCGGCAGTTGTGCTGATTGCACGCAAGAAAGCCGCGCAAGATTAAGAACAGCAGCAGGAGACACATACATCGTCTGAATAAGGAAACCGCCTCTGCCCCTCACGGGTAAAGGCGGTTCTACGTCAATAATACATGAAAAAACGCTATTTAGAGAGAGTCTCTGCAAACTTCTATCCACATCAAAAGTAGGACGTAGCGCGAGCAACCGCAAATAAAATCTACGAACCGGCCGATTTCATCGACGGAACGGGGCGATATAGCTGCCTCCCTATGGCAAAACAGCCTTTTCCCGGCAGCTTATAAAGAAGAAGCACAGGGGAAAACGAAGTTTTACCATAGGGAGAATTGTTTTTTCTCACGACGAAAACAGGGTGTTGACTACTGTCAACAGCCCGGTTGACAACAGCCGCTCGAACCGTTGACAACAGTAAACAGACCTGTTGACAATAGTCAACATCCTGTTTTCCTCGCAGCCAAAGCGAATGCCGCATAGATGAAAACACAGTCATACAGCGTCATAAATCAGATTACACTATAAGGAAAAGAATGAAAAAAATGGTATAAATCACCGGCAGAACGATATATTTCAGTAACTTTGCTCTTCAAATCAAAAAAACGATATAGTATGGAAACTACCAGACAGAACAAAATAGCCCGCCTGCTCCAAAAGGAGTTGAGCGACATCTTCTTGTTGCAGACCAAATCCATGCCCGGCATACTGATTTCGGTCAGCGCCGTACGCATCAGTCCCGATATGAGCGTGGCACGCGCCTACCTCAGTGTTTTCCCCTCGGAAAAGAGCGAGGAAATCATCAAGAACGTCAATGCGAACATGAAGTCCATCCGCTTTGAGTTGGGAACCCGTGTACGTCACCAGCTTCGCATCATTCCCGAACTGAAGTTCTTCGTGGACGACTCACTGGATTATCTGGAAAGAATCGACGAATTGCTTGGGAACCAGTAGATAGCGATTAGTGGTTAGTGATTAGTGATTAATGTAAATGAGTGGCTTTTATCACTAACCACTAACCACTAACCACTAACCGCTAACCACTAATCACTAACCGCTAATCACTCCCCATGAACCTTCCTTTTTTTATAGCCCGCCGCTATCTCTTCTCCAAGAAGAAGCACAATGCTATCAACATCATATCCGGCATATCGGTATGCGGGGTGGCGTTGGCTACATTGGCGCTGGTGTGTACGCTCTCCGTATTCAACGGGTTTCAGGATATGGTGGCGGGATTCTTCACGGCTTTCGACCCGGAACTGAAAATCACCGTTCGGGAGGGAAAGGTGTTCGACCCGCTCGAATCGCGCGTGCAGCAAGTACGCGCCCTGCCCGAAATAGATATCTGGACGGAGACGCTGGAAGAAAACGCGATGGTACAGTACAAAGACCGTCAGGCAATGGCGGTTATCAAAGGCGTAGAGGACAACTTCGAGCAACTGACGTCCATAGACAGCCTGCTGTACGGTACGGGGGAGTTTATACTGAACGATTCCGTCGTGGACTACGGGTTTATGGGGGTGGAGCTGGTGTCCGAACTGGGTACGGGGATTCAGTTTGTCGACCCGCTGCGGGTGTACGCGCCCAAAAGGAACGTACGCGTCAACATCGCCAATCCGTCGGCGGCTTTCAATCAGGACTATCTGTTTTCACCGGGAGCGGTGTTTGTCGTCAACCAGCAGAAGTACGACGCGCGTTATATCCTTACATCGCTGAGCTTTGCGCGACGCCTGTTCAACTATGATACGGAAGTTTCCGCCATCGAACTGAAACTGAAACCGGGCAGCAACACCAATGCCGTGCAAAAGAAAATGGAACGCATGCTGGGCGACCGTTTCACTGTGCAGAACCGCTACGAGCAGCAAGCCGATGTATTCCGCATCATGGAGATTGAGAAGCTCATCTCGTACCTGTTCCTTACCTTTATCCTTACGATTGCCTGTTTCAATGTCATCGGCTCGCTGTCCATGCTGATACTGGACAAGCGCGAGGATGCGGAAACGCTGCGCAATCTGGGCGCCGACGACCGGCTGATTGCCCGTATCTTCCTTTTTGAAGGGCGATTGATTTCAGTATTCGGAGCCATTGCCGGAATTGCGCTGGGACTGCTGCTGTGCTTCCTGCAACAGCGTTTCGGACTGATATCCCTGGGCGGCGGTAACGGAAGTTTTGTTGTGGACGCCTATCCGGTGAGCGTGCATGCAACGGACATCATACTGGTATTTATAACGGTTATCACCGTAGGATTCCTTTCGGTATGGTATCCGGTGCGATACCTGAGCAAGCGGCTGCTTAAAAAATAAAAGCATCATCCCCCTTCACCCGCGAATCCCCATGAACAGTATGATGCAAAGGGATTGTGAAAGTGAAGGGGGATGATGCAAGCTTATTATTTCTTACGTATAATCGTCAGTCCGTCCCGCAACGGGAGTATAACTTTCTCCACACGATTGTCTGCGGCCACCAAATCATTGAAAGCTTTTATACCGATAGTCTGCAAGTCTGTGCGGTGCGGTTGCTCTTCGAGTACGTGTCCGTCCCACAAGGTATTGTCGGCTATGATATAGCCTCCTTCCGAAAGACGCGCCAGCACCATTTCATAATAATCAATGTAACGGCGCTTATCGCCGTCGATAAAAGCAAGGTCGAAAGTGATTCCCAACCGGGGCACAAGCTCCAAGGCGTCGCCTATATAGAACTTTATCTTACCGGCATAGGGCGAGTTCTCCAACCAGGGACGGGTGAAGTCTTCCTGCTCGTCATTGATTTCGAACGTGTGCAACATCCCATCGTCCGGCAGTCCCTCCGCCATGCAAAGCGCGGAATATCCGCTATATGTCCCGATTTCCAATATTTGGCGGGGACGTATCATCCTGACAAACATCTTGAGCATACGCCCCTGCAAATGTCCCGAAGCCATACGGGGATAAAGCAATTTAAGGTGCGTATCGCGATAAAGAGCCTTCAGATAGTCGCCCTCGTCGTCAATGTGGCGCAGGATGTATTCGTCTAATGTCATATAAATTGAGAATTGAGAATTGAGAATTAAAAAATGATAGCCCGCTGACAGGCATTTATTTTTTAATTCTCAATTCTCAATTTATAATTTTACAAGTATCTGTTACTGTTCGGCAGCACGCTGTCTTGAGCGTGTTTCAGAGCGTCTTCCACTACGTTGATTTCGAGGAAGGAAGTTTGCGTGCCGGCTTTGCCGCTACTCAGGTAACCTACCATATCGGTGGGTTGCAGACGGCCTTCCTGAAGCAGGCGGCGGAGAGCGGCGAAGTAGTATTCCTGTCCGTTGGCAAGTTCGGGCATGTAGATGGCTTCCACGCCGTATGAAAGCGCCAGGTGACGCATGGTCTTTTCCTTATAGCAGATGGCGAGTACCGGGTATTTGCCACGGAACGCGGCAAGGTTACGGGCGGTACGGCCGCTGTAACTGTCGGTGATGATGGCGCGGATCTTTAATTTCGTAGTGGCTTTTACCGCTTGCTTGGCGAGGAAGGCTGTTACGTCGTTGCTGTTTTCGTCCAAAGGAATACGGATGTCGTTATCCGCCAGCTTGTCCTTTTCGGCTTGAGCGGCAACTTTCGTCATGGTCTTGACGGCTTCAACGGGATATTTGCCATAAGCGGTCTCGCCGCTCAGCATCAAGGCATCCGTGCGGTAGTAGATGGCGTTGGCGATGTCCGTAACTTCCGCACGGGTAGGACGCGGATTGGAAATCATGGTGTGGAGCATCTGCGTAGCGACAATCACCGGCTTCTTGGCCAGGATACACTTGCGGATCAGCAAACGCTGGATGCCCGGAATGCGTTCCTGCGGAACTTCGATACCCAGGTCGCCGCGGGCTATCATAACGCCGTCGGCCACTTCGAGAATCTCGTCGATATTGTCTACGCCTTCCTGGTTCTCAATCTTGGCGATGATTCTGATGTCGCTGTTGTGAGCGTCGAGGATGGCTTTTATATCAAGAATATCCTGTCTGTTGCGTACGAAAGAGTGGGCAATGAAGTCGATGTCTTTCTCGATGGCGTAGAGGATATTGTTGCGGTCTTTCTCCGTCAGTGAAGGCAGGTTGATGCGTACTCCCGGCACGTTGACGCTCTTACGGCTGCCTAAGGTAGCCTCATTCTGTACCTCGCACAGGAGATGGTCCGCATTCTTTTCTATAACCACCAGTTCCAGGTCGCCGTCGTCGATGAGGATATGGCCGCCGATATTCAGGTCGTTTACAAAATTAGGGTAGGAAACGGAGATACATTCGCGGGTGGTCTGCAGGTCGGGATTGCCTACTACCTTTACACGGTCGCCTACCTTGAAGGGAACAGGCTCGGCGAGGACAGTCGTACGCACTTCGGGACCTTTCGTATCCATGAGGATGGCGATGCGGTTGGAAACCGTACGTACATTGGCTATCAGCTTCTCGAAGCCTTCGCGGCCCGCATGAGCCGTATTCATACGTACTACGTTCAGACCTGCGTCGAACAACTGTTTTATAAAATCAACATCGCAGCGCTGATCGGAAATCGTCGCAACGATTTTTGTCTGTTTTAATAACATAATCTTGTACCTAATTTTATATTAATGATGGGGTTATGAATGAAGAATTACGGATTGCCTCGCAGAAACGCCGTCCGCCCCGTCATTCATAATTAATAATTCATAATTCCTTTAACGCTTCCAATGCCAGACGGTAGGAGTTCAGCCCGAAGCCGCAAATAACACCCCGGCAGGCACAAGCTATCATGGATACGTGGCGAAACGCCTCTCGGGCATGTACATTAGAGATATGAACCTCAATCACCGGAGCGGTGACCGACCGGATCGCATCTTGCAGAGCAATGGACGTATGGGTGTAGGCACCCGCGTTCAGGATGATACCGTCCGCATCGAAACCCGCCTGCTGTATCTTGTCTATCAACTCTCCTTCGATGTTGGATTGAAAATAGTCTATCTGTACATCCGCATACTTTTTACGGAGTTCGGCAAGGTAGTCTTCAAAAGTAACACTGCCATAAATGGAAGGTTCACGTTTTCCCAACAGATTTATATTGGGGCCGTTAATAATCTGTATTCTCATAACACATTTTTTTATACCTTTGTCCACAGAGAACATTCTTTCAAGGTGCAAAGATAGGAAAAAGTAATGAAAGTAGAAGAGAAATCAGCGAATAAGGAAAAACGAGCGGTGATAATCAGGAAGTATCAACAATATATCAGGCTGGAGAAGGCGCTTTCATCCAATACGTTCGACGCCTATATGACGGACTTACAGAAACTTCTGCACTTTCTGGACGGGGAGAACATAGACATTCCGGATGTTACGCCGGATGATTTGCAACGCTTCGCCGCAGGACTCCACGACATCGGCATACATCCCCGCTCCCAAGCCCGGATACTCTCCGGAATCAAGTCCTTCTTCCACTTTCTGGTGATTGCCGACTATCTGGAAGCCGACCCGAGCGAACTGCTGGAAGGCCCCAAAATAGGATTCAAGATACCGGAAGTACTCACCATAGAAGAAATCGACAGAATCATCTCCACCGTGGACATGGAGAAGAAAGAGGGACAACGCAACCGTGCCATTCTGGAGACGCTGTACAGCTGCGGGTTACGCGTGTCGGAACTGTGTAACCTGAAAATCTCCGACCTTTACTTCGAGGAAGGATTCATCAAGGTGGAAGGCAAAGGCAGCAAACAACGCCTGGTACCTATCTCCCCCCGCGCCATCAAAGAAATAAAGTATTGGTTTGCAGACCGTAACCTGGGAAAAATCAAGAAAGGATACGAAGATTACGTATTTCTGGCACGATGGGGCAATCGTATCTCCCGCATCATGGTGTTTCACATGATTAAAGAACTGGCGGAAAAGGCCGGTATCACCAAGAATATCAGTCCGCACACGTTCCGCCATTCCTTTGCCACCCATTTGCTGGAAGGCGGCGCCAATCTGCGGGCAATTCAGTGCATGTTGGGACATGAATCCATCGCCACCACGGAAATTTATACGCATATCGACAGGAACATGCTCCGAAGTGAAATTATCGAGCATCATCCCCGCAATATTAAATACCGGAAAGAGCATGGCGTTTATTAAATTATAATAAATGTGATAGTATTATTAACAAATTGCCAAGAGAATTAATATCTTTGCAAAGCTATATATATAGGAGTATAGCAACTAATTGTGAATGGACAAATTTCAATTACAAACAATTAATTTATATCTAAAATGACTAAAAAATTGTATCTGCCTTTGTTAGTGGCACTTGTTGCTGTTTTGACATCATGCAGCAGCAAAATGGGTGAACTGTCTTCTGACTATTTCACAGTGACTCCGCAAGTATTGGAAGCCGTGGGTGGCAAGGTACCTGCTACAATTAACGGTAAGTTCCCTGAAAAGTATTTCAAGAAAAATGCCGTAGTAGAGGTTACTCCGGTTTTGAAATGGGAAGGTGGCGAAGCTAAAGGTCAGCCTGCCGTATTCCAAGGCGAAAAAGTGGAAGGCAACGACCAGACTATCTCTTACAAAGCCGGCGGTAGCTACACAATGAAGACTTCTTTCGACTATGTTCCTGAAATGGCTAAATCCGAGCTGTACCTGGAATTCAAAGCCAAAGTCGGAAAGAAAGAAGTTACCATCCCTGCCGTAAAAGTAGCTGACGGTGTTATCTCTACTTCCGAATTGATCGGCCAGACTTTGGGCAGCGCTAACCCCGCTAACGGCGACGACGCTTTCCAACGCATAATCAAAGAAAAATATGATGCAAACATCATGTTCTTGATTCAACAGGCTAACGTTCGTGCAAGCGAATTGAAAACCGCTAAAGCATTCAACGAAGAAGTTAAGAATGTAAACGATGCAGCTAACAAGAAAATCAGCAACATCGAAATTTCCGCATACGCTTCTCCCGATGGTGGTGTTAAGCTGAATACGGGTCTGGCTGAAAATCGTCAGGACAACACTGCTAAAATCATCAACAGAGACTTGAAGAAAGGCAAAATCGAAGCTGCCGTAGATACTAAATACACTGCGCAAGACTGGGAAGGCTTCCAGGAATTGGTAAGCAAATCCAACATCCAAGACAAAGAGTTGATTCTCCGCGTATTGTCAATGTACTCTGATCCCGAACAAAGAGAACAGGAAATCAAAAACATCTCTTCTGTATACAAGACTTTGGCTGAAGAAATCCTTCCGCAACTGCGTCGTTCTCGTCTGACTTTGAACTACGACGTAATCGGTAAGTCTGACGAAGAAATCGCATCTTTGGCTGATAGCGACGCTAAGCAACTGAACATCGAAGAATTGCTGTATGCAACTACTTTGACTAACGATCCCGCCAAGCAAGAAGCTATCTTCATCAAAGCTACTCAAATCTATCCGAACGACTACCGTGCATATAACAACCTCGGTAAGTTGGCTTACCAAGCTGGTAACCTTGACAAGGCTGAAGGATATTTCAAGAAATCTCTTTCTATCAAGAATTCTGCCGAAGCTAACATGAACATGGGTCTTATCGCTCTGACTAAGGGTGACAAAGCCGCTGCCGAGTCTTACCTGGGTAAAGCTGCAGGCGCTAAAGAACTGAACGAAGCTTTGGGTAACCTGTATGTAGCTCAAGGTCAATATGACAGAGCCGTTAACGCATTTGGCGATACTAAGACTAACAGTGCAGCTTTGGCACAAATCCTCGCTAAGGATTACAACAAGGCTAAGAGCACATTGTCAAGCATTGCTAAACCGGACGCTTACACCGACTACCTGATGGCTGTTGTAGGCGCAAGAATCAACAACACTTCTATGGTAACCGATAACCTGAAGAAAGCTGTTGCTAAAGATTCTTCATTAGCTAAGAAAGCTGCTTCTGACTTGGAATTCTCCAAATACTTCACGAATGCGGACTTTATGAATATCATCAAATAATAAAGGTTATAAGATGAAAAGAAGTGCCCGGCATAGAAATATGTCGGGCATTTTTTTTTATTCACACCAAAAAGAACTACTTTCGCAGCAACGTATCAGAAGAAGAAAGCCGTATGAAGAATATTTATCTTGTATATTTCCTGATTATCATACTATCCGCTTGCGGTGGCAAGAGCTCCGACACTGCCAGTCTGAGCGGAGAAATCAAAGGGTTGGGAAATGACACCTTATATATATATGGTGCAGACGAAATGTACGACCGCATGGATACCCTGCTCGTTGAGAATGATAAATTCTCGGCAACGCTCTCTCCGGATACTTTAGTAGCTGCCTGGCTATTGTTTAGCGACGGCAGTCAATACCCTTTCTTTATGGATAAGGGGAATACGATACATGTCAAAGGTTCTGCCGCCGAACTCAACAGTTTGGAGATAAGCGGAAACACGCCCAACGAAGAGTTAAGCGCTTTTCAAAAAGAGTTGAAAGGATTAGGCAAACCCTCTGAAAAGGTATTGGAAGAGAAAGCCGGCAAGTTTATTAATGAGCATCATTCCTCTTTAGTCAGCATCTACCTGCTGGATAAGTATTTCGTACAGAAAGAAAAACCGGACTATACCCAAATTAAAAAGTTGACCGAGCACATGACGGGAGAATTGAAAGACCGTCCCTATATCGATGAATTGCTCGACCGCATTCAGGAAGAAGAGAAAGCCGGTATCGGAAAAACAACCGCTTACTTCCGCCTGCCCAATGCCAAAGGAAAACAGATAACCCGTTCTAACTTCAAAGACCAATACCTGTTAATACATTTCTGGGCTTCCTGGGATACCGTGAGCCGTGACAGTAATGCCGTTTACCGCAGAATCTATAAGAAAGAACAAAAGAACAAGAAGTTTGCCCTCTTAGGAGTTTCCTTAGACATCAATAAAGACAATTGGCAAAAAGCGATTGAAACAGACACCCTGAAATGGGAGCAGACATGTGACCTTTCCGGCTGGAATACCGAGTTTGTGAAACAACTCGCCATAAAAGCTCTGCCTGCCAATATACTGCTCAGCCCCTCCGGAAGAATAGAAGGAAAGAACCTGAGCGGAACGGCTATCGAGAAGAAACTGAAAGACATAGAAGAACAAGAGAAGAAAGAGAAAGAAAGGAAAAGAAAGCGATAACTTTTCCATTAGTAATCACTAAACGCTAATCACTAAACACTTAATTACGTGCTCATCAAAGTTTTTGGAGCGGCTGTTCAAGGTATTGATGCAACCCTCATCACTATCGAAGTCAACAGTTCCAGAGGCTGTATGTTCTATCTTGTAGGTTTACCGGACTCCGCTGTCAAGGAAAGCCACCAACGCATTATCTCCGCATTGCAAGTAAACGGCTACCGGATGCCGACAAGCAATATCGTCATTAACATGGCTCCGGCGGATATCCGTAAAGAGGGTTCCGCTTATGACTTACCATTGGCTATCGGCATGCTGGGCGCCAGTGAAGTTATTCAATCGGATAAAACAGACCGTTATCTGATAATGGGAGAACTAAGCCTGGACGGTAGTCTGCAACCCATTAAAGGAGCGCTTCCCATTGCCATAAAAGCGAGAGAACTCGGCTTCGAGGGAATCATCATTCCAAAACAAAACACGCGAGAAGCCGCTGTCGTAAACAATCTACAGGTTTATGGAGCGGAGAACCTGAAAGAGGTTATCGAATTCTTCAATGGTAAACAGGAATTAAAGCCGGTACATATCGACACCCGTAAAGAGTTTTATACCCGGCAGAACAGCTTCGACCTGGACTTCTCCGATGTAAAAGGGCAGGAGAACGCGAAACGCGCATTAGAGGTAGCCGCCGCAGGCGGACACAATATTCTTCTGGTAGGCGCTCCGGGCAGCGGAAAGTCCATGCTTGCCAAACGTCTCCCCTCTATACTGCCGCCATTATCATTAGGCGAAAGCCTTGAAACAACCAAGATACACTCTGTTGCAGGAAAGCTGGGACAGGAAGGCGGGCTTATTTCCAAACGTCCGTTTCGTGATCCGCACCATACCATCTCCACGGTAGCCATGACAGGCGGCGGAAGTTTCCCGCAACCGGGAGAAATCAGCCTGGCGCATAACGGCGTCTTGTTCCTCGACGAGCTTCCGGAGTTCAACCGGAATGTGCTCGAAGTATTACGGCAACCTCTGGAAGACCGGAAAATTACCATTTCCCGCGTAAAATGCAATGTGGAATTTCCCGCCAGCTTTACGCTCGCAGCATCCATGAATCCCTGTCCCTGCGGATATTACAATCATCCCACCAAAGCCTGTGTGTGCAGTCCGGGGCAGGTACAGAAATATCTTAACCGTATCTCAGGACCTTTGCTCGACCGTATCGACCTGCAAATCGAAGTTATTCCCGTGCCCTTTGAGAAAATGTCCGATGCACGCCCCGGCGAGTCAAGTGCCGATATCCGTGAACGCGTAGTGCGTGCACGGCAAATTCAATCCGAAAGATATTCCGAAGTTCCCGGCATATATTGCAATGCACAGATGAACAGTAAATTACTCGCCCGCTATGCCCGTCCTGACGATAATGGTCTTGCCCTGCTAAAATCAGCCATGAACCGCTTCAATCTCTCGGCACGTGCATACGACCGTATTCTAAAAGTCTCACGCACTATTGCCGACCTTGAAGGGTGTGAACTGATACAACCGTCGCATCTGGCCGAAGCGATCGGATACAGAAACCTGGATAGGGAAGATTGGGCGGGATAACTCCCCAAGAGAAAAGCCGCATAACAGACAACTCCATTAAGAATGAAGCCTGTCGAGATGGCAGAAAAGCAGCGCGCCTTTATTATCGCGCAGATGCATGCCATTGCCCTCGCAATAGCGGAAAAGGCTGCAATCGGCACATAGGCCTTCCTTCATCCATTCCCGGTTACGGAAAGATTGAAAACGATTCTCCCACACATCCATAAAGTCATCGCGATAAATGTTACCCTGATGATAGTCGCTACGGATGCTCGGACAGGCGGATATGGCTCCGTCCGCCAATATAGAGCCAACACTGATTCCGGCATTACAAGAAAAGAAACCGTCACGAACCTCACCTTCATATCTGCCTAAGAAACCCTCACAACCATAGCTTGCGTGCATCTTACCCTCTTTCCGGATACGCTTGATGAACTCCATAACACCTGTAAACTCATCATTGCTCAACTGAAACTCCGGATGTGATGCGGCACGTCCCATCGGAAAAATGGTAAACAAACGCCATTGCCGGACACCTATATGATAAAGAGATGTTTTCAATTCATCCAGATACGGATAGTTACGGTGATTGACGCATGTCACCACATCCCATACCAGCTCGGGCTCATGCACCAACATCTTAATCGCCTCCACAGCCCTTCCGTAACTTTCCGGATGACCGCGCAACCAATTATGCTCCTGCTCAAAACCGTCCAAACTGATGGTTATGGAATGGAGCCCGGCAGCCATCAACCGCTCCAAACGTCTGCCGGTAAGGTAAAGGCCGTTGGAAACAATTCCCCAGGGATAGCCGCGCCTGTAGAGTTCCAACCCTACTTCTTCCAGGTCTTCCCTCATCAGCGGTTCTCCACCGGTCATGATAATGCTTACTTCGTTCGGATTGATATGCGGAGTGATGGAATCGACAGCCCGTAAAAAATCGGCAGCCGGCATATCCTTTATATCCGGCATCCGCCTGCAATCGCTGCCGCAATGCTTACAGTGCAAATTACAACGTAAGGTGCATTCCCAAAAGAGCTGCCTCAACGGATGCAGCTCTTTCAGGTTATTACGCATCTTACGCGCGATTTCCAGCGCCAAACGTTTACGAACAGAAAGGACTCCCACCGGTTTTATTTTTCTTTCTTCTTTAATTCAAAGTTTACTTCTTTATTATCTTTTCCTTCATACCAGCCGCTCCCGCCTGTCGGATTCATCTTAATATCCATCGAGTCGGCTTCGTATGCTCCCGTAAGGTCTTCGCAAACAACACGGAAGTTTTGATAGCCCGTTATGGTGTTCTGATAAAGATATTCTCCGTTTTCTTTCGTATAGACCGTATCGGATGAAACGACACGGGTACGAGAATTATCGGTTTGGGGAGCCATATTCTTCACGAGAATCCTGGCGTCGGATACAACCTGCCTGTCTTCTCCCATCACCTTTCCTTTGATTTCATATTTGGCATAAGGAGTACCGTACTCACATCTCCCCGTACCTGTACTGTTTTCATCGCAAGACGTGAAACCCAGCAGAACCAACGCACCGGACATCATGCCGTTGCACATCCGGAGCCATTGCTTTTTTCTTTTCTTCATAGCGTGTCATAGTCTAAGTTATGTACTATAAACGTCTATCCGAACAGAATACTGCACAACAGCCCCTACTTTTAACAAAAAGTTAGTTCTTTTCTATTCTGATACGGGCGTCTACCGCTATTACATACTTTTCCGTTGCCAACAGCGGATTAATATCCATTTCCTTAATCTCCGTAGCAAAACGCAACAGGGTAGACAAGCGCACAATGATTTCGGCGAACTTATCCTCATTCACTCCTTTCTGCCCGCGCGTGCCTTTTATAATCTTATAGGCGCGCAACGAACGAATCATAGAGTAGGCTTCCTCGTAAGATAAAGGAGCCAGACCGGAAGATACGTCTTTCAGCACCTCCACAAAGATACCGCCTAAACCGCAAAGCACTACATGGCCGAATTTCTCTTCGTACTTCGCACCGATAAAGAGTTCCGTTCCTTTCAGCATCGGCTGCACCATAATACCCGTTACTTCAGGAATCTGCATCATGCGTTCAAACTCCAATGCCAGATGCTGTTCGCTCTTTATATTCAATACCACTCCGCCTACATCGGATTTATGCACAGGCCCCACCACTTTCGCCACCACCGGGAATCCGGCACGACGGGCAAAGGCCAGCGCTTCTTCCTTATTAGCGGATACAAACTCCTCTACCACAGGAATACCTGCAGAATGTAACAATGCCTGCACATAATGCGGTTCGATATAGCCGTCTCCCGGAATAGAATCTATGATACGGCGGATGCGCGGAACATCCACTCCAAAAAGCTCTATTTCATTATTCGCCGGCTTCGACGCATTCACAATGCGCGACAATGCCGTACCCAACGTTACTTCATCGGCAAAGTTCACATGGCCTTTAGCGAGGAAAGCGGCAACCTCGGCTCCTGCCGTATTAATAGACGGGAGAATAGGGAATATCGGTTTCTTGCAGGTCTGCATCTTCTCATGCAGCACATCATACATTTCGAACATGGTAACCAGACCCGGAGTGCCGAAAATAGCCATTACCGCATCCACATTATCAAACTTTTCCTCACAGTATTCCAGACAAAGACGCAAATGCTCAGGCGTACCCGTAGCCAGAATGTCTATCGGATTTCCAACGGCAGCCCCCGGAAAGAGCTTGCTTTTCAACTCTTCGGCAAGCTCGCCTTCCAACTTCGGCACATTCAACCCGCCTTTACTCAAGGCATCGGTCAACATCACACCCGGTCCGCCCGCATGGGTAATAATGGCAAAGTTCTTTCCTTTCAGTTCCGGCAAAGTGAAAATACACCCTACCGTAGTCAGTTCCTCCCGAGAATAGCAACGTACGATACCCGCTTTACGGAACAGAGCCTCCACCGCCGAATCGGAACTGGCGATAGCTCCCGTATGCGAGGATGCCGCACGACTGCCGCTCTCACTGCTGCCGGATTTAATGGCCGCAATCTTACATCCCTTCTTTATCAGCGAAGAAGCATGGAACAGCAATCTGTCAGGGTCGCTTATACTTTCGATATAAAGCAGTTTTATCTTGGAGTCTTTTTCCGAATCGAAATGCTCGTCCATATATTGCAGCACATCTTCTACTCCGATCTGCTTGGCATTGCCCACAGACCATACGGAATTGAACTGCAGCCCTTTTGTAACCGCGCTCTCCAGAATAAACACCGCAGTCGCTCCGGAGCTGGATATCAAATCGACGCCTTGCGGATGCAGATTGGGGATGGGCTGACTGAACACGCTATGATGCCACGTATTCATCAATCCGATACAATTGGGGCCTATCAGCGAAGCGCCGTACCGATTCGCCGTTTCCAGAATACGGTCTTCCAAAAGCGCACCCTCATGCGTTTCCTCACCAAATCCGGCCGAAAGGATAATGAACGCACGTACCCGCTTCTCAGAAGCAAGCAACTCTACCGCATCGGGACAAAGAACGGCGGGAATAGCAAGGATAGCAAGGTCCGTATCGGGAATATCCTTTACATCGGCATAGGCCTGTACGCCTTGCACTTCAGTCTCTTTCGGATTCACCGCCCGCAGTTCTCCGGTATAACCGCCATGAATCAAATTCTTCAAGATAGCCCCGCCGGGTTTATGTACATTGTTGGAAGCTCCCACCACCACAATACTGGCAGGATGCAGCAATTGGCTTGTTATCATAGTCTGTTCATATTAGTATAGTACGACAATCGTACAAATATACAATTTATATGCATAACGGCAAGAAGATAATCTTTTAATATTACTTCTTCTTTACTCTTTCAAAGACGGAAGGTTCCGGGCAAGAAGTATATATTCCTCTTTTTGTAGGTTTGAGAGAAAACCGTTATCTTTGCACATCTTAAAAGCGTTCATAACAAAAGAGATACATATATACAATGGAAAAGAAATTCAAGCGTACCACCGTGACATCGGCACTGCCCTATGCCAACGGCCCCGTTCATATCGGACACCTGGCAGGGGTTTATGTACCTGCCGACATCTATGTCCGCTACCTGAGACTGAAAAAAGAAGATGTGGTCTTTATCGGCGGCTCCGACGAACACGGAGTGCCCATCACCATCCGCGCCAAGAAAGAAGGAATTACACCGCAAGATGTAGTAGACCGCTATCATACGCTTATCAAGAAGTCTTTTGAAGAATTCGGCATTTCGTTCGATGTGTACAGCCGTACCACCTCAAAGACACATCACGACACTGCTTCCGAGTTTTTCCGCAAACTGTACGACAAAGGCGAATTCATTGAAAAGACCAGCATGCAGTACTACGATGAGGAAGCCAAGACTTTCCTTGCCGACCGTTACATCACCGGCGAATGCCCTCACTGCCACGCAGAAGGCGCTTACGGCGACCAATGCGAAAAGTGCGGTACAAGCCTCAGCCCTACCGACCTGATTAATCCGAAAAGCGCCATCAGCGGCAGCCAACCCGTAATGCGCGAAACCAAACACTGGTATCTGCCCCTCGACAAACATGAAGCATGGCTGCGCCAGTGGATATTGGAAGACCATAAAGAATGGCGTCCCAACGTGTACGGCCAATGTAAAAGCTGGCTCGACATGGGCTTGCAGCCGCGTGCCGTAAGCCGCGACCTGGACTGGGGTATTCCCGTTCCGGTGGAAGGCGCCGAAGGCAAAGTGCTTTACGTATGGTTCGACGCTCCCATCGGCTACATCAGCAATACCAAAGAATTGCTGCCCGATTCTTGGGAAAAATGGTGGAAAGACCCTGAAACACGTCTGGTTCATTTCATCGGAAAAGACAACATCGTATTCCACTGCATCGTATTCCCCGCCATGTTGAAAGCGGAAGGCAGTTATATCCTACCCGACAACGTGCCCAGCAACGAATTCCTGAATCTGGAAGGAGATAAGATTTCCACTTCCCGCAACTGGGCCGTATGGTTGCATGAATATCTCGCAGAATTCCCCGGCAAGCAGGACGTGCTGCGCTACGTGCTCACCGCCAATGCTCCGGAAACAAAAGACAACGACTTTACCTGGAAAGACTTCCAGGCACGCAATAACAACGAATTGGTAGCCGTATACGGTAACTTCGTAAACCGCGCCCTGCAACTCACCAAGAAGTACTTCGACGGTGTAGTACCCGCTGCCGGCGAACTGAACGATTACGACCGCGAAACGCTGAAAGAGTTTGCTGACGTAAAAGAAGAAGTGGAAAAGCTGCTCGACGTATTCAAATTCCGTGACGCACAGAAGGAAGCCATGAACCTGGCGCGTATCGGTAATAAGTACCTGGCAGATACAGAACCTTGGAAACTTGCCAAGACAGACATGCCGCGCGTAGCTACCATTCTGAATATCTCCCTGCAACTGGTCGCCAACCTTGCCATCGCTTTCGAACCGTTCCTGCCGTTCAGCAGCGAAAAGCTCCGTAAGATGCTGAACATGGACAGTTTCGACTGGGCAGAACTCGGTCATACAGACCTGCTGCCCGCCGGACACCGACTGGCAACCCCCGAACTGTTATTCGAGAAGATTGAGGACGATGTTATCCAGGCACAGGTAGACAAACTGCTCGCTACCAAGAAAGCGAACGAAGCAGCCGGCTACAAGGCAAATCCTATCAAACCCATCATCTCATTCGAGGACTTTGAGAAATTGGATATCCGCGTAGGAACCGTATTGGAATGCGAAGCCGTACCTAAGATGAAGAAACTGTTGAAGTTCAAGATTGCCGACGGACTGGAAAACCGTACTATCGTCAGCGGTATTGCCCAGCACTACCGACCGGAAGAGCTGGTAGGCAAGCAGGTACTGTTCATCGCCAACCTGGCTCCCCGTCAATTCAAGAACGGACTGGTGAGTGAAGGTATGATACTTTCTGCCGAAAACTATGACGGCTCACTGGCTGTAACCTCATTGTTACGCGAAGTAAAGCCCGGTAGTGAAGTAAAATAATCCATATGAGTGAGCCTTCACTGAAACAACGAACAATAGGAGCATTGCTCTGGAACTTGCTGGACCGTATGGGCCAGCAAGTTTTGTTGTTTATTGTCGGTGTCCTCGTAGCCAACATACTCTCCGTTGAAGACTACGCATTGGTAGGAATGCTCGCCATTTTCAGCGCAATTGCCAATATCGTACTGGACAGCGGGTTCAGCGCCGCTTTAATCCGCAAGCAGGACGCTACCGAAACAGACTATAATTCTGTATTCTATCTCAACATCTTCATCAGCGTCTGCCTTTATCTGCTGTTATTCGTCTGCTCTCCGCTCATCGCCGGATTCTTCAACCAGCCTTTACTGACAGACCTTGCCAGGGTTATTTTCCTTGCGCTTCCCTTTAACTCGCTAAGTCTTATACAAACCACTTTACTCAACAAGCAAGTCAGCTTTAAAATTCTAACCAAGATTAATCTCATCGCCCTTACGGCATCCGGCATCGGTTCGCTTGCCATGGCATATGGCGGTATGGGAGTATGGACGCTGGCGTGGCAACCCGTTATACTGGCCTTCCTGCGTACCGTCCTTTTATGGTTCTTCAATAAATGGCGGCCTCAACTATTGTTCAGCATAAGTCACATCAAGGAATTATTCGGCTTTTCTTCCAATCTGCTGCTTGCCGGTCTGGTAAACTCCATTTTTACCAATATCTATTCGGTAGCTATCGGTAAATTATATCCGCCCGTTCAATTAGGATATTATTCGCAAGGAAACAAGTTCAGCCTGATGGTAATCAGCTCGGTCTACTCCAGCCTGCAGACAGCTACTTACCCCATATTCTCGCATATCCAGAACGACAAAGAAAGAAGTCTGCGTTCTTATCGCAAGACGATACGCTTTACCGCTTTCCTCACGTTCCCCCTTATGACAGGCATGGTATCCGTAGCCTATCCGTTTATCGCACTGATACTGAAAGCGGAATGGATGGGTTGTGTGCCTTTTTTCCAACTGACCTGTCTGGCAGGAATCTTCACCATTCTGAGTACCGTCAACCAAAACTTTGCCAAAGTGCAGGGGCGCTCGGACCTTATCTTCAAACTGGAAATAGCACGTACCCTGCTGATTATAGCCTGCCTGGCAGCCAGCCTGAAACAAAGCGCGCTTATCATGGTAGCTTGTCTGGCACTTACCCAGATATTGATTTACCTGATCAGTATCGTTGTCATCGGAAAGGCCGTAGGGTATAGCTGGCTGAAACAGATAAGGGATATTGCCCCTTACGCCGTTCTCTCCGTAATCATGTGGGGAATACTGCTGATACCGGACTGCTTCCTGACGGAAAATTATCTGCTGCTTCCTGTGAAAATCGTTATCGGTATTCTGTTCTATTATGGAATCAACCGGATATTAGGCTCCGCAATCTTGGATGAAGCCATCCGGTTAGTATTAAAACGAAAAAGCGACTGATTATGGAAAAGACCGTGAAAGTCAGCGTCATTATGCTGGCATATAATATTGAGAATTATATAGAGATTGCCATCAAAGGCGTATTAAGCCAAAAGACCGACTACCCCGTTGAGCTAATCATAGGTGAGGACCGCAGTACCGACCGTACCTACGAAATATGCAAGCGATACCAGGAAAAGTATCCGGAGCTCATCACCGTGATACGGCACGAAAAGAACCTGGGTTACCAGCGCAATTATATGGAGACCTACAAACATTGCCGCGGTGAATACGTCGCCGTTTGCGACGGTGACGATTATTGGTTTGACAGGCGCAAGTTACAGCGTGCTACCGATTTTCTGGACACCCACAGTCAGTTCGCAATATGTTTCCACAGGGTAGTCAACTACTATGAGGAGGACGGAAGCAAGAGCCTGTCCAACGGACATCAAAGAAAAATCACCACCATCTCCGACCTTGCCGAAAGCAATTATATTACCAACTCTTCATCCGTATTCCGAAGATGTTACTATCCGGAAATGCCCGAATGGTTTGCCAAGTTCACTTCATGCGACTACGCCCTGCACCTGCTGAATGCACAACATGGGAATATCTATTATTTCGGCAAACCCATGGCCGTATACCGCAAACACAGCAAAGGGATATGGAGCGAAACCGGCATGGACAGGAGACTGGACATCGCACTTACCACCAGAGAGTTCCTTTTGGACTACTTCAAAGACAGACGTACGGATGTATACAACGGACTACGGCAGGCACATGCCAATATATGCCTGAATCTCATCCGTTATTATATCAGTTCCGGACAACCGCAACGAATAGAGGAAGCGGAACAGCGCCTGCTGAAATACCAGCCGCAATGGACGTTGAACGATGTGAAACGGCAGGAGACATTACGCTCCCGGCAAGCCGGAAAGAGAATAAAAGCACAAATCGGGAAAATGCTGACATGGGGAAGAGAAACCGTTTCACGATACATACCGCTTCCCCGCGTCAACACAGAGATATGACATACATATTCCGGTTATAAGAAACGCTCTATGACAGTCTGCAAGCGTCCGTTGTCCGCCAGCAGTTTCTCCACAAACTCGCGAAAAGCTCCATAACCGCCGTGTGCGGTCGTTACATACTTTACTTCGCGTTTTATATATTCAGGCGTATTGCCGGGAGAAGCGCTGTAACCCACCAAGCGCAACAGCGGCAAATCATTCAAGTCATCACCGATAAAGGCAACTTCACCCAATGAAATACCTAACTCGCGACACAGTTCCTCAGCCTGTGCCACTTTATCCTTGACTCCCAGATAGCAATAGTTGATTTTCAACTTATCGGCACGTTTCCGGACAATTTGCGTATCCTCACCGGTCATAATAGCCACAGGTATATCCAATTCGCGCAGAAAAATCACTCCCCAACCATCTTTCACGGAAAAACGTTTCATAACGTCTCCTTCGGCAGTATAATACATTCCGCCGTCAGTCCAGACACCGTCAATATCAGTAATCACTAATTTCGGTAGCATACCTATCATATTTAAGATTAAGAAATAAGAATATCCATCAACCGCGCTCCCCCAGCCTACCGCGTTTCCCATCACGATAACCGTCCCAAAGCGCTTTCCATTTAGTAATCTTCCGCTTTTCATACAGAAGCACAAAGATAATCCGTTTATATAAATGATAACGCAAATGGGCTTTCAGGTTCAAACTTTCAGGATAGAGTTTGTGAAGCACCATACCATTACGCACATTATAATAAGTACGTGCCGGAGGATATTCGTTCGGGAAAACCTCCTTACCCAATAAGCGGTGTTTCTTCTTCTGATATCCCAAATCGTGCTGCAACAGGATACTTTTGAAACAAACCGTCCGCACGCCTCTGCGTGCCGCACGCCAGCAATACTCACAATCAATGCCCCACACAAATAGTTCTTCCATAAAAACACCCAGCTCTTCAAACAGGCCGACGGGATAAACAGTACCGGAAGTCATGGCCGAAAAAACCTCATCGACAGTATCCGTCACGGGATAAAGAGAGGACTGCCGGGATTTTATAAAATAATTCACGGAGAAAATAATCCGCTTATTCTCTCCATACTCTTGAATGGCCGTTATATAACGCCGGAAATCGCCTTGCAGAAAAAAACTATCCTGATCCAGCGTCAGCAGATGCGTATATCCATACTCACGGGCATAAGCCACGGCATCATTCAACGCAGCACCGATGCCTACATTCCGGCCGCATCCCCTGTACTCCAAGCGTTCCGGATGACTGATATCCGGCAAAGGCAGTCGCTCTTGCCCGTCTCCGGGCGTATTATCCCATAACAGCAATTTATCCACCTGTGACAGATAGCTGTCGATATTCCCGGCTAAATCTTTACCGGGATGATAGAGAACAACAACAGCCAGCAGTCTCATTCCTCAATCAATGAAGAATAAATAATCTCGTTACGCGGTATCTCTTTCCGTACCCGGCGGCCTACCACCTTATCACGCTCCGCCCACTTAAAGCCATCGCCCGGACTAAGCAGGTGGATATCCTCTTCCATAATAATATCTCCGGGATGCAGCGCCTTATTCGTGGCGATGGAACGTTCCAGCTTCACTTTGGCTGCAGAAACGGCGGAGTCGATATACAGTTCCTCCCTGCCCAGCCAGTGCTCGGCGATACGAATATCACGAATCATGCGGTTTACGCCATCCGGCCCTAAAGAACCTTGCTGGTCTGTTCCTTTCATGCGACGGTCGATGGTGACGTGCTTCTCTATAATCTCCGCACCCATTCCTACGGCAACCACCGGGGCTGCGATGCCAATGGTATGGTCGGAAAAGCCGATATGATACTGTCCGTAATGCCGTTTCAGATAGGTTATCGTTTTCAGATTCAGATTGTCGGGCCGGGTGGGATACTGCGATACGCAGTGCAGTATGGATATATCGCTGTGATAACGGGTGATAACATCCAATGCGTCATCCAGTTCCTTCTTACCCGCCATACCGGTAGAAAGGATGATAGGTATTTTGGTTTCGGCCATGACTTCCAGCAACGGCAGATTGGTAAGGTCACGGCTGGCCACTTTCAGGCGGTCGGGCGTAAAGAGTTTCAATAAAGACATACAACCTTTTGAGCACAGAGTTTCCACGAAATCCATTCCCAACGACTTGGCATGCCTGTAAACTTCAAAATGTTCTTCATCCGTCAGCTCCAAACAGGCGCGGTGCTCGCCATAAGTGCGTCCAAAAGAGTGGGGAGAGTCGTACGGACGGTTCATCTGCGAATCGGTCAACTCTTCATTCAAATCCCGTTTGGTCATCTTTACCGCATCCATAGGACGAAGTTCGAGATTAAAGACTTCTTCGCGTACGGGACGTGACACCAAATCGACAATCAATTTGGCTATATCGACGGAGCCGTTATGGTTCTGTCCGATTTCTCCGATAATATATGTACTCTTCATTTATATAATAAATTTATAATTTCTCGTTCCTTGCAATATTCTCCAGCATCTTGGCACGATATTCCGGATGCGCTTCCACCAACCGGAGCAATGCGTGGACGCTTCGGTCGGTCTGTTCGTAGAAAGTAGCGTAAAGCTCTTGCAGCAAGGTAAAATCTTCCATCGTATCGAGCGTAAAGCGAAGGTCTAACCGGCCTTCCAATTCATCGGGCAACGGAAGCAGACGAATACTGAACGCTTCGGGATGCGTATAGAGGTAAATCGTAACGTGCTCTATATACAGCTTCTCCTGTGTAGCGGCAGCTGCACGGCGCAATGCGTCGGCGGTTGTCAGCTCGGCAAACAAGCCTAAATGCGATTTGATGGTAGGGCGGCCGTCTGCAAAGCCGTAGGCAATATAATCCGCCGGCCGGGCGTCATGTTCCGCGAAAAACGTCAGGAAACTGTCGGGACGCAGGAAAGGATTATCCGAACAAACACGGATAAAGCGGTCTAAGCCGAACGTTGCGGCCGCCCGGATAAAGCGGTCGAGCACATTATCCTCATCGCCCCGGTAGCAACAGATACCTGCTTCACGGGCAACCTCCGCCAATATGTCATCCTGAGGGCGGTTGGTAGTGGCAAGGACAATCGTCCTACCAATACAAGCCTGCTTGATATTGCCGATTAAGATGTCGATAATGCGCTGCTTGCCATAGAAAGGGAGCAGTATCTTATTATGCAACCGGGTAGAACCGGTACGTGCCTGAATGATGATTCCGTCTTTCATAACTTCATTCGTTTAAAAGCGTCTATATAACTGCCCGGCGTAACGTTAATCACTTCCTTGCTCAACCGTCGAGCATAGGCTTCGAGCACGAAATAGGACTTAAAGGCCACATACATGTGGTAAAGTATCGTATAAAGCCGTGCGCTATGCAGGTTCTCCTGCGTCACCGTCGCCGCCTGCGACTTGTCACGGTCATAGAAATGCTTTTGGTGCATCAGTACCACATTATCGTCCGTCACCGTGATTTCCGGCAACCAGGAATGGTCGGCACCTGCCAGATAAATCTTCTTGAACGGCAGGCGCAATCCGATGGCGATAGAGGGAATCAGCACATTGTGAGGGCGGGGTACCCCCCAACCTTTACCGAACACCCAGTTGCAGAATCCCTGTACACCTTCTATCGGAGTGGTATTGTAAATGCAGAGGCGGATATTCCGGTTACCGGCCAGCATAGGCTGCCACTCTTTATTCTTCAAAGCACGGGCAGGAATAAACAGGTTCATCGGCCAGGCGGTCTTTTCGGCAAGTGTCTGAAACAACTGCACACGCTTTTCGGGAACAATCCAAAAGAGAGGGTCGGCTATCAGATATATCTCCGGGCGAAGCTGCTCGAACATAGGGGAGGTAACGCAGAAATTCACCGCCAGCAACGTCTTGCCTTTTATAAAATCCGGAGCTTCCTGAACCGTACGGCTCAATGAAGGGCCGTTAGCCAGTATCAACAACTCTTCCGGATTACTGAACGACGACGGCAAATGCGTACGCCACTTGGATTGCAACAGTATCTTCACCACGCTCAGGAAAGTCTGCCACAGTTGCTCCAGTCTTTTCATTCCTTTATCTCCCATACTTACATTTATTTTCTACCGATGAGCCATAGGTTTCTTACGACGAAAAGCCCGTTTCCTCCGATGATAAATCCGCTTTCCACCTCAATATTTTCATTGCTTACGACATCACGGGCTTTTAACTCCGGCAAAGATAGGGAGTTTAGCGGTTACAGACTAAAAAAATAAAAGATTTATGGAGCAGAAAGCGGCAAAAGCAGTACTTTTGTCCAAACATTCCGCAAAAATGAGAGTACTATTAATCAATACATCCGAACGCATCGGCGGAGCAGCCGTGGCGGCCAGCAGACTAATGGAGTCGCTCAAGAATAACGGCATCAAGGCCAAGCTTTTGGTACGTGACAAGCAAACCGACCAAATCACCGTAGTTTCATTGAGCCGCAACTGGCGCATGGTATGGAAATTTGTCTGGGAACGTATCGTTATATGGAAAGCCAACCATTTCAAACGGGATAATATCTTTGCCGTCGATATTGCCAATACGGGTACGGACATCACCTCGCTCCCGGAATTTCAGCAAGCGGATGTAATTCATCTTCATTGGATAAATCAGGGGATGTTATCTCTGAGAAACATCGAGAATATCCTCGCATCGGGCAAACCCGTAGTGTGGACCATGCACGACATGTGGCCGTGCACCGGTATCTGCCATCATGCCCGCGAGTGTACCCGCTATCAGCAGGAGTGCCGTAACTGTCCTTTCATTCATGGCAATGGCGGCAAAAAAGACCTCTCCTACCGGACTTTCTACAAAAAACAGAATTTGTACAAAGGACGGCACATCAACTTCGTAACGTGCAGCCACTGGCTGGAAGGCTTGGCAAAGAAAAGCGCCTTGCTCGCCGGACACACGATTACCTGTATTCCCAATCCCATCAATACCAACTTGTTCAAGCCGCACAACAAGCAAGAAGCGCGCAGCAGATGTAAACTGCCTCAGGATGCCAAGCTCGCTCTGTTCGGCTCTGTAAAGATAACGGATAAGCGGAAAGGAATCGACTATCTGGTAGAATCGTGCAAACTGCTGGCGGAAAAGCATCCCGAACTGAAAGAAAAGCTCGGCGTCGTCGTTTTCGGCAAGGAGTCGCAGCAATTGGCGAACTTACTGCCTTTCAAAGTCTATCCGCTGGATTTCGTCAGCAACGAACATCAGTTAGTGGACATTTATAATGCGGTAGACCTTTTTGTCACTCCCTCACTGGAAGAAAACCTGCCCAATATGATTATGGAAGCCATGGCGTGCGGTATTCCCTGTGTCGGTTTCAACGTAGGCGGTATCCCCGAAATGATAGACCATCTGCACAACGGATATGTGGCGCAATATAAATCGTCCGAAGATTTTGCCAACGGCATCTACTGGACGCTTACCGACCCGGATTATTCCAGCCTCTCCGAACAAGCCTGTCGGAAAGCCGTCACCCACTATTCGGAAGGTACTATCGCTAAAAAATATATCGACCTGTACAACAAAGTCACCGGAAGAAATGCATAATCATCTCACCCCCAAGTTCAGCGTCATTACCGTGACCTACAATGCCGAAGCGGTATTGGAAGACACTATCCAGAGCGTTATCTCGCAAACTTACCGCCATGTGGAGTATATCATTGTGGACGGGGCCTCGAAAGACAAAACGCTTTCTATCACAGACCGCTACAAGAATCACATCGCACAGGTAGTAAGCGAACCCGATAAAGGCTTGTACGACGCCATGAACAAAGGTATCCGGCTGGCTACGGGCGATTACCTTTGTTTCCTCAATGCCGGCGACAGTTTCCATGAGGATGATACGCTGCAACAAATGGTACATACATTGACAGGAAGCGAATTGCCTGATGTGCTGTATGGCGAAACGGCTCTGGTAGATAAAGAAGGGCACTTTGTCCGTATGCGCCGTCTGTCCGCCCCGGAAACGCTGACGTGGAAAAGCTTCAAACAAGGAATGCTTGTCTGCCATCAGGCATTTTTTGCCAAGCGCGCTTTAGCAGAACCATATAATTTGAAGTACCGTTTCTCCGCCGACTTCGACTGGTGTATCCGTATCATGAAGAAAGCGCAGACGCTACACAATACTCATCTCACGATAATAGACTATCTGGACGAGGGTATGACTACCCGGAACCGGGAAGCCTCGCTCAAGGAGCGCTTCCGCATCATGGCGCAACATTACGGCTGGATAAGCACCGCAGCCTATCATGCCTGGTTCGTACTGAGGGCGGTACTGAAAAAATAATTTGTACGGTTTAATAAAATCGGATGTGCCGTCTTATTGGCACACTTATGCCATCGAGCAGGCACAGGCCTGCCATCATAGTGGCACAACATTGCCAATGAAGTGACACGTACATATAGGCTACGGGCAAGCGTACTTAGGGTTTAAGCAGCGAACGCAACTCTTGCACACCTTCCGATGCTCCCTTTTGGATTATATGTATCCGCCGCGTGGAATGTACATCTACCGGTTTAGGATCTATCAGATACACTTCGGCCTCACGAGGCACGTAGTTCAGCAATCCGGCAGCCGGATATACATTCATCGAAGTACCGATAATAACGAATATATCCGCTTTTTCCACATAGTTGACGGCCGTTTCAATCTCAGGAACCGCCTCCCCGAACCAGACGATAAAGGGACGAAGCTGAGTACCGTCACCGGCCTTATCTCCCAACTTCACTTCGTATTCATCCGGTTTCAGTTCTTTTATGTAATGCGGATTATAAGGGGCGCGACTGGAACAAACTTTTGTCAGTTCGCCATGAAGATGAATAACCCGTTTACTTCCGGCACGCTCGTGCAGATTGTCAACGTTCTGTGTAACAACTGTCACATTGAAATCCTTCTCCAGTCCGGCAAGCCCGATGTGCCCGGCATTCGGCTCTACATCCAGTAATTGCTTGCGGCGCTCGTTATAAAAGTTGATGACCAGTTCCGGATTACGGGCATAACCTTCGGGAGTAGCCACCTGTTCTACCGGATACTTATCCCACAACCCGCCTGCATCACGAAAAGTACTGATGCCACTCTCGGCGCTCATACCCGCACCGGACAAAACAACCAAGTTCTTCATCTTTATATCTCCTTAAAGTTTATATAGTCATACAAATGTATGAATAATACCCGAAAAGAGGGAAGTTATTTTCACTTGCTAAGATTTTTTAATCTGAAAAAAACAAAATCATTCAAATAAAAGACGTACTTTTGCCATTCGTTAATTTGCAATAGGCTGGAAAAGAAATCATTTCAGTCGTCAACAAAATCACTTTATGGATAAATTCAGTTATGCTATCGGCCTTGGAATAGGTCAGAATCTTTTAAGTATGGGTGCTAAGGGCATCGCAGTAGATGACTTTGCACAAGCAATCAAAGACGTCTTGGATGGCAACCAAACGGCTATCAGCCACACGGAAGCCCGCGAAATAGTAAATAAGTACTTCGAAGAACTGGAACAGAAAATGAATGCCGCCAACATTGAAGCCGGCAAGAAGTTCCTTGAAGAAAACAAAAAACGTCCGGGCGTAGTTACCCTGCCCAGCGGACTCCAGTACGAAGTAATCAACGAAGGCAACGTAGGCACATACGCAAAAGCTACCGACCAGGTACAATGCCACTACGAAGGTACATTGATTGACGGAACATTGTTCGACAGCTCCATCAAACGCGGCCAACCCGCCACATTCGGTGTGAGCCAGGTAATTCCGGGATGGGTGGAAGCCTTGCAACTGATGCCCGAAGGCGCCAAATGGAAGCTTTACATCCCCAGCGAATTGGCTTACGGAGCACAAGGTGCAGGTGAAATGATTCCGCCGCACAGTACCCTCGTTTTTGAAGTGGAACTACTTAAAGTATTAAATAAATAATTTTAAAAGCAAAATGAAAAAAGTAACATTTATCATGGCTCTTGCAGCAGCTGCCGGTTTGGCTTCTTGTACTGCACAAAGTCCGAAAGCAAATCTGAAAACGGACATCGACTCATTATCTTACGCTATCGGTATGGCACGTACTGAAGGCCTGGACCAATATCTTGCACAACAAGGTATCGATTCCACTCAGATGACAGACTTCCTGAAAGGTTTCAACGAAGGTGCAACAAAAACAGATAAGAAAGATGCCGCTTACATGGCAGGTCTGCAAATCGGACAAATGGTAAGCAAGCAATGGGTAGAAGGTTTCAACCAACAGATTTTCGGTGGAGACTCTACACAAACTATCAGTCGTGAGAACCTATTGGCTGGTTTCGTTGCCGGAGTTATCGGCAAGGGCATCATGACCAAAGAAGAAGCTCAGACTTTTATGCAGACCCAAATGGATGCCGTAAAATCTAAAGCTTTAGAGAAGAAATACGCTGACAACAAAGCTGCCGGTGAGAAATTCCTCGCAGAAAACAAGACTAAGGAAGGTGTTGTAACTACTCCGAGCGGTCTGCAATATAAAGTTATCACCAAAGGAACCGGTGCAATTCCTGCCGATACCAGCAAAGTGAAAGTAAACTACAAAGGTACATTGATTGACGGAACAGAATTCGACAGCTCATACAAGCGTAAAGAACCTGCTACATTCCGTGCCAACCAAGTTATCAAAGGTTGGACAGAAGCTCTCACCATGATGCCTGTAGGCTCTAAGTGGGAACTCTACATCCCGCAAGACCTGGCTTACGGCGCAAGAGAAACCGGTGGTCAAATCAAACCGTTCTCTACCTTGATTTTTGAAGTAGAACTGGTAGGTATCGAAAAATAATACGATAACGCAATAAAGCGGTAGGGCGGTAAAGTGATGATACTTTACCGCCCTATTCAATTATCACCCTACCACTTTATCACCTCTCCATCCCTTATCACTTTATCACCTTATTAGCCTATCACTTTATCGTATTATCACTTTTATTCTTTTTTTCTTCCCATTTTATAGATAAATTAAAATAAAGTCCTATATTTGCTTACTATTTGATAAGAACAAGAACTTTACTTATTTACTATTATGGAAAAAATAGACAATCTTGATCGGCAGATTCTGGAAATTATTTCCCAAAATGCCCGTATTCCTTTTAAGGATGTAGCTGCCGAGTGTGGCGTATCACGTGCTGCCATTCACCAACGTGTACAGCGCTTGATTGATTTGGGTGTCATTGTCGGATCCGGCTACCATGTAAACCCCAAGTCTTTGGGTTACAGAACTTGTACTTATGTAGGAATCAAATTGGAAAAAGGTTCCATGTATAAGGCTGTTGTCGCCGAAATGCAAAAGATTCCCGAAATCGTGGAATGTCATTTTACCACCGGCCCATACACTATGCTGACCAAAGTGTATGCACGCGATAACGAACATTTAATGGATTTGCTGAATAACAAGATGCAGGAAATTCCCGGTGTCACCGCAACAGAAACTTTAATTTCACTGGAACAGAGTATCAAGAAAGAAATTCCTATTTGCCCGGAAAAGTAAGATAAATAAAACAATAGAGTGATAAAATTGTTATTTTATCACTCTATAATTTTACCACCTTATCACTTATAAATATGGATTTCTTAAACGAATATCACCTGTCAGGACTTGTAATCGGTATCTGTACTTTCCTTATCATAGGCATCTTCCACCCCATAGTAGTAAAAGCCGAATATTATTGGGGAACTAAATGCTGGTGGATTTTCCTACTGTTAGGGATCGGTGGCGTCATAGCCTCATTATGTACCGAGAACATTCTGGTAGCCTCACTTCTTGGCGTATTCGCATTCTCATCATTCTGGACTATCAAAGAAGTCTTTGAACAGGAAGACCGGGTAAAAAAGGGATGGTTTCCCAAGAATCCTAAACGAACATACAAATTCTAAACAAAATACATTCGCATTTTTATCTGAAACGCTTGCATATTTCAAGAGAAAATACTACTTTTGTCCCCGCTATCCGAGATAAGGATACACCGGACTTGTAGCTCAGTTGGTTAGAGCAACAGACTCATAATCTGGAGGTCCCTGGTTCAAGCCCAGGCTGGTCCACTTTCAAAATCAAGCACTTACGATAAATCGCAGGTGCTTTTTTCTTTGTCTGCGTAAACAATGCGTAAACAAACTGTTTGAGTTGATTATGTTTACGCATAGAATTTCTATGAAACTCCATGCAATCCTAATTCCTCTATATACGGGATAGTAGCATAAGATTGCGTTGTTTTCCACTCATTTGCCTGTTAAATAAGCTCAAATATATTCCATTTGCATATCTGCAAGAAAAAATGTTGTAATTTTGTAAGTGCAACGCATTTATGGTAAGCCATGACCTCAATGGTGCTCTTTCTTGAAAAAGAAAAGTGAGTTTGCCTAACCTTCATGGGAGGGTCATCCCATTCCGATGAATCAAAGCGTAAAGGGAGTGTTAGTCGGAAGGCACTCTATGACAAACGAAACGCGAGAGTTGCTTCAGGGGTTGAGACCGATTAGCATAAGCCCGGTTACCAGTCAGCGACAGAAAACAACGAGATTGCACCGCTGCATATAACGACAATGTTTTTATCCGTCAAAGGATAGGGACTCAGTAGTTATATGCAGCGTTTTGTATATGTACGCCTCACATTGCAAAACGGCTGTATTCAGAGGTTATGTTGAACATAAACAATGAATGCAATGGAAAAATTGACAAAGTCCCTGCCTCTTTTCAAAGAGCGGAATTGCTCTGTTTCTATCGTGTTGGATTCACGTACTCGCAGAAAAAATGCGTATGAGTTTCCACTATCTCTTCGCTTCACGATAGACCGCAAATTCTTTTATTTTACGGTAGGAAGCTCTTATACCGAGAAAAAGTTTTCAGACATCTGCAATGCGACTAAATGCAAGAGTGAGAACTACAAACTTCAAAAAGAATGGAAAGACACCTTTGTTCCCAAATACAAAGAAGTTTTGAGTAACCTGAACAAAGGAGGTATCCTAACATTTGAAATGGTGCGCCAACGTATTATGGGTGAGGATGTGGCACTATCAGAAAAGGAAATAACCATGTCACAATCGTTTATCAGTATATGGGAGCAAGTCATCAAAGGTTTCAAAACTGATGATGGCGGAGCACGTTTTACCACGGCTGAAAGCTACGAGTGTGCGCTCAAATCATTCAAGAAGATACTTGGGACAAATACAATCAAAGGATTTTGTATCAGTGCCGCAGAAATTCAGAAATGGAAAGAGGGGATGCACAATGGAGTAAAAGACGAGAATGGCGCAATAGCAGGTAAAATCAGCGACACTACGGCTGGTATCTATTTGCGCTGTTGCCGTGCTGTATGGAACAAGTGTGTGCATGAAGGCTACCTCAAAGATATTCCTTATCCTTTTTCCAACAAGAAAGAAAAAGGGCTCGTCAGTATTCCCAAGAGCGCAAAGCGTAAACAAAGTTTCTTAAATGTCAGTCAAATGACGGAACTTTACAATCTTTTTGTCTCAAAGAAATATCCAGAGCATTGGCCGGAAGAATATGTGAAACGTGCCCACTACTCATTGGGATTGTTTCTTGCCCAATACCTATGCAATGGCTTCAACATGGCTGATGCAGGTCGATTGACTTATGACAACTATTATTACCAGACAGATGGCAAGGCTTTCCGCTTCAACCGAAAGAAAACTTCCCGAAGAAGTGCTGACGGTTCTGAGGTAATAGTTCCCATCATCCCTCCTTTACAATATGTTTTAGATGAAGTGGCAGCACCTCCGACTCGTGGCGGTGTGGTATTCCCCAACATATTAAAAGGTGCGGAAACAGAAGAGTTACGCCGTAAATATACCATGCAGGAAAACTCAAATGTAAAAGACCGTGTTATCAAAATATGCCATGAAGTACTACACTGGGATAAATCCATCTGTCCGTCCGACACATGGTGCCGTCACTCGTTTGCGACCAATCTACATAATGCCGGAGTAGATATGGATTATATCTCTGAAAGCATGGGGCATTCATCTTCCGACCATGCCATCACACAAATCTACATTGAGCATTACCCTCTTGAAATCCAAATGGAGAATAACTCGAAGCTGTTGAACTTGACAAAAACCTCTGAAAGAGATTGGTTATTGGAGAAACTGGCGAGTATGTCCGCTAAAGAATTAGCCAAGTTATTTACACGAACATAACATGACTTTGAAGATGATAAATTTCATAGAGAGAATAAAAGACTATCTCACAAGAAAGGATTGCGCAGATATGACTATTCGTGCGTGGAAATCAGCCAATGAAGAGTTATATGCCAATTTCTGTAAACGCATGGATGATGTAGGCAAAGGGAATTTATCCGTTTTGATAGATATGTACCAGATGATGCGGGATTGTACACCACCTGAAGCCTTGATGCTGTATAACTGGCTCTCTGATTTCATGAATGGTCAAGATGTACAGAATATGACCAATCAACAATGGGCTGGCAAATATACAGACATTGTAGCACAATGTATCACCAACAAACGACTGTGGATAGGTATCAATATAAAAACAGGTGCAGTAGATTTACTTGCATCCGCGAAATCGGATTTATTGATGGTTCGTTCCGAAACACCGATTGAAATTTGGAATCATCTGCCACAAGAAACAAGAGTCTATTTGACTGGACAGTTGGATGCACTTATGAAAAACAGCAAAGGATGTTATCTATTGAGCAAGCTGGAAAGAAAGATGATGTACCAGTTCCTGACGTACATCTCCCAAATCATTTTCCTGTCCCATACCGTGTTTGTTGGTGAGTTTATGGCTAACCTGTATGATTATGTGATAGAGAAAAAGGAGACATTGGCTTATTGCATGTACTATTTCGTGATATTTGACCACGGCCTTTCACGTATGGCCAAATTACTTGACCGTCTATTAAATAGCGAAGAGGTTGATCATGGCGACATGGTTCTAATAAAATCATGTGTTGCTGCTCTTGTAACCCAAAGCATTGAAATAGGGACTGAAAGCAAAACCGGATGGGAAGATACGGCGGAAGGCTGTAATTCGGAAATCTGGAAAGAGGTTATGTTTGCCTTACGAAAAGTAAAAGGCAAACGGGGGAATAGAAAGGTTATACAATCATTGGATGATATTCTTGTGGGCGACAAGGAACGCATCAAGCAAGGCATCCGCTTGTTTCTTGAAGAGAACAAAGAAGACATAAGCCTTGCCTATCTGTTGAAGGCATTGGTAAAGGCAGGCAGGATAAAAGCATCTATAAGATACATGACGTTTCATCGTACCATAGAACAATTCTCCCAACGACATTACGGGCACGATATACCACAGAAACGATACGGGGAAATCAAGGAACTGACTTTGAACTCGCCCCAAAGAGGAAGCAGTTACACTAAGGCGAAACGAATAATAGACCGATGGACGGATTATTTTATCAATAACGGGTAGTTGGGAAATCCAGCTATCCGTTTTTTCTGCGAACAACTGTTGTAATACGGTCGGTTAAATTAAGGTATAAATAAACCGACCAATACACAGAATTTCATACACTACCTTTGCTTGTGAAATCGGTTTCACAGAGTTGCACCGAGGCTTAAAGTATTTAATAACCAAACAAGTAAAGGTATGGAAGAAAAACTCAATTTTACCCAACTACTCCAAAAACCCATCGCCATGATGACGGGTGAGGAGCTTTGTTTTCTCATCACCAGGAGTGTAGAGAGTACAGAAGGGACCACTCCCCAAGTGGCATCCAAAGGCAATTACTATGGTATAGAGGGTATTGCCCGTGTGTTCGGGTGCAGTGTACCTACGGCCAACCGCATTAAGAAGAGCGGTATCATAGACAAGGCTATCACACAGATAGGGCGAAAGATTGTGGTGGACGCAGACCTTGCGCTGTCTTTGGCAAAGGAATCAGGTGGAATCCACATTAAAGAATGATGGTATGGATGACAATTGGAAAAAAGACTTGGCAACAGATAGCTACGGGAATCCTGTTCGTTCTATCGCAAACCTCCGACTTATTTTCACATTGGATGAGAATCTTCGTCAGATAAGGTACGATAACTTCTGTCAAGACGATGTATGTTTCAACCCTTTGTTCCGCAATGTCAACGGCAACAAGATTGATGAAGAATCGGCAGGAAAGATACAGGACTACTTGGAAAGAACATATAGAATACGCCTGACACAGAATAAGGTATTTGAGATACTGAAGACCACTTCTTCTGAACGCAGTTTCAATCCTGTGCAGGAATTTATAACACAAGAGATATGGGACGGACAACCTCGTATAGCCACGACTATCATAGATTATCTCGGAGCCAATGACAATCCGCTTGTTAGGGAACAGACAAAACTTTGGTTCGTGGCGGCTGTGGCCAGAGTATTCAGCCCAGGTTGCAAGTTTGACAACGTACTGACCTTGCCGGGTCCGCAAGGCATTGGGAAAAGTACCTTCTTCAAAGCCATCAGTGGTAGATGGTTCAACGATTCGTTCTCTTTTGCCAGTGGTGACAAGGAGAAAGTTGAAACCATAACTAATGGCTGGATTATTGAAATCAGTGAGTTGAATGGTTTGAAACGGGCGAATGATGCGGAAGCTGCCAAGGCTTTTCTAAGCCGTTGCAGTGATTATATGCGTCCGGCTTACGGGCATAAGGTGGTGGAGTTCATGCGACATAATGTCTTTGCTGCAACTACTAATGAAATGAACTTTCTGCAAGGAGACAATGGAAACCGCCGATGGTGGATTATCCCGGTCAAAGGTAACAATCATGTGTCAGATTGGTTGGATGATTTGCAGCGTTCCGTTCCTCAACTTTGGGCGGAAGCATATACCTATTATCGGCAAGGAATGAAACTCTACTTGTCACCGGACATGGAGAATGAGGCCAACGAGGTGCAGATGCAACATTCCAACATCCTTGTTGACCCCATTATGGAAGATATTGAAATGTATCTGGAACGTGAGGTTCCTATCCAATATGCAAGCTGGATGATTCCGACACGACTGGCTTATCAGAAAGGAGCCTACTCAGAGCCAAATTCCACAATGACCTCACTCAATATGGTTTGTGCCCGACAGATTATAGAGGAACTTCCCAATGATTTGGTCAGACGAAATCCGTCCAAATACACTTTGCAATACATCAACCGCCTGATGTCCATGACTCCTAACTGGAAACGGAGTGAACAGGAGAAGGTCAAGGGGTTGCATCCTGCCTATTGCGACAAGACGGGACGGACGAAACACCCATGGGTGAGGGTGAACACTCCAAGTGAAGAGTTCTGCGCGACACTGCCAAGTGAACAGGAATTACCTTCTAATTTTAAAATAAGGGAAAAGAAAAACTTCTGTCCCTTTGTCCCCTTTTGCCCTTAAAAAAAGAATAAAAAGCAAAGAACGAACTAAAAGAAAAGTTACATAAAATGCTTGGGACATGGGACAATATAAAACAACAGTATGAGAAAAGAAGAACTTATCAAACAGCTACAAGCGCATGACTCGTTGTTGGCAAATGCGGTCAGCCACATGGTTACGTATGTTCAAGACCATTATCCCTCCACCTTTCCAAGTAAGGAACAGACCGAAGCGGTGAACAATTACCTGCGAAGTGTTCATGCTGATGGAGACGGAAGTATGTCAGAACGGAATTGTGAGCACCGGCGTATCGCTTCACAGAACATTACCATTGCCGCCATCCGTGTGTTAGACAGCCAACAACTGGACAGGCTGCAAAACGTACTTGACAACATCGCATACGACAAGGAGTATTATATGCCGGAGAGAGGATACTGCATACACCGCTGATTTTCTCTTTTGGCTGCACCAATTATAAAACTTATTCAAATTGACAAGCGATGAAAACAGACTTGAATTATTGCATAGTGCTTTCGTCAGAGCAGCTTGCATATCTGGCAGGAAGCAAATACGGCATCGACCGTATGAAGATTCTGCACCGACTAATAGAGGCGGCAGTACTGGAAGGAACAGAGTATGCCATGAAAGGTTTCTCCACAACCTTACAAGTCGGGCAAGCCATCCTTTCGGAAGTAGAATTATCCAGCAAGTTGGGTTATGACAAAAAGACCATATCCCGTGTACTTGACAAGATAAACCAGTTGGGAATTGTCTCATCCACGCAGAGTAATCGAACAAGCGTTCACACGCTGAAATGTATATCGGCATGGATGCTGGACGGTAACCGTATTGACAACCCATTTTATGTCCAGCTGAAAGACCGACAAAATGAAAGAAAGAATACGCCTATTATATCAGAAGAAGGCGAACTGTTTTCCCCTTCTTCTTTCCCTTCTGTTTCAGTTTCTCCACAGCCTGCGGCAAAGGAAGAATCTGGTGAGGGTATTCCGACAGATAATATGGCATAACCATATTGGGGAGGCTATGTGTCCGAAGTTGTTGTATGCGGTATTACAAGAAGTTCCTATGTCGCACAAATTCGCTTCGCTTATTCGTACTACGTAGGCGTATTCAGGCAGTCGCAAGCTCCCACCGTGCTGTCCCTTTTTAGATTGATGTTTCACCCATAGCATAACAGAGCATGAAGAAGAAAAAGAATACCAACAAAGATGTCGATGAAAAAAATGACGAGAAAGTTACAAGGCGTACCCTACGGCTTGAAGCCAGAGTAACCGAACAAGAATATACCCAAGCGGCTGAACTTGCCAAGACCTGCGGCTTATCCATGAGCGACTATGTGCGTCGTACTGCCTTGGGGCAACACCCACGGCAAAGGTTGACCGAACGTGAAGTGGAAGCTCTTTGCAGTCTGACAGATGCGAGGGGCGACCTTATCCGTATTGCGGCATCTGTGAAATCCATTCAAGCAGATAGACGGGCTATCTATTTCAGCGATACCCGGTTTGTGGAGCAATGGATGAGAGCTGCCACACAGCTCATCAACCGCTGGAGCCAGATAGAGAATTACCTTACTGAATAAAATTCCTTACCTGCTATGATAGCAAAAGCCAGTACCATATCGCATGGTGCAAATGCCATAAGATACTCCGTCAACAAGGAGAAAGCGGATATTGTCAAATCTAACCTGTTGCCCGAGGATATTTCATCGGAAGCGATGTATGGGCGAATGATGCTTGTGCAGAAACTGTTTGCTGAGAAAATCAATAAAGGCAGACCTCTCGGCAGAAATGTGATAAGAATCGAGATTTCCCCATCCGAAGAAGAGAGCAGGAACTGGTCAATGGATGACTGGGTAGATTTGGCGGATGAGTTCATCCGGGTATTTGATTCCATAAACCTTTCTCAAAAGACCAAACGGGCATCCTCAAAGCAGACCAATCTCAAAGGTTCACAATACATAGCAGTCCTACATCGTGATTCCAAAAGTGGTATTCTCCATCTGCATATTGATGCCAACCGTGTGGACATGGATGGCAAAATCAACGACAGTCATAAGATTGGTGAGAGGGCTGTCATGGCTGCGAACATCATCAACGAGAGACGGGGATGGGTACAGTCGGAAGAAATCAGCATACGTCACAAACAGGAAATATCTGACTGTTGCATGGAAATACTTCGCACAATAAATGAGTTCAGTTGGCAAAAGTATGAAACAGAACTGGTGAAGCGAGGCTATAAGGTACACCTGCAAGAAAAAGACGATGGCGGCGTTTACGGCTATTCCATCAAACGGGGGAACTCCACTTATAAGTCATCCGTGTTGGGTATCGGACGAAACCTTACTCCATCAAAGATTGAGGCTACTTGGGCAAAACTACATCCGCAGGAAAGGAAATCCGAACCGGCAAAGCCTGTTTCCCGACAAACACGGCCAGCAGACATTACACCTATTTCGCAACCTGTTATAAAACATTACGATATAGCGACAGATGAATATCACAGTTATCATGTGGAGATACCCGAAGTTGCAGATAATATCATCCGACAGGATTGCTCTTTGGAGGAAGCCCATCCATTGGCTAAAATCAAAGAGATACAATACACGTCTCTTTTGCTCTTTGCAGGGTATTTGGATGCTGCTACAAGTATGGCTGTTTCAAGTGGAGGTGGTGGTTCTGACACTGGCGGCTGGGGAAGAGACAAAGATGAAGATGAACTTGAATGGGCACGTCGCTGCGCAAAAATGGCAAACAGTATGTGCAAACGCAGGAAAGGACTTCATAGATAAACGAACAATCAATAACAAGAGTCATGGGAATTGGAAAATCAAAAATCACTCCATCAATAAACGTTGATGATATGCTTAAGACGGCAGAAATAGGCCATGAGATAGAGGCAGAGAAGCAGGATGCCGACAAGATGCTCGCAGAAATACGTGAAGCAAAAGAAACTTTATTGACAATCCATCAAGACCTTCAGAATGCAATTAAAGCAGAGGGTGATGCCACAATGGTATTAAAGACTGCTATTGATAGTTCCGACAATATTATCAACGGTATTTGCAATGCGATTGTAAAAGCAGAACGAAACACACAGTTCAAAGCAACAATAGAATCCGAATGCCTTGTTCAGCTTCAACAACTCATAGACAAAACTATCGAGACATGGAAGGCCGTGTTGGAGAACCACCGTTCCGAACAGATGAAGATGCTAACGGAACATGAGTCCAATATATGCAAAATCCTCAGACGGAATAAAGGCATTTGGTTCTCTGACTTTTGGATGAAAGTCTTGGGGATATTTTTGTTTGTTTATACAGTGGTATTGGGGCTGGTTGCGTATTGTGTCACATGAAGCATTAAGTGCGATGTAGCGGACTGTTATCTGAACTATGTCATGCATTACTTAGAGGATAATTGACAGATAATCCTGAGCTTTACCCTACGTGTACAGGCTGGGTATTTAAACCCAGCCTGATATTATTCCGTCAACACGGCATTATGATATAGTTCTGTTTACGCTCTCTTTATTTGACTTTATTAATCAAGAGATTCTGGCTGTTCATCATCAAGATCATTATCACTTTCTGCAGTTTTGGAAGCCATCAGCATATTGGTTATTTCCGTTAAGAACGCAATGTCACTAAAATAATAGTTTGGGTCGTTGGCTAACTTGTCTTCAATGTAATCAAAGCCATAGTTGGCATACTCTTCCATTTTCTCCATCATCTTATCAACTGCAGATCTCAATGTAATTTCACCTTTATCTAATGCAATGAAGTCAATATCAGTCTTTGCAATTAATGCAGCAAAGATATAGCGACGTAAATTCCCATATGAGGTTCTGCCGATACGATTCTCGATATTTCCCCAATATTGGATAGCTTGACCAAATACTTTCTTCTTGTCTCTGTCTTCAACCAATGGCTTTGTCCTATTGTGATATAATCCGATGAAGAACGCGATAATGAAAATCTCATAACCCGCTCCGAAAATTTTACCACGAGCTTCCAAGAAGCTACTCACGCCTTTTCCATAATCGCAGAATACATCTACGACAGTCGATTGGTAACGTCTTTCCCAAGAGGGATTACGTTTAGCCCATGATTCATATAATGATTCCATTGTCTATTTGATTTTATTGATTATCGTACGTATAGTCGCCATATTAGTTTGATCGAAGCCATCCACCTTTTTTATACGGTAAACTGAGCAAGTCAGCTTGTTTATATCCTCTTCACGAACTTTACCACGAGTGATAAAATCCTTTGTCACAATTATACACTGTTTGTCGATCTTGTCTATGACATTATAGAAATCACTTTCCTTTGAATCGCCAAATGATGATGTCGCTGCATCAAAAAATAAAGGATAATCCTCATCCCTCTTTTCTTGAGTAAAATCAGAAATAGCAAAGAGAACAGAAATATACATCACTGTTTTCTGAGAGCCAGAAGGATTGGTGATTTCTGTGCCATTGGAACTATAGAGATGAATCTCTGTTGAATCGTTAGCAGTCTGCACTAAGCGCACTGTTCCATGGAAGTCATTTGCACTAAGTTTATCTAAATATTCATTAGCTCTTTTCTCCAATTCTGTGAGGAATCTTCGCAAATTATCCTTTTGTGCACGGAAAAAGGCCTTGTTAATTTCCTCTAGAACCTTATGAACTTTCTTTAGAATTTTAACTTGAGAGTTTGCAGGATTAAGATTATTCATCTGTTCCTTCAACTCGTCCATTTTTGATATATTGTCCTTTAATTCATCTTCCAACTGGCTCAGTCTGACGGATGCTCGTTCTTTCTGTTCATACCAACCTTTAATATCATTGAACTGACTTTCGAGGAGACTCTCAGAAACATTACCAGCCTGAATAAGGATACGAGCCTTTTCGTCTTGCAAATCCTGAATATCCTCTTCAACGTCTTTCAACTCATTTTTTCGCAATGCAACAAGATTTAGCCAGTCGTTAATTTCTCCTGATATGCCGAAAATTTTAGATTCTTCGGGACCACTGAGTGAAATACTGAGTGAATGTAATTCGGTAATATAGTCGTTTTTAAATAAAGATTCTTCATCAATGGATTTTATTGCAGCGCCACGCTTACACTTGGCTTCAACATGCGCACGATATTCTTCGAGACGATGAACCATAAAGTTATATGCATCAGATCCCTCAGAAACCTCACGACCACACACTTTACAGATATGGTCATTTATCATATCTTCCATAGTTTCTTGATTAGGCAAATACCATGGGAGTTCTGTTGCACCATTAACTAGTGCACCTTGAATTTCCTTGATGGTTTCAAGTTTTGCTTTAGCTGCGGCTTGTTGCTTGTCGAAATTCTTCTCTTGAACACGTCTTTCTTTGCTAAGAGCAGCGCACTTTTGTTTAAACTCCGTTAGGACATCTCCAAATGGCGCCAATATCCAATATTCGTCAAGAAGACAATGATTGTAATCTTTCTTCTTAATTGTTGCCATGAGCTGAGTTTTCTTTGAAGTCTTAGTTTTAAGGCGTTCTTGGATATCACGATACTTTTCTGAAGTCTCTTGGTTTTGTTCAAGTTTGTTAAGGTTAGATGAGAAAGTAGCGATTGCATCTTTCTTGTCCTTGATATCCTCTTTATTTTGTTGGATTTCGCCACTTAGACGCGTCATTTGCAATTCAAGAGATTTTGTTTCTTTCGAAATCTTGTCATCAGATTTCATCTCTTGTAACAAAGCCTTATTTGCCTTTTGCTCAAATGAGTCTGTATTAGCAACAAGCCCATCAAACTTATGAATATCAGAGAATTTGTCGACCAATGTTTTCAAGGAGGCTGCGTTATCGAATACGCTTAGATCAGATTCACCTTTGAACATACTAAATCTACGAATGAAAGAATCATAGCATCGCGTTATCAACTGCTTGCCATCCACAGACTCACGTTCAATTCCATTAGTCTCGTACCCATGATAAGAAGCATTGCTTACACTATAGATATCATGACCAGTCTTTACGATTGAAAAAGATTTTTCAACCATCTTCTCTCCATCGTGGTCAAAAGTCATTGCCACATAAACCTCGTCATGTTCGCCAATTTCCAGTTTAGACTTTCTCATTTCTGAAACGTTGGAAAGGTTGGCACGCTCTGATGTTGTGTCAAATAGCCATTCCAAGGCCTCAAAAAAGGTGGTTTTACCATCTCCGTTATCACCAAGAATTAGCGTGAGGCCATCAGAAAACTCAAAATGATTATTCTCGCCATAATAGCTTCTGAAGTTTTTGATATCGATTGATTTGATTCTCATACGTTACGTTTTAGATAATCGTTTATCTCTTTCCAAAGTTCTCTTTCTGTAGCTCCTTCACTTGTACGACTAATAATTTGTGCAACTGTACTGATAACACAATTGTCGGAGTCTATTGCTTGGTATATATTGCCAATGTCTTCCGCAGTGTAACCACCAAACTCCATCAGCTTATCATCAAGTAGTACAGCCTGAAGTATCTTCTCGTTGTTTGTCATTGATGCCATTTTGTTAAAATATTGACAGATTATAATAATTTGTTATTTCTTCTAATTCAGTGTATGCAAAGGCTGGATTTTCAGATAATCCGGCAAAGTCTTTGACCCTTTGCAATTCTCCTTTTAGCAAGTTACGCTCCATGTTGTAATTTTCCTCTGTTGAATCAAATTCTGGTGCTACTACAAGGTCATGGATGATTGCGATATGCTTATTGGGATGTTTTCTCAATATACGACCACGACGCTGGATAAATTGTCTTGGATTTCCTGTACTTGCACAGAAAATTGCAAGTTCGCTTCTTGGAACATCAACACCCTCATCCAAACATTTCATGGACGTAAGCACTTCGATATCACCAGTAGAAAATTTACTCAGCACTTCGTCTCTGTTCTGAATACCAGATACGAACTTTTTTACCGTAGTTGTTGGACTAACTTCTCGAACAATTTGAGTGTATTTGTCAATCAACTTATCTACATCCATATCATCAGTTGGATTGTCGTTTGTAGCATATTGAGTGGAACTGTCAAATTGCACACCCTCAGGGACATAAACAAGTGTATATTTGAGACTTCCGCGTTCTTCAAAGCGTTGCCTTACGATTTGTCGGAAAACCTCTTCCTTATTCTGGGCTTTATGAATGATTCTCTTACGTTTGAGTAATAGGCGCATTAGAATATCATCCGCACCAGAGAAAGAACCTTCATCTATATCATAGAACTTGGCAAGCTGCAAAGAAATCTTCTTGTATTCAGCCATTTCATCCTCATTCAAGCGTACCACATGCGGAAAGTATCTATATCGACAAAGAAATCCATTGTCGATAGCGTCCTTCATAGAGTACTCAAATGTATATTGGGCATTACACCCAAAGAATTGCATAACAGCCTTGTTACCCTTGTCGTCAAATTGACGTTCGGGTGTGGCAGATAAACCAATACGGCGTAGAATCTTCACCCGATCCAACTTTGACATGATATTTGGTGCACCAATATTGTGAGCTTCATCTGCAATTAATAACATCTGTCGCTGTGTTTTCTTGCTCAATGACATGAGCTGCTTAAACGTAGATTCTCTTGAGAAAGATGCATACGTGGCAATGATAATAAACGACAAAGATGATTCATCACTCTCGGCAAGACTCTCTTTTAGTTTTATGTCATCAATCTCTGATCTCCATCCTTGGTTTTTAGAACTCACTTTGATAATGTGACTAAAATTGAATCGTTTACATTCATCCTCCCACTGTTCAACAAGGGTAATCGTAGGCACAAGTATCAAAGCTTGATAGAACTTAAATTTATTGTAAATCTGCAATAAGCAGTTCAACGAGGTCAAAGTCTTTCCTGTACCAGTAGCCATTGCAAATAATCCCTTTTGTGATACCTTCCAGTTATTGAAAGCCTCTTTTTGATATGGCCGTGGCTCTGGAAATGGAAATTGAGGAGAAAGGGGTGCAGACCGCTCATCTTTAATATTCTCTTTCCCTTTATTCAAGGTATCAACTATTGCTGTGACTTTAGCTTTTGCACGTTCTAAAATCCTGCGGATTGAATCTGACGTGCTATTCTCTGTCCTGCTATGAAGAATACGTTGCTCATCTTCTAGAAGCTCCTTTATATCCTTATGTTTATAGGTCTTTGTGATATGCGTGATGATTTGGTCAGCTTTAAGATATTTGACCGTATCATCTTCACCAGAGAATGTGCGATTGAAATCGTTGATAATATCGTTAATACGATTCTTGTCTCGCTCTCCATCCCAATCGCAAAAAGCATTGATGCTCTCAATATTTTCTACAAGAGCCATTCTTGAGAAGTTACATGAACCATCAAACGCCACTTTACTAATTCCGTCAGAGAACATACCACACTTTGAGTGTGCTATACCGTTGCCAACCTTGGGTGTAATAATCTTTATTTCAATACGCTCATGCCTAATAAGCCAGGACAAACATTCAAAAAAATGCTCATCACGCTTAGAAAGAGTATATGATATACGGTCTATTGCATTAAGGTCAAAATACGGTGTGTTCACTTCCGATTCACCAACCATAATAGCATTGCGGTCTTCCTCGGATAAAATATCGTTGATAATCAACCTCATTCTACCACCATTATAAAGGAATGTGGCAAAGCCATCAGCTAATACATTGATCGCTGATGATGAGAAGAAGCCAAGCTTAATATCGAATGTTGTAGCGTTGCACAATGCCTCAGAGAAGAAGCCTAGTGGTTCCCACTCTGTTCGCGACATGAAACGCCTACTGTCCGGCCATATTACATCAGTTTTCAGCATTTAAACTTAAATTATTAATTTGATTCATAGCTTCCTCTTCAGTATCTATGCCAAAAATTGAAGCATACTTAACCCTCATTTTTTTCAGATCAGTTTCTGAAAGGATCGTATTGTCATATAGATATAGAAGAAGATATTTTACCAATGCTTGATTTCTCATAACCATTTTATGTGTCATCGAGTTCCATAAAACTTTATTCCAAGGACTATGTGACACTGTACGCTCCATATGTCCAAAACGATGCAATATTTCGACAAATTCAGTCATTTTTTCAAGCCGTATTTTGGATACTGCTTCTACAAAAGGTTGCAATCCAATGGGCCTAAAAAAGATGTTTCCTCCTGACTCAGATGAACGCATTTCTGTAGCAGCAGTAGTAGGAGATGTACTATTGATAAAGTCATTAAATTCAGGGAATACACTCCGCATCAAGTCCCAAAACTCAACAAGAAAGCACTCAAACGCTTCAAGAACATCATCACTTGGTCTAAATTTTAAGTATTCATTCAACTGAGATTGAGTATATTTTTTACCTTCTCTAATCGAGATGAATGTATTAAATAAAGTTATATGGCACGCATACAATGTCATTAGAGAGGTAAAAGCCATTTTATCATTTGCAGGTATAGCCTTATTATTGGTTGCCTTAATCCTATTACCTGTAAACAAAGGATAATTCTCTAGCATGTTTCTAGTCACAATAGCAACAGTATCATCCTCATCAAGCGCAATTATATCACCTAATCTTACAGGCTTTACATACCTATTTAAAGTAGAAAAAATACGTCTGGAATGTTCTCTTCCTTCAACCGTATTTTTATGACCTATCAAAACAACACTAATAGTTTCATCTGCAATTTCAGGCTTACATTCCAAAGCCTTTTTTATACCTTCCACACGATGTTGTCCATCAACAGGAAAGATTTTTTCTTCACCATTTAGTTCTAATAGCCCAATATTAGGATAAGTATGACCGTCTATCTCATATCTGATTTCTCGCCATTGTGGATCTCCATCATAAACAGCCAAAACAAGACTATCAAAAAAGTGATCCTCACGTTTAATGATATAATCTTTAATTTTGATATAATTATCAGATAAAGAACGCTGTATCTGCTCCTTTATTGAATTTGCAGTATGCAATTCATCATTAACTCGACTTACCATTGTTGCAATCTGAAAAAAAGTCAGATTAGCTATATAATAGATGGTATTTCCTATTTGTCCTTTTATTGCCGGTATATTAGTCATATTAAAATGCTTTTGTAACAGGTTGATAATCTAGTTTATCAGGAATCTCTTCATTAAAATCAGGCTTGATAGCTCGAATTAACATTACTTCGTTTTTGTCAATCATATCATTATTCGTATCAGGATAATATCTGTAATATATATATTGTCCCCAGCGCTTAAACATATTTTTGATTTTTGGTCTTTTATCAGTAAAGTATTCTTTGGCACGTTTATTAATATTCTGGGAATCACTCAAATGACATCTTCCGATATAAACAATATGCCTTTCAAAAAAAGGTAATGTAATCCCTTTTATGAAAAACAAATATATACCACCAGTATCAGATGGAATTTCTTTAATTTCATCTGAAATTCCATCGTTTGTGGAATTTAAGTATTTTATTTCTGATTGCCAATTATCTTCACAAAGGATTGGATTATTACAATCTGGACAATTATCAATCCATCTTTGAGGATTCAGATTGAAAGATATTTCAAAGTTACGATCCTCGAATTCTGTATCAAAAGCATTTCTTCGCATATCTTTTAAATAAAACAATTCGCACAGAAGCTATCTTCATCAATATCGCCAATGTTGTCTGCTAGCCTACAAGAGCCTGCTTGACGCTTTGCCTCTTGCTTCTTGATAGCATCCAGCTTTATTTGGCGGATACGTTCTGGCTTGATAAGGTCTGCCAAACTCTCATTTTGATTCCAAGTATAACCACCTTTCTCAAAATCCATAGCTTTTTGATAGAGGTCAGGATGTTGCTCGTAAAGCCATATCCATTCTATTTTTTGTTGGAAAAAGCAGAAATAGCAACCAGAACGACTACGATTGTACGTACCAATCTTTCCGTCAACTTCAAACTTAATAGGTTTGTAGTAATCAGGTACACCGACACCACTTTCTTCAAGAATTCGGAATATGTCATCCCTCACAAGAATATCGTCATTGTCAACTAATGGAAAATCGTCAAGCTTACCTACAGGGTAATCCGTCGTTTTGAGAAATTTGAATACAGCTTTATTAAATAGTTTTGTATCCAAATCTAGTAGCGCATTGGTCTTTTTACTATAATAGAAATCTTTTGTGAGAGGCTTCTTAATAATCTTCTCCGCTTCGCTCAAAGTATCTCCATCACACAACGAAGTATATATTTCTAAGAGTTGAGTAACGTTATTGTTGCTAAGTACCTTGTTTACAACATCCACACTCCAAATATTCTTGCGAAATGGGAATATAGCTTGAATGTTAGGTTTGGTGGAAACATACCCTTCACGATCTTCATCTCCACGAATACCAACATAAGAGATTGTAGGTGTATTTCCCACAAACTTCTCCATTTCAGCTAATTTCATTTTCTGAGTACACCAACGAGCTTGGGGTGAAGGTAAATAGTTACCAGATGCTTTTAAAAAATGTTCAAATGGTGTTGGTTCTGGACTACCTGCTGCGGCCCTCAGCATTGTAATGCCACCAAGATATGTGTCAAGACGGCTTATCAATAACTCCGTCTCTGCCAGTTCACATCCCGTATCAGTATTATAATACTCCAATTTCAGTTGTGGATATTTATTTTTGAGGTAGATTGCCAATGCAGCACTATCCTTACCTCCTGATATACCCAATATGTGTCGTACCATATTTATTTTAACCTTTCGTTCAACATTTTGAGCAAAACACATATATCAAGTTCATTATTACCTGATAATAGTGTTCGCACTTTACTTTCTATCTTTTCAGCCTCTGAAACTTTTGCCTTAGGAAGACGATATGTCTTACTTGATTTGAAATCACCTTTACTTGTCGCCAATTCAAAGTTAAATGCAACCTCGTCAGTTTCATTATTAATTTCATTAAAGGCTGTATATCGTTCTAATTCTCCAAACAAGTGTGTGAGGTTTGACAAGAACAAGGCTTCTTCTTTGTCTTCTATAGTTTCAATCTTACGATCGAATACCACTAATCCTATCTTCTCATAAAACTCACGTTTATTGTCAGATGGAGCAAGAACTCTATCCAAGAATGATTTTGATTTAGCTGTCAGCAAGCCTTTGTTTATACTTGAATAACGCCGAACCAAAACATCTTTATATTCGATATAGTCGTGAGGCAGTCCTAAATACCCTACCACTGTTTCTTCTATACGATCTATAAACAAGTCGTAGCAAATAACTAATTCATGAACAGCAGTTTTGATAAGTTGCAGATATTGAGTTGCGAACTCTTCATTATGAAAATCATTGTAACCCAAAGCTGTTGGTATATCTTCGAGAAATGCTTTACATGGGTCTTTTGCTGTTGCTAAAACATCCCTAAATTTTGCTGTCGCATCGTAATCAAATTTATAAGTAGTCTTGGCATATTTATTCAAGCCATTATAAAAGTTGAAGAACGGACGGATTGTATCCATAAGAGAATTAGATGTTATGGTTTCTCCACGCTCTTTATTCAGGAATTCTCTGTATTTGTTGAATAATTCCAATTTGATACCACTAACATCAAAACCCTTTATCGTAAAATCATTCTGGCGTTTCTGCAATAGCTCAAACAATTCTTTATTAATATTCAGAACAAATGTTTCGCCATTATAAAGTGCAAACTCCTGTTGCTTCACAAATAGAAAAATGGGCAACCAAAAGTCTATGACACCCTGTTTCAATTTGTATGGACGCATTTTTAATGTCTTTACTAAATCTGACAATTTAAGGGCTTTCTCCGTGCTTTTTGCTAAGAAATCAGAGCAAACAGTCCATAGCGATTGAAGACTGGGAGTAATTGGCTCTCCCAAAATCCACAATCCATCCTCGTTTTGGCGATGAATTCCGGAACTCTTAAACAATGTACTATATATAGTACGCTCAGGCGGATATTGAGTTGAAGAAAATCCGAAATCTTCTTCTTGCCAATGCTCAATCATTGCATCTAACAGATTCACTCTTGCCAAAGAAATTGCCGAGCTTATTTTCTGCTTGTTAAACAATTCATTTCTGATAATAGGCGTTTTATTATATACTACATCGCAAACATTAGACAGAAGTTTATTAAAATCTTTTCGACTCTTTACTATCTGTTGTTCTCCATTAAAAAACCATTCAACCTGACCATTGGGCATTTCAACACAACTATTAATAGCTTCATTAAGTAATTGCGCCTCAAAAGACTGTTGCTTAAGTATCTCTCCTTTTGCGATGCGGTCTTCCAACACCACATTATCAAGGAGATATTGCAGCTTCTTTATTTCATATAGGTGCCTGACAATTTTTTCTGTATCACTAAAGTAGGCATAGACTATGGCTTTGCCTGAACTCGCAGACAACTTCAACATGCAATCTTTAATATCCTCTAAAGGGAATATCAAATTTATAAAGCCATCATCGTCACCTATTGGTTCTACGTCATATGGTTCATTAGAAACTACATACTGGAAATAACGAGGGGTTCCAGTCCTGTAGTATGAGGCAGATGCTACGACAACAGCTTTCTTTACATAAGGAGCAATTTCTGCTGCGACTAACTTTGGTATAGGTACAATTGTGGCTGCCTTATATAGTTCATCTTCAATATTTATATCTGTACCCTCAAATAAAATGAATTGAGATTTATATGCAGCGAAACGAATAATCTTGTTCGCGGTCAGCTTCTCAATAATACCTATCGGATTCTTTATGCCTAATGCCTTTGAAGCGTAAGCCTCCAAGAAAGTTAAATCAACTATCACGCTATTATAGAACAAATTAAGCAGACCGATAGCTTTAACAATTTTGAGTGCATCATCGATGTTGTTCTTGTTAATGATTCCGCTTTCTACTCGTTCTATGGCAACGCGAATAGCACGCCAGTTGGTAGAGTCAAGATTTGTTTCCACCAAGGCTGTGTAGAAGTTGTATATGATATAATCATAGACAACAGCCAAATTATAAGTCGTTGTGTCATTGGGGAGAAAACCGTTTATTGAATTGGATGTAGTGTCATGCAAGAAAGAAAATAGCGTTCTTTCGTTCTGCCCATACCGTTGAATAGCCAGTGTCAAGCATGAAGCAGCTACCGCATCCAATGGGTACAGCATCTTAGACGTTCTGACTGTCAGCGACTCTGATATGATTTTGTTTTTCTTTGCCAACGAAAATATTTCAAGGAAATTCTCTTTGGCATTATCTGTCATTGGCTTTGATTTGGTTAAACTTTCGGCTGCTAAAAACAAAAGTTGCTCTACTGGCTCTGCGAAAACCAATTCCTTAAAACGACCTTTTACCTTCAACCACTCATTTCTTTGAGTTTCGGTAAGTTTGTAAGCATAGGCTCCAAAATTTTGGTGAAGTGTGGTAATAAGTATTACGTTTCGAGACGAAACATTAACAAACTCTGCTAATGTCTGTAGGGAATATAGTTCTTTTTCAGGGTTATTATTAGCGGCATATTCAAGTATTTTGCCAAATTCATCAATGAAAATGAACAAAAATTTATTCTGAGCCTTTAATTTTATCAAGTACTTTGTCAGCGTACCAAAAATGTTTTTGCTATCATCGGAAGGAGCAATTGACAGCTCCTTTGATAACAACGTCGAAAGAGATGAATAGTCTCCTACGATATTCATAAACTCAAAACTCTTGGCATCTGCAAAAACGCTTCTTTCCGATACCAAATTAGATTTGTTGTTGAGCAGGTCTTGTTCTAAAGCCATTAGAAAACTAGATTTTCCTGTTCCGTATGTCCCGATTATCAAGAATGAGTGGATTCCAGATTGGAAGCTATCGACTATATTGCCATACACCTTTTGTGCATTGGGTGTAACGATGTAATTGAAGTTATCGCTCACACCCTGGCTTATGTTTGTTGATAAATTAAATTTCATCGTTGTTGTAATATCTATTCAGCACTTCAAGTATATTTAGTTTCTGGAGAAATTGCACATTCCTAATTCCGCTATTGTCTGTGTAGCTAATTTCTTTGGGGTATTGTTCGCTTAGTGAGCGTACCACCATCAAAAAAGAAGAAGTGGGAATGCAGAATATCAATGATAGCTCTTGTAATTTGTCAAAAGAAACGGTTTTGTCCTCTCCGGCTATATGAACTAATGCAAATAGAACAATTAAAGGATTAACCTGCTCTATAGAAACCTCATTGAATGAATACTTTCCTTCATTCTCACGGAGAAGACCTAACTCCAACAAAATACTCACATATTCTTCGTTTCCTTTCGGACTTGTCGGTACAAGATAGTTTTGCAAAAGCACTCTTATGTCCTTCCTAACAGTATTTTCATTAAACACATTTTTTTGTTCAGGTACATTGCACTTCCTTTTGATGAATGAAAGAACTTGTTCTTTATCAAACTCTTTCTTCTCACGTTGCAAGTCAACAAAAAACAAACGATAAATACTTGAAGCCGCTGTAACCACTAACAAGTAGTGAAGAATCCATAGGGTGGCATTATCCTCGGCATAAGGATCTCTTCCATCTCTATCATCAAAGAGATAACGGGCGATTTCCGTAGCCTCGTCATCATTCAAAAGGCCAAATGCCCTCAGCCAAAATTTAATTGATTGAACCATGTTTTTGCCGACACCAAGTTTTACGACAGCGTCAGGGTCTGTAAATTTATTGCGATCAACCAAATAATCATATCCCTTTTTTAGCCACATGGACTTACAGGGGAATGATTCGTGACCAGAAAAACAGTATCTCATTTTATCAATATTTTTAATGGTTAGTATTATGAAATAGATTTTCTAATTCTCTCATTTTTTCTATCAATTTTTCAAATGTAGGTTTTTCTCCATATATCATAGATGACTGCATATCCTTGTAATCATTATACCAATCGTCAATGACATCATCGGGAGGCAATAGCCTTATGCGTTTGCGAATGTCAGGAGTATAATCTACCCCACTCATGCTTGTGAATAATTCACGATGATGGTGTATTGTATTCCAAAGTTCATCGTTGGCGACAGCCTGTGTTGCAATGTCAGTGCACATCATCTGCACTAAATCATATAGATGACGGGATTTGCGATCAGCCTCCCTTGGAGATTGAGACGAAAACAACTCATGTAACAAGAATGCCTTTTCAAGAAATGTCTTCTCTGCTAAAGCTGTAGGTATCATAACTTGCTTAACTGTTGTGCTAATAGGTAACGTATCTTCTAGAACGCTTGTTACCGCAGCTTCTGCTGTGGGTTCGAGTAATGAACGAGCACCAACCTCCAGTTTTACCTCTGAATGCAAATAAGGTAAGTCTTCATCGAAAAGAGATTTGTAACGAATGTGTATCACTCTTGGCTCTGGATATGTTCCATCACCCTCACCGTCAGGGCCGGCTTCCACTTGAAGCCATTTCTCCATGCCTATTTCGGTAACAGCCTCCTTTAAGGACAGACAAAGTTCGTCACGCACAAAGAGGGACGAAGCCTTACGTAGCCGTTTGATTTGCTTTTTCGTCAAATCTCCCTCAAATCCCCAAATGGAAGGGTCTATAGCCAAATCTATGTCTTCGGAAAAGCGATGTATCACTTTCCATACCTTACTAAGGGATGTGCCACCCTTGAATACAAGATGGTTAGCTACAGGTAATGTGAACACTATTTGTAGAACCACAGTTACCCATAAGTCTTTCTCAACAGCTTGCACTGGTAAACCTGTCTTATTGGCTGCTTGGGTAAGCACCATTTGCTGTTGTTCCTTGGATAGTTGAAAGTAATTATTCATACGCTTGTCTCGTGAAGGTTCTTATCCATGCTGGCATAAGTGCTTCATCCGCCAGTACATTTTCCTTTTGTTCTTTTTGAAGCACGTTCTTGATTTGCTTGGCAATATCGTCCGTTACATTATCTTTCCCTACTTCTTTTAAGGCAAATGTAACAAGCATTGCGAGTGGATTTGTAAATGAGAGATTTTTGGGGGTTGTATATTTAAACTGTATTGAGCGACCATTCCCCAAACTTACTTTACGAGGCGCGCCATCAGTCAAATAAACTACGTTCATCGGAACTTGGGTAGATATTCCCAATTTATTCATGGCATAAATACCGGTTGGAACGATACGAGCCTTATCCCTACGGGCTATGGTTTCAGCAATCTGTTCTATGGATGGCATCAATATGCCTAGTCCTAAGACTGTATCAATCTCAGGATATGAATATATGCCTCTTGCCAAACGGATAATATCACCTTTTGCAGTCAGTCGTTCAAGACTTTTTCCAACCGCCTTGCCTTCTCCGTATGACGTAAAATCGGAAGGAAAGAAGATGCTTCCTCTTCCTTTGGCTTTAATAGCTGTCAAAATACTGTCTTCTATACTTGCCATTACATTACGTTTGTCGCAAAAATATAAATTATTTGCGACTATTCCAAGACTTGTGTAAAATATGAGGCATTAATTAACACTACTTGCTGAGATGCTATATGCCAAATGGACTTGATGGCAATATTAATCCCCTTAATTCTGCGTAAACAATGCGTAAACAAACGGTTTCAGTTAGGGGTATTTAATGAGTTTTATAGGGGATAGTAAAATCATAACTATCTGATATTCAATAAATATTAAAATCGTTAACTATCGCAGAATATCATCTTATCGTTCTCATAATCTGGAGGTCCCTGGTTCAAGCCCAGGCTGGTCCACAAGAAAGAGGCTCATTCCGAAAGGAATAGAGCCTTTTTTAGTTATAAACTATTCAAGTTACCGGAAAACACGCTCATTCAGTACTCCCAATTCATCGGTTTCTATCCGGTTTTCATCGGTTTTCCAACCGTAACTACCCGAAAAGTATTCAGCAACATAAAGAATTAATCTACTTTTGAGCCGACAATCATAAAAACCAAAAACAATGGAAGACAAACAGAAATTCCCGTTTCACAAAGGTTATGGCAAAATGCTGACAGCCTCACTCCTTATCCTTACCGGATTATTACTCTTTGCCCGCAATTCGGGAATGATAACCGAAGAATATTTCAACCTTCTGGTAGCGTGGCACTCCCTTTTTATTATAGTAGGTACATACACCATCATACGCCAACGCTATCTTTTGGGCGGTACTTTACTATTGGCAGGCATCTATCTTTTAGGCAACAAACTCATGTTATTCCCCGATAACTCCCAAGCAATGTTTTGGCCTTTAATTCTTATCCTTACCGGAATCTTTGTCATCAGCCCCCATCGAAGTAAACATTGGAAAAACCGTAGAATGCAACATGCCAGAATGATGCAACAAATGGCAAATGCAAGAATGGGAACACAAGGAGAACAAAAATACCAATCGGAAGACGGTTTTCTATACTCAAACAACTCGCTCAGCGCCGTACGTCATGTAGTATTGGATGAGCTGTTTAGAGGAGCCAATATACGCACCTACTTCGGCGGTACAACAATCGACTTACGCCATACACACATAGCCTCCGGCGAAACCTACATAGACCTGAACTGCAACTGGGGCGGAGTCGAGTTATTCATCCCTTCAGACTGGAAAGTACAAATAGAGTGTAACTGCTTCTGCGGCGGTTGCGAGGACAAACGTTGGAAAGGAGCGGAAACCAAACAAGAATGGTCTGTACTCGTCATCCGGGGCAATATATCATTCGGCGGCATAGAAATAAAAGATTGACGTATGGAAGCACATCCGATAACAGATTACCCTTATCGCTGGACTCCGGCACTGGGACTTTCACTCTTTCTGGTGATTGCTCAAACCGCATTGCTCCGGTGTTATACCGACACAGACTGGATACCCGCCCTAATAGACGGAATTACCACAATTGGATGGTTCATAATACTATCCTATCTGTCATGGTTTATAGTAGGCACCGTTTCCATGTGCAGAACGAACATCATAACCGGTGTAACAGTCATTTTATTATGGCTGGCAGGAAGTTTCATGATTTGCGACATCATGGTAAGAATTGCAGGTATGCCATACATACCATTTGCCTATACCATACCTTTTCGCCTTTTGTTCGGTATCCCCGCCTGGATAGCCATACTTTTATGGTATCATCTCCAACAGGCAGGAAACGTACCTTCGGAAGAGGCAAACTTTCCCATCCCCGAACACGAGGAGATATCCACAGAAGAACAAGTACGAGATGAGCCCATCGACCGCATTACTGTAAAAGACGGTTCCCGGATACATATCATCAAAGTAGAAGAACTGCTATATATACAGGCCTGCGGAGATTATACCACATTGGTAACCTCCACGGGAGAATATATTAAGGAGCAAACCATGAAATATCTTGAAACACATTTACCCGCAGACAACTTTGTTCGTATTCATCGTTCAAGTATTGTGAATATAACGCAAATATCCCGTCTTGAACTTTTTGGCAAAGAAACATATCAGCTGATACTAAAGAACGGAGTAAAGCTACGGGTAAGCCTTGCCGGTTACCGATTACTGAAAGATCGTCTGGGTATATAAATCAAATACGAACCGGAGTTTCGGTAACCATCCCCTCTGCTACCGCCACAGCTATTTACATCACCATAAATCCTTAGCTGTAATAAGACCTGCTTTATCATATTTCGATTATCTTTGTCCATCACAAGGAGAATTGAAATATGATAAAATCTGCAAGATACCTGTTCTTCATCTGCATATCGGCTATTATTGGGAGCGGATGTCGGCAACATCCTTCCATACAAACCGCTGCGACTGAAGATATTTATACAGACACCATATGCTCCGTACTCCCTGCCAAGAGCAAAATGGCGACTTATCTGGATTCACTCGGCTTCATCAATATTGCCGAGGCGGATAACAGTATTGCCATAGACCTAATGTACACCCGTGCAGACAATTTCACAGGGCAGGTATTATACGAAGACTTGCATGAAGCCTATCTTCACCCGGAAGCAATGGAAAGCCTGCTGCAAGCCCAAAAGTTCTTGAAAGAGATACGTCCTGATTACAGCCTCATCGTCTACGACGCAGCACGTCCTATGTCTGTCCAGCAGAAGATGTGGAACGTGGTAAAGGGAACGCCCAAATATATATACGTATCCAACCCCGCACGGGGCGGTGGCCTACACAACTATGGCCTGGCAGTCGACATCAGCATCATCGATGCCCAAGGACAGCCGTTACCAATGGGTACCCCCGTAGATTATCTCGGTAAAGAAGCCCATATTACCGGAGAAGAGCAATTAGTACAAGCAAACAAGATTACCAAACAAGAAATGAAGAACCGCCGTCTCTTGCGTAAAGTAATGAGAGAGGCCGGTTTCCGCCCGTTACCCAGCGAATGGTGGCACTTTAACCGTGTCAACCGGCAGACAGCCAAAGAAAAGTACCCAATAATCCCTTAACCCAAGCAACCTCTATCTGCAAAAAACGGACAGTCTGCGTCTTACTTTGTTTCCTTACTATAATTTTACAAATGATACAAACCAAGAATTGAAATCTCCTCATATAGTGCAGAACTGTTTGTTTTGGTTATCTTTGTAATAAAATACCAAATTATCCCCCAATGATAACAAGAACAATGGACATTTTCACGTTTAGAAAGGAGATATAAAAAGATATATTTGACAATACAGTTCCTTATCTTAAAAAATTTACCGAGAATGGAAAAGACACGAATGACCGAAATACACAGCCAAGACACTCTCCACTTCATCCGTACACACCGCCGGGAAGACGTAAGACTCCTTGCTTTGCAGGCACACCGTTACCCCTCGGTAGATATACCTGCCGCCATCACACAAATTTCCGGCTGGCAGATTGCCAGAGAGAAGATACCTGCATGGGCCGAAAACGAGAAGATACTCTATCCGGCTCACCTTTCTCTGGAGCAATGCTCCTCCGAGGTGACGGCACGATATAAAGCGGAGATTATAAACCGTCTGCTGAAACCTGAGCAACAGAGCTCCGAAGAAAATGCCACTCCCATATCGGGAAATTCCTTCACCGACCTCACAGGCGGATTCGGCATTGACTGCGCCTTTTTATCTTCCTGCTTCCGGAAAGCTACTTACGTGGAACGCCAGCAAACACTTTGCGAGATTGCCCGGCACAATTTTCCCGCCTTAGGGTTGAACCACATTTCCGTCTGCCATGAAGACAGCATTCACCATCTGCAAGAGATGAAACCCGTAGATTGGATATTCATAGACCCCGCCCGACGTGACGGGCATGGAGGTAAAACGATAGCTATCAGCGAGTGCGAACCTGATGTGTCCGCTTTGGAAGACTTACTGCTTGAGAAAGCGTCACACGTTTTGGTTAAGTTGTCTCCTATGTTGGATCTGACTCTCGCATTGCACGATTTGAAACATGTACAGGCAGCCCATGTCGTTTCCGTCAACAACGAATGCAAAGAGCTTCTCCTCGTATTAGGGCACGAAACAAATTTATCCTCCGAGGAAATTCCTATTCACTGCGCCAATCTCACAGCATCGCAAAAGGCTCAAAACCTTCTGTTCACCCGCCAACAGGAGAAAGAGCATCCATGCCCGTATACCTCCACATTGAAAGCATACTTGTACGAGCCCAATGCATCCATCCTAAAAGCCGGAGCGTTCCGCAGCGTTTCATCCATATATAATGTAGAGAAACTGCATCCCAACAGCCACCTTTACACTTCCGACGCATATATACCGGACTTTCCCGGACGCAAGTTCCGCATTACCGGCAGTAGCAGCCTCAACAAGAAAGGGCTTAAAGAACTGATAGGTACGGAAAAAAAAGCCAACCTCACAGTACGTAACTTCCCCACCAGCGTGGCCGAACTGCGAAAGCGCCTGAAACTGGCGGACGGTGGAGATATCTATCTGTTTGCAACTACCCTTGCCGATGAAAAAAAACTATTGATTGCCTGTAAACAACCCTGATATATAGTCAAAAAGCAGTAAAACATAAAGACGTGGAACCGGCATATCCGATTTGCAACTTAATTGTAATATTATTGTTACCGGTTCTTCAAAATCCCGTAAAACAGACGTAACTCCATACCTGTACTTTTGCCGCAAATTATTAACAGATAATAACAGGTATGAAACAAATTGTAAGAGCATTCTTATTCCTGCTCCTATTCGCAACGGCCAGTAACACGACAATGGCCGATGAAAAAGCAAATATCGTTAAACAAGGTACGATACGCGGCCGTATCATCGATGTAACAAAGCAAACTCTCCCGGGCGCTTCAATCTATATCGAGAAACTACACACCGGCGTGACGAGCGACGTCAACGGTTTCTACACATTCCCCAACCTCGACCCGGGAACTTATACGGTGAAAGTAAGCTACGTAGGTTACTCGCCCGTAGAGCTGAAAATCACGATTCCCGCCGGACGTACTTTAGAGAAAGACGTGGTACTGAACGAAGGGGTCGAACTTCAGGAAGTGGTTGTGGGCGGCGCATTTCAGGGACAGCGCCGTGCCATCAACGCCCAAAAGAGCAATCTGGGAATTACCAATGTAGTATCCGCCGACCAGGTAGGTAAATTCCCCGACTCCAACATCGGCGATGCCTTGAAACGTATCTCCGGTATCAACGTACAGTACGACCAGGGGGAAGCCCGTTTCGGGCAAGTTCGCGGAACAAGCGCCGACTTAAGTTCCGTAACTATCAACGGCAACCGCGTACCCTCTGCCGAAGGTGAAACCCGCAACGTACAGCTCGACCTGATTCCGGCAGACATGATTCAGACTATCGAGGTAAACAAGGTAGTCACCCCGGATATGGATGCCGACGCCATTGGCGGCTCTATCAATCTGGTTACCAAGAACTCGCCTTACAAGCGCACCATTGCAGCCACCGCAGGAACAGGCTACAACTGGATTAGCGAAAAGGCGCAACTGAATCTGGGATTTACCTACGGCGACCGTTTCTTCAACGACAAATTAGGATTGATGGTATCAGCCTCTTATCAGAATTCCCCTTCCGGTTCCTACGACACCGAATTTACATGGGAGCAGGATGAAGACGGAAAGCTGTATGTCAACGACTATCAGATACGCCAGTATTATGTAACCCGCGAACGCCAAAGCTACTCCGCTGCTTTGGACTGGGACATCGACACTAACCACAAACTTACTTTCAAGGGTATCTTCAACAACCGCAACGACTGGGAAAACCGTTACCGCACCAACCTGAAAGACCTTGAGCCGGATGGCAGTGCCACCGTACGCATACAAACCAAAGCCGGAACACCCGATAACCGCAATGCCCGTCTGGAACGCCAGCGCACGATGGACTTCGCCCTCGGCGGCGAACATCTCTTCGGACCTCTCGCCATGGACTGGCACGCAAGTTACGCCAAAGCCAGCGAAGAACGCCCCAACGAACGCTACATCGACTTCCAGCTCAAGAAACAGAAATTTAATATGGACTTGAGCAACGAACGTCAACCTTTTGCTTCTCCCAAAGACGGTTCTACAATGACCTTGAATGACGAATTCAGTCTGAAAGAACTGACCGAACAACAAGAAGACATCAAAGAACAAGACCTGAAATTCTCCGCCAACTTCAAACTTCCGTTCAAAAACGGCAATAAACTGAAATTCGGCGCAAAGGTGGTTCGTAAAACCAAAGACAAGGAGGTGGATTTCTATGAATACTCTCCGCTGGACGAAGACGCCTTTATGGAAAACAGCCTTAAAAATACTGTTGACCAATCCAACAAGCACTTCATGCCCAATAGCAAATACCAGACAGGAATCTATGCCGGCAAGGAATACACCGGGTCATTAGACCTGAACAACGCCTCATTGTTTGAAAAGGAACAAGTACAGGAAGAGCTGGCAGGTAACTTCGAAGCCCGCGAAACCGTCAGTTCCGGTTATATCCGCTTCGACCAGAAAATAACAGACCGCGTAGAGTTGATGTCCGGTCTGCGCATCGAAAACACCGACTTAGCCTATACCGGACGTACATACGACGCGGACGAGGATATCACCGGCAAAACCGAACGCCAACACAACAGTTACATCAACTTCTTACCCTCACTGCTCGTAAAATGGAACGTAAACGAAGACTTCAAAGTACGCGGTTCATTCACCCAGACATTGTCACGTCCCAAATATTCGGCTCTTGTACCGAGCGTAAACATCAAGCGCTCCGACAATGAAATCACTATCGGAAATCCCGAACTGAAACCGACCATGTCTTACAACTTCGACCTGAGCGCCGACTATTATTTCCGTAGCATCGGTCTGGTCAGTGCCGGTATTTTCTACAAGAAAATCGATGACTTCATCGTAGACCAAATCAGTACCAACTACGAATACCAAGGTAATGTATATACTCGCTTCACGCAACCCAAGAATGCGGGTAACGCCAACCTGCTCGGTGTAGAGCTCTCTTACCAACGCGATTTCGGCTTTATCACCCCTGCCTTGAAGTGTATCGGTTTCTACGGAACCTATACTTATACACACTCCCGTGTAGAGGATTTCAACTTCGAAGGCCGCGAGAATGAAGAAGGCCTCAGCATGCCGGGGTCACCGACACATACCGCCAATGCCTCGCTCTATTTCGAGAAAGCCGGACTAAATATCCGTTTAAGCTATAATTTCGCTTCCGACTTTATTGATGAAATGGGTGAAAGCGCCTTCTACGACCGTTACTACGACAAAGTGAATTATATGGATGCCAACGCGAGCTATACCTTCGGAAAGAAAATCAAGACAACATTCTACGCCGAAGCCAATAACCTGCTGAACCAGCCCCTCCGCTACTACCAAGGTACGAAAGACCGCACCATGCAAGCCGAATACTACGGTGTAAAGGTGAATGCCGGAGTAAAGATTAACTTCTGACCTTATACTATCATTCAATAATATCTAACACAAGAAACAACAATGAAGAAAATATTCCTTTTATTATTCGTTACCTTGCTGGGCAACCCGGCAATCGCTCAAATCACCGATTATTCCATATTCGACAAGAAGTTCAACTTCTACGTAGCCAACGACTTGGGACGTAACGGCTACTATGACCAAAAAACCATTGCCGAACTCATGGGAGTAATGGCGGAAAACGGTACAGACCCGGAATTTGTACTCGCTACGGGCGATGTACACCACTTTGAAGGCGTACGGTCCGTCAGCGACCCGTTATGGATGACTAATTACGAATTGATTTACAGCCATCCCGAACTGATGATAGACTGGTTCCCCCTGCTGGGCAACCATGAATATCGCGGCAATACACAGGCTGTACTGGATTATTCGAATATCAGCCGCCGCTGGACGATGCCCGCACGTTACTATACCAAAGTCTTTGAAGATAAAGGCATGACTATCCGGGTGGTATGGGTAGATACCGCTCCGATGATAGACAAATACCGCAATGAAAAAGAAACCTATCCCGACGCCTGCAAACAGGATTACAAACAACAGCTCGCATGGATCGATTCTGTTCTGACCACCGCTAAAGAAGACTGGGTAATCGTTGCCGGACATCACCCCATTTATGCCGAAACGCCGAAAGACGGAAGCGAACGCCGGGATATGCAATCACGGCTCGACCCGATACTCCGCAAACACAAAGTAGATATGTATATCTGCGGACACATCCATAACTTCCAGCACGTCCGCGTACCGGGCAGCGATATAGATTACATCACCAACTCCGCCGGTTCGCTCAGTCGTAAAGTCAGTCCCATTGAAGGTACTGTGTTTTGTAGTCCCGAACCCGGTTTTTCCATTGTGTCCGCCAATAAAAAGACATTGGAGTTGCGCATGATTGACAAGAAAGGCAATGTGCTGCACACCGTGACACGCAGCAAATAATTCTTTTTAAAAATAAGTTCCATTTATAAGAGGCAAAACATTTAATGCTTTCTTTTCAGGTACGGATTACACAGATTTTCACGGTTCCCTTTAATTTTATCCATGTTTTTCCGTGTAATCCCGTGCCTGAAAGAAATAAATAGTAAACGAGCCTTTGTTTTATAGCATATTAATTATTTCTTCTCCCGCAAGTCGTCCTTCGGAATCGTACTCTGGCTTCCATCACGTGTAGCCACATAATGCGGAGACATAATCTCGATACCCGCTTCATTAAATTTGTCCTGGATATTCTGATGCAAATCAGAATAAATATCCGCCAAACGGTCGGCCTCTTTGATATATGCATTCACCTGATACACCGGATACCAATCGCTAAGCGAGGTTTCCAGCACAAAAGGACGCGGATCGTCTATCACACCGGGCGTATTCAGTGCGGCCTCTATCAACAGTTGATGCGTCTGCCGCCAAGGGATATCATAACCGATACTTACCTCTGAATGAATAATTAAACCGTATTCACGGGCAGAAGCGCTGTAATTGACGGTATGCGAGGACATGATGAAAGAATTCGGAATAGTTACCACCTCGTTCTTCGGCGTTCGGATACGAGTGACAAGCGGAGTCTTTTCGATAACGTTACCCGTCGTTTCATTCAGCTGAATACGGTCGCCCAACTTGAAAGGACGCATATAAGTAATCACCAAACCGGCAATAATATTCCCGATAACAGTACTTGACCCAAGCGAAACTATCAATCCTACAAAAACCGAAATGCCCTGAAATACTCCGGACTTGGAACCGGGCAGGTAGGGATAAATCATCGCAATCATAAAAGCATAGAGCAGAAAACGGATGATGTGGAAAGTAGGTTCAGCCCAATCGGAATAAAAGCCGCGTATCTTCAACCGCTCGGATTTCACCTCATTGGCAAGGTAATGGACAAAACGCACCAAATACTTCACCGCATACCATATCACAAAGATAGTGAACAGATTGGGTATGTACTCCACAACCGAAGTAAAGATACTCTTTACCGGAATCCAAATATAAGAAAACAGCTGGTATGCCAGGCTCTTGGTCTGCGGAAAGATGGAAAACAACAACGGAACCGTCAATAGTAATTGAAGGAACATGATGATATAACGCAGCAGATTCGAGAGGAAAATAAGCAGGTTAACCTGTTTCTGCGTGTCCAGTAATTCGTAATCCTGAATGGAGAAAGGTTTTAATTTAGTATCTTTCAACCTCTGTATCCGCACTTTCAGTTTCTTAAACAGCCAGATGGTAAGTCTGAAAAGGAAATATTGCCCTACAAGCACCAAGACAAAATACAGGATACGCTTGCCCAACTGCCACAGACCGTGCTCATCTTTCATTTCTTTCAACTTATCGACAATAACTTTACGGTTGTGGGCAGCCAACCGGTCACGGGTACAGTTCTCCCACAATCCGTCCTGGTCGATAAAGGAAGCGATGACTTTATTGTCATACATAAGGTCGGTAACGATATCGCTGCTTTCCATATACAGTGAATCGGGACGCAGATTAAAGCGTTTGCTCAATTCTAATATGGCAGCGGCATCCATCTCGGCACGTTGCTGGGGAGTATGGCCGCCACGCTTGGCATAGAGATAGAACAGCGTATCTCCCTCTACCACCACCGGAACGCCGGGAGTCACCTTACGCAGGGAGTCGATGCGTTGTTTCTGCTGCAAGTGTTTTACGGAGTCGGCCGCATAGCTGGCAAGCCTCAGTTGCTCCATTTCCATACGCAGGTTGGCTTCATTCAGCCGGGCTGCTTCCAACTCCTGCTTGATTGCCGACAGTGATACCGCAGAATCCGAGTCTGCCTTTATCGTTGTAACCGGAGCCAAGCTGTCTCCTTCTATGGCGCGAAGCACTTTCTCTACCAATTGGGCAGAAACTCCGTCGGCTGTCAGTAACATCAGCATCAGCCACAAGGCGCGAATCCCTCTCATCTCAAAATATTTTATTGGTTGTTATAATATGGTTACTTTAAATAAAACGTCAAACATACAGAATGTTTTTCATATTTCATAAAAAATGAACCTGTTCATTCCATTCCGCTATCGGTTTAAACAAATTCTTCATTCCCGCAGAAGTAAAACGGATTCCCTCTTAAACTCTCTTAATCGGAATTTTACATTATCTTTGCCCGCAAAAATAGATTCCATGAACATTCTGTTACTCGTAGGAGGACTTCTCCTCATTCTATTAGGTGCCAACGGACTGACGGACGGAGCTGCGTCCGTAGCCCAACGTTTCCGTATACCCAACATCGTTATCGGACTGACAATCGTCGCTTTCGGAACGTCTGCCCCGGAACTGACGGTCAGCGTATCTTCCGCCTTGAAAGGAAGCGCGGATATAGCTATCGGCAATGTCGTAGGAAGCAACATTTTCAATACACTGATGATTGTAGGCTGTACCGCACTGTTCGCCCCGATTGCCGTGACCCGGAATACGCTGCAAAAAGAAATTCCTTTGTGCATCCTCTCTTCCATAGCTTTGCTGGTTTGTGCCAACGACGTATTTCTGAATGGAGACGAAGCCAACATCCTCAGCATTACCGACGGACTGCTGTTACTCTGTTTCTTCGCCATCTTTCTGAGTTACACTTTTGCCATTGCCTCGCGTACCCCCGAAGAAACGGCAGGTAATGACGGGAATATCAAGCAATTGCCGCTCTGGAAATCCACTCTCTACATTTTGGGTGGCCTCGGTGCGCTTATTGCCGGCGGCAGCTTCTTCGTAGACGGCGCAAGCGGCATTGCACGCAGTCTGGGAGTAAGCGAGTCCGTTATCGGACTGACGCTTGTGGCCGGCGGAACGTCACTGCCCGAGCTTGCCACATCCATTGTAGCAGCCTTGAAGAAGAACCCGGAAATAGCCATTGGCAACGTAGTGGGCAGCAACCTGTTCAACGTATTCTTCGTATTAGGTTGCAGCGCATCCATCACACCTTTACACCTGACGGGCATTACCAACTCGGACTTATGGGTACTGGTAGGGTCGGGCATTCTGCTTTGGCTCTTCGGACTGTTCTTTGCCAAACGCACCATTACCCGTATCGAGGGAAGCATTATGGTACTTTGCTACATTGCATATACAGCATTCCTCATTTATAGCCTGTAAGGCAGCGTAGTTTAAAGATTTTCATGTATCTTTGCCCACTCATAACAACATACAACTATGGCAATTACAATTAAAAAGGTCTCTACGAAAAAGGAGCTGAAACAGTTTATCCGCTTCAATTACAAACTATACAAAAACAATCCGTATTCAGTACCCGACCTCTACGATGATATGCTCAACACCTTCAACAAGAAGAAAAACGCCGCTTTCGAGTTTTGCGAAGCCGACTATTTTCTTGCTTATAAGGATGATAGAATCGTAGGACGCGTAGCAGCCATTGTCAACAATAAAGCCAATCAGACCTGGAATAAGAAAGAAGTACGTTTCGGCTGGATTGACTTTATCGACGACCCCGAAGTATCAGAAGCCCTTATACGTACCGTCGAGGAGTGGGGTAAAGAGCGGGGTATGACCCACATACAGGGTCCGTTAGGCTTTACCGATTTTGATGCGGAAGGTATGCTTATCGAAGGTTACGACCAGCTCAGCACAATGGCAACCACTTATAACTACCCCTACTACCCGCAACACATGGAACGCATGGGCTTCGAGAAAGACGCCGACTGGGTAGAATACAAGATTTATATTCCGGATGCCATACCCGACAAGCATAAACGCATTTCAGAACTCATCCAGCGCAAATATAACCTCAAAATCAAAAAGTATTCTTCCGCCAAGAAGATTGCCCGCGACTACGGACAGGCTATTTTTGAACTGATGAATGAAGCATACAGTCCGCTGTATGGCTATTCCGCCTTGTCACAACGCCAGATTGATCAATACGTAAAAATGTATCTGCCTATTCTGGACCTTCGCATGGTGACGCTGGTTACAGATGCCGAAGACAAACTGGTGGCGGTAGGCATCTCCATGCCTTCCCTGTCAGAAGCTTTGCAGAAGTCTCATGGACGTCTGCTGCCCTTCGGTTGGTATCACCTGCTGAAAGCCCTGTTTATGAAACGTCGCGCCAAAATGCTGGATTTGCTGCTGGTAGCCGTGAAGCCCGAGTATCAGAACAAGGGCGTAAACGCATTGCTATTCTCCGATTTAATCCCTGTCTATCAGAAATTGGGCTTCGTGTTTGCGGAAAGCAATCCGGAACTAGAACTGAACGGCAAGGTACAGGCACAATGGGAATACTTCAAGACCGAACAGCATAAGCGTAGAAGAGCGTTTGTCAAAGCTATAAAGTAAGGCGCAACATAGTAAGATAGAGGACAAAATAAGGGAAAGGGTGGATTTTTTATGTAAAATCCACCCTTCTGTTTTTCTTCTGAACGCATTTCATTATTTTTGCTTAAACTTTAAAATAATGACTATGAAGCGGCTTAGCTTTTTCTTCTTCTTTCTGTCAGTCGTGTTATCCGTTGTTTCCCAACCGGTATGCCAAATTAAATACTTTTCAGTCAGTAACGGCCTTGCACAAGGCAACGTGATGAGTATTCTGCAAGACCAAAAAGGGCTTATGTGGTTCAGTACCTGGAATGGGATAAACAAATTTGACGGTTACACGTTCAAAAACTACAAAATATTCCAAGAAACGACCTACTCTTTCGAAAGTAACCGTATAGGCAACATTGTAGAAAGTAAATACGGCGATATCTGGTGTACTACGTATGACGGACAAGCATGCCTGTTCGATGTCAAAACCGAGAAATTCATAGACGTCCTCCAACCGCTTACCCGGTCTCTCAATCATTCGAACCATGTCATACGTATTCTCTCGCTGAAAAAGGGAATTGCCTGGATACTTTGTAAAGACGGATATACTTACCGTGCCGACGAGCAACAGTGCAAGGACGGAAAAGGTACCTCGCCTTATTCCATCTTCAATGGCAACCTGAAAGGTAATCAAGTCTATACGGTCTTTCAGGACTCCGAAGAAGACGAATGGGTACTGACCGACAAAGGCATCACTATCGTCGGGAAAAAGACATTGGACACAGACTTCCCGTTCCGTCACATCATCCAATGGAAAGAAAACATCTATCTTGCCGCCGAACACGGCAAACTGGCCGGCTATGATTTCAAAACCCGCCAACTGAAATTCATAGATGTCCCCTATCCGTACCGGAACATCGCCAATCTGACAATCATCGGAAAAGATACGCTGGCATTGGCAACAGATAACGGACTCATACTCTATACCCCCGGCAACAACAAGTTCCGTCAGATAAACATCCAAACCCCCACTCAACACTCCAACTACGTAGAATCCGTCTACCAAGACCGGCATGGAGATATCTGGGTATTCTCGAATACGCCGGGCATTATCCGCCTCAACATGGCCGCCAATGAAAAAGAGCATCTGGTTACTCCCCGGGACGAGTTGGTTAAACATGAACGCAAAAGCCGTAAAATAATCTTTGAAGACAACACAAACACCTTATGGATGTTACCCACCGAAGGAAATTTCTCCTATTATGACAGAAAAGAAAAGAAACTCAAACCATTGGTAATAGATATAAATCATCCCAAATCCATCTTCAGCCCGTTAGTCCGAGTTCACACCATCGACAATCAGGGCAATGCCTGGATGGCCAGTGCGCGCGGCGTCTACAAATTAAGTTTCTCACCGCAAAGTTTCCATTTCAATCAAACCGATCATGAAGCCGAAACACGCGCTTTCCTGCGCGACAGCGGCGGGCGGCTCTGGAGCGCATCAAAATCAAACCATGTCCGCATATATGCTCCCGACGGGAACTTGGAAGGCTATCTTTCCAAACAAGGCGATATCATTAAGGAACAGGCGCATTTTTTTGAAGATATCTATGATTTCATGGAAGACCAGGAGCACAACATATGGATGGGAAGCAAAGGTTCCGGTCTCTATTTGCTAAAAAAACAAGATACCGGCAAATACTCCGTTCATCACTATCAGTACAACCCCGAAGAGCCTTACAGCATTAGCGGTAACGACGTTTACACCATTTTCCAGGACACCCGTAAACGTATCTGGGTAGGATGTTTCGGCAGCGGCCTGAACCTGATAAAACAAACCGGAAATGGAGAGATACAATTTATCAACTGCAATAACGAACTGAAAAATTACCCCACAACCTACGGAACAAAAATACGTAACATCGCAGGCGGCCCCGAAGGAGTTATTTTTGTAGGAACCACCAGCGGATTAATTACGTTTGCGAGTGACTTCAAACGTCCCGAAGAAATCAAATTTTACAGGAACAATCACCGGACGGGTGATACTTACAGTCTGAACGCAAACGATATTATGCAGATTTACACAGACAGGCATAATACGACTTACGTAATGAGCTTTACCGGAGGAGTCAATAAAATCATATCCGGACCACTGCTTGGAGAGGATATCCAATTCAAAGGATATGACAAGAAGGACGGATTGGCTTCGGATTTAATGCTTTCCATGATAGAAGATAACTCCGGTCAGCTATGGTTCGTGTCCGAGATAGCATTGTCCAAGTTCAACCCTGATAAAGAAACGTTCGAGAACTATCAGCTAAATTCAACTTATCAAGACTTCAATTTCTCGGAAGCCTTACCCGTAATAAACGCCCGTCACCAAATTGTTTTAGGAACCGATAAAGGTTTCTTGGAGGTAATGCCCGACAAGATGAAAAAAAGCAGTTATGTACCGCCAATCATCTTTACCAACCTCAGGATACAGGGGCATCCGGTTGAGCAGTCGATTGACAATCTGGCCGAGCTGGAGTTAAAAGCATCGCAAAGAAACGTCACTTTTCAGTTTGCCGCCCTTGATTATGTCGCTCCCGAGCACATTCAATATGCTTATCGTCTGGAAGGATTGGAGAAAGAGTGGAATGAAGCCGGTAACAACCGTTCGGCAAGCTACATCAACCTACCGGCCGGAGAATACCGTCTCCAGGTCAAATCCACCAATAGCGACGGTGTATGGACGGACAACATATATTCCCTTCCCGTACGAGTACTCCCCACTTTCTGGGAAACTTACTGGGCATGGGTGTTCTATTCCATGCTATTCATCCTTTTCACGGCAACGATTGTTTATGTGCTATTCTACATATACCGCCTGCGTCACCGGGTAGATATGGAAAAACAGCTCACCGACATCAAACTGCGTTTCTTCACCGACATCTCTCATGAGCTGCGCACACCTTTAACCCTAATCAGCAGTCCCGTCGCAGAAGTACTGGAGAATGAACCGCTCTCGCCCACCGCGCGCGAATATCTTACCGTAGTGCATCAAAACACCGAGCACATGCTTCACCTGATGAACCAAATACTGGATTTCCGTAAGATACAAAACCAGAAAATGAAGCTGTTGGTAGAAAAGAAAGACTTGATTTCATTGTTACGGAAATCAATGGACAACTTCAAACTAATCGCCAAAGAGAAAAATATGGATTACCGGCTGGTGACACCTGTACAGTCTGTTTACGGATGGGTAGATAAGGACAAATTTGAAAAAATATTCTTTAATCTGCTATCCAATGCATTCAAATATACGCCTCCCGGCAAAGCGATTACCATAAAGGTTATCCCGAAAGAAGAATCGGTCGATATAGAAGTGAAAGACGAGGGAATAGGCATCGTGCCCGACAAGCAGCGTGTGTTATTCCAACGTTTCGAGTCTTTGGTGAAACAGAACATTCTACAACCCTCTTCCGGTATCGGCCTGTCATTGGCGAAGGAAATGGTGGAAATGCACCACGGAAGCATTCAGGTAAGCAGCCAGCCCGGCGTCGGCAGTACTTTCACCGTAACCTTACCCCTGCAACAGAAAGTGTTCGAAGAAGACATGCAAGCCGAGCTCATATTGGATGACGACAAACAGGAAACCGTTTCCGCAGCCAACGGCTTAGACGGAGAAAACGCATACATGGAAGAAACGGAGATGACTGATTCCGACTGTAATTCCATATTAGTGGTGGAGGATAACAATGAATTAAGGCATTTCCTCAAGAGCAGTCTGTCCGGCAGCTATAATGTGATAACCGCTTCCAATGGAAAAGAAGGATTGCAACGTGCCATCGACAATGTGCCGGACCTCATTATCAGCGACGTTATGATGCCGATAATGGATGGTCTGGAGATGATAGGGCAGATTAAGGCAAACAATAATATCTGCCACATTCCTATCATCGTGTTGTCCGCCAAGGCTTCTTTGGACGACCGTATCGCCGGATTGGAACACGGAATCGACGATTACATCACCAAACCTTTCAGTTCCACTTACCTGAAAATCCGTATCACCTCTCTTTTACGCCAGCGCAAAGAACTGCAAGAGATGTACATGGTCAAGCTAACCGCAGGCAAGGACGTAACTTTGGCAGATGACATTCCGGAACCGTCACAACCGCAAATAACCCCGCACGACAAACTGTTTATGGAAAAAGTTATGGAGTTCATGGAAGAACAGATGGACAATCCGGATCTGACCATCGAACAATTCGCAGAAAAACTCCTGTTGAGCCGAACTATCTTCTATCAGAAGCTAAAATCAATAGTAGGACTGTCGCCTGTGAATTTCATATGCCAGATACGCATCAAACGAGCGGCACAGTTATTCGACAGCGGTGAATATAATATTTCGCAGATTGCTTATATGACGGGATTCAATGACCCGAAATACTTCAGTCGTTGTTTCAAAAAGATTGTAGGGGTAACCCCTTCGGAATACAAAGAAAAGAAACAGCCATAACCGTGATATCGGACAGACATTACGAGTGAGATATGATTAAAAGCCTTTTAATGTGATATTATAAGCCTTTTAATATGCAATTAAAAGGCTTATAATAGTAAATCACTGCAGGGAAGAGAGTAGGAACAAGTGTCGGCAAACTATTCAGTGAACCATGTTGTGTCTGCGTAACCACCTAAAACGGTAGAGCGGTCTTTAAAGTATTGATTGTACTCTTCAGAGGTAAGCGTATGTATTCTATCTGCTCCATTAACACCACTTTCCTGTACAGACTTCTTATTTTCGCCATCATAGTACGTACAGTTATACATTTTACAACCGTCTTTGATACCGGTGTCTTCACCGAGTGATACAACGTTATTTCCATCATTATATCGAATATCATCATAACCTGCAATAGGAACCATCGACTTATCCTTAGAATTAATACCGCCGCTGAAAAACTCCTTATCAATCGTAGTATTGACAAATGTTATATTATCAACCATTCCGGTGCCATCAGACCCTTCCAACAAACGGCACTTTGTCACTCCCTCTGCAACGGTCAAACTACACTCTGAAAATACATAACCGATATTATTTGCCTTAACACGCGCATTGAAGCCACGCCCACCGGAGGTTATCATTTTGACTTCGCAGCTTTCAAACAGGCATGCGGAGTTTCCTCCCCAGATAAAATCGGTATCACCCTCTACATAGCAATCATAAAACCAGTTATAACCGCCACCCGGCAATAATGTATCCTGCTGACTATAAAATCTGCAGCGTACAAATGCCGTGGCATTATCGCTCTTGTTACGAATGCACAACACTTCCGCCTGCGTCTTCGTTGGATACAGGCAACGCATACTGACATCCTCAAAACGAATTTTATCCGCTTTTCCGGCTATCAATACACCGGCCCTTCCGCCGCCCTGATTACGTCCGTCGACATAGGGAATATCCATTCCCGGTTTCAGAGCATCGGCAAGGCCGCTGTCGCAACCGTCTTTGATACCCGGATTCCAGTTGTTGTTATTGTCCGACTGTATCTCGGTCTTATCCGCTCCGGCTCCCTTAACGGTAAGGCTGCTCAAATTACGGATATTGACAATTTCTTCAAACTTTCCTTCATCCAACATAATGGTCTTTTCACCTTCTACCGCATTTCTTGTAAAGAAATCCACGGCGCCTTGCAAAGTATAAAAGTCCGCATTCGCATCCGTATGACTTACACTGACCGTAGTTTTCACTTCCGGTTCCGGACGGGTAGTGAAAAACCATTTGGAAGTAGTGATACCTTTGAAACCGTCATGCTGTATCGCTTCCTTGTCTACAAGTACAAAATAGTCGGTACCAAAATCCAATTTACGACTGTGAGGTTTAATAATGACCTCATTACCATCCACTTTTACAGCATGGTAGTTCACAATCAGTTTACGATCGCTCGAACCGATAACGTCCATCCAGGTATTAAACTTAGTACCGCCATTTTCCGAAATAGGCTCCTGACGTTCATCCATGCGGATTTCATCTATCGGTTCCGCAGGGTTATCCGCCCGATAAATACGGATAGAACCGCTTGCGCCTAACCGAGGCGTTTCTCCTGTAAACGCAATTTTCAGTTCAGTATCGGCAAAAGCTCCCTTATCGCAGGGATAAAGTTTGTATTGGGAAGCTGTGGCTATTCCGGTGGTCGTCTCATTCTGCCACGGAGTGGAAGAACTGCCACTCTGTTCCACATCCGCCGCACCGTCTATTGTACCCGATTCGGTAAGAATTTTCAAAGAAAAGACATACTTATACCCTGCTTCCAGAGAAGTCAATCCGGCAGTATTATCTTTGAACATCCAGCTATAAGCTTTGCCGTCAATCGAGAATTCGGCCACACAGTTATCAGTCAGTTCGCCGGGAAAGACAATCGCTTCGATACTGTTTTCATCTGTATTCAGAAAAGCCCGAATAGGTGCGGTGGCCGTTTGCGCAGAAAGATTTCCACTCTTCAGGTTTAATGTCACATGTGTTTTCATACCCTGAAATATCGGTTCTCCATCCGCTTGCAGCGGTTTTTCCTCTTTATCGGTCAGCTTCAAAATAACCTTCGCCAAACAATGGGAAAAGTTAAGCGGCACCATCGAAGAAGACTCTTCGCGGGTACGAGCGTGTGTGCCGTCCGATACGGCATACATCAAATCATAAGGAGCGGTACCTTGTTGCTGATTATCCAACACCAACGGATAAAGATATTCATTGATGTTTTCTACATAAGGATAATATGCTTTGAAAGAAACTTCCTGCCCATCCGCAGGAAACATCAAAGGTTTATCGGCTTTAAAGGTGGCAAGTTGCTCCTCATTCTGGCAGGTGTACGGAACATTATTGGAGAATGTCATCAAATTCTCCGTCCCTGCAGCGTACATATAAGTGCCTATACGGTCTCCCTTAGCCCAGCTTCCGCCATCGGTCGCGATACGGGTTTGGTATTCTCCGATATTAGCGGAGAACACCACGCCGTTGCTGTCCGATGAAGCTACTCCGTTGTTGTCTTCATCAGAACATGCATAAAGGCAAAGAACACCTAAAAGGGTGTATATATAAGATGTAAATTTCATATCAATAACTGCTTGTTGATTTTAGTTATTTCTTCCAACGCGGGTCACCGATGGTAATACCATCAGCAGGGGTAAAGTTCTTACCACCGTCCCCCGCATCTTCATTAGGGAAAATTTCAGCTCTAGACTTTGTATCATCTATTGCTCCATTATTGGTAAAATCAGCAATCTTAATACCGGAACCTGTTGCTGCAATATTGTTTTGGATGACAAATATATAAGCGCTATTATTAGCTCCTTTTACTCCATAGGCAATATGAGCATCTCCTGCCAAAATCGATATATTATTCTCATAATTTGTCAAATAGCCATAGCCGCCTGCTGTCTGAACAAGATTTTTCTTTAAATCGACTAATGTACAGTTCGTAACTTTAATAGGTTCACATTGCTTTATATCGTTAGTATCATTAGACTTACTAGAGAAAAATGCTATTTGTGAGAGGTTATACAGTGTGGAATTATTTAATGTAACAGCAAGTACCACACCATAATCAAAAACACATTCGACATTGTAAATTCGGCTATCATCAATAGTAAAAGAAGACAATCTTGAAAAATCAGTACTATGTTTTTGCGCCAGGGCTTTTCCGCGTCCATAAACAGCTTTCACGCCATGAATATAACAGCCTTTTACTGTTAACTCTGCATCTTCTTTCAGCTCAGCTGCACAGATTGCCGTATTCGCATCAGTACCTTCAATTTCCAAATCTTGGAATGTAAGTTTATTCAACGTTCTTTCCGGCACACTCAGCCCTTTCATCGTAACCTTTGCCTGTCCCTCTTTTCCAATCAATAACAAATCCGTAATGTCTGCAGGTACGGTAATCATATCTGCCTTATAAGTATTTCCAGCAACAAACTTCAAGGCAATAGGACCTTGTTTTCCATTAAGGCAACCGGCCAATGCTTCCGCATTATCAGCAGGTGCTTCTACGACCATATATCCGGGTATTTCCGGTGTCACAGCTTCAGCATTACCGTTCACATCACCACCCGGTTCATACGGAGAGTTACCGCCTTCTATCTGGTCTACACTGCCCAATACGGATTCGCCTAAACCGATTTTGATAGTGTATATATAACCTGCCTTCAATTCAGAAATAGTACCGGAATTGAAAGTATACTCATACGTATTATCCTCTGCTGCATCAGTAGTAATAATCATACTGAGAGCTGTAGCCGGGTTAGTAGGTAAAACCAATGCACTATATTTATTGTCGGCAGTCTTGCAGGGGGTGATATAACCTTTTGCTTCATTAGAAAACTCACCGGTAGCGATATTGAAATCGGCACTTATAGATATTCCCTGAATAGATACGCTCTGTACAGTCTCACCACTATTAGAAGTAATCTCAATGGCAAGTTTTGCCAACTGATGCTTGAACGTCATAGATAAACTCTTAGCATCCTCACTACTTACATTATCATTCATAGCCCACATTAAATCGTGAGCAACATAGCCTTCTGCCTGATTTCCCAATGCAACTTTATAAATACCGCCGGTAATATCTCCATTTTGCGGATAATAAGCTGTAAACTTGGCATTCTCACCCGCAATCTGGATACCGGTCTCTGAAGTAAAATTCACAGGGCTTTCTCCGCCCTGTGTAGTAAACAAGACGTTCTCGGCACCATTCAGAATATCAGTACTCCCGGTACCCGCACCATACATATACACACCTATTTTATCAGTATTTTCCCATGTATTAGTCACATCATTGAAACGTGTATACGCTTTCCCGGCTGTCTGCAAAGACATCACTCGGTTATCCGCATTCCGGGAAAGATTCTCAATCTCGTTATTGCAAGCCGTAATCATTGTTCCGGCCGCCATTAAAGTAAATAGTTTAAAAAGTTTCATAGTACTATCCGTTATTTTTATATTAATAAATATTCCGTGTTGTTCATCCGGTACAACCATTACTCGACTACCGTGCCGCCCTCGCGACACTTATCCATAATGTCTTGTACCAAACTGTTCAGATACATTTCCAGATTGGTATATTCACCATTTTCATCAACAGTCTTTAAATTGCCATCGGCAGCATAATCCTTGTTCAATCCGTATTGCGTTTCCCAATAATCGGGAATACCGTCACCGTCGGTATCGGCCAAATCGTTATCCGCCACCTGCACCAATACAGGATAGCCATTTTCATCCACTCCTTCTACAATACCTACCAGCTCACTCGGATGGTTAATATAACCCAACTTATGGTTACTCCCTTGAATATTGCACGTTGCCTTACGCTCAGCTACTTCATCCATGATGAATTTGTCATAAGTGTCCCGATAGTTGCAAGCACCTACATACTTCAATACCTGCTCGTAGGCTGCCTCAGCCGTATGAGTAGTAACTCCTTTAACATCTACTACCTGACTGCCGTTATTGATGACCGATTTACCCTCGGACTCCCAAGTATAATCATTACCGTCATTGTCTTCCTGTTGTGCATAAACACCGTCTGTCCAGTTATCAGCAGTCACATCCGCATTGCCGAACATATAATTGCCGTCAATATAGAAGCGTCCCCATATTCCTTTAAAAGGCTCGAATCCCTCACCGTTATCATAATTCTGACCGTAAATGCCAATACGTGCGATACGATAACATCTTCTGTCTCTTAACAAGTCGGTGGTAGGTCCCGGCTTATAATAATTGTTCACCAGATTGGCATGCTGTGTTTCACCACCGTAACATCCTTCGCCACCCCAGTTGTAGAAAACATTGTTACGTATATCAACCTGTTCGCCCAATTCCAAAGTAGAGGGACGAGGGCCAAGACGCGGTGTACGGCTGTCACAGTGTGCTATCAGATTATGGTGATAAGTGGCATTGTGCCCACCCCAGTTACCGGCAAAGCCATGCGCTTTACCATCCTTTGCCTGTGTGAAGTAAAGAGCCTGCGAAGCAATGCACCACTGTACGGTAGAGTTCTCCATGCCGTAAACCGAAAGAGTCTCATCCGAACTCCAGCTTACAGAACAGTGGTCTACGATGATGTTCTTTCTATCCATACCGCCAAGACCGTCCACATCATCCGCCGGGTTACCCGGACGGAAACGCATGAAGCGTATAATAACATTATTAGCGGCAATGGTAAAGGCTTGATCCGCTATACAGATTCCACCCGGTGAGGTCTGTCCGGCAATGGTTATGTTATCAGCTTCTATCTTCAACGCTTTTTTCAAGTGGATAGTACCCGCTACATCGAACACGATAGTACGTGCACCGCTTTGGCGGACCGCCCAGCGGAATGTACCTTGGTCACCGTCACCGCCGTCTTCCAATGACGTTACATGGTAGACTTTACCACCACGTCCGCCTGTAACGTCACGTCCATGTCCTTCAGCTCCGGGAAAAGCACGTAACTCACCGTAATTCAATTGGGTAATGGTACCTTCCGGAATTTCTTCCGGAAGGAGAGGCTTATAATCATTATCCAATTTGGGCTCAATGGAAGTACATGACGCAAACAATGCACTTCCCGCCAAAAGGCTGCAACTCAACAAATATTTTATTTTCATAATTCTATCTTTATTATTTGATTCTGATTTTAATTATTCCAACGCGGGTCACCGAATTTCTTATAATCTTTCGGAGCTACGGTAAAGTCTCCAGCCGCTGCATTCGGGAATAGCTCTACACTGGTTTTATCAATATTCATAACTGTGGAAGAAGCAGGCCACCCGTTTTTACCGTAAGTAAAGTCACTGGCGGAATAAACATTCTCGGCTGTTACTGTATTTTTATTTCTTATTGCCGAATCAATATTTTGGTTACCACCAAACAACGTATTCGAGATTTTAATAGTCGTAGATTCAGAATTGACATTATCATCGAAGAAAGCTTTGCCATCGTTAGGAGCATCGTAGAAAGTACATCCACTAATTGTATACGTACGGTCTGAAGCATTCTTGGCATAAATAACCTTACCAGCCATATTCCAGATAGTGGAGTTCTTTATATTGATATTCTTCAATGTACCACTCTTTTCTTCTGACAGATTAAGCAAGCTTCCATCCTTTGTAAAATTGCCGATTATACAATTACTAATTGTCAGTATACCTAAGCTAGGCTTACCTTCTCCATGTTTCACTCTAAACAAGACTTGTCCATCTAAAATATCACAGGCTTCTATCTTCATTTCCGTGAATGTGTTGGAATCATCCTGAATATTAAATATACGACCATTGGCGTTCTCGACAGTAGTAGTAATCTCCAAATTAAAGAGCTCTATCGTATGGAAACTTCCCTTGATTCCCAATGCACTGGCCAACCTCAACACAGCTTTACTATCATCACTTTCCTCACCCCAAACAATTACATTTATACCGGAAGTACTCGGTATCTTTATGTCATCCACCCCGCTGCCATTATCCTTCATTTTCTTCAATGTAAAATCAGCATTGGAAGCCAACTTAAATACCGTATTCCGAGTGATGCTCTTTGTTACTTCAGTGATAAAGTCATCCTCTGAACCTATCTCAATCACCGCGTACCCGGCAGGAATAGCGCGTTTTGTTGTAAATGTCTTATATCCCATCACAGCCGTACCATTCAGCAAAGCAAATGTATAAGTAGTATAATCATTGAGACTATTCAGCATAAGGCCGCTGTTACCATCAAAGGAAATCGGATTGGCAGTAGAATATTCCGTACCTTCCACCAGAGTATATGCATTGGCTCTGACATTGCCAACATAATTCCAGTCAAGAGTAGCGCTGTTTGTTTGGACATTACCGATTGTAATCGGCAACATCTCGCCTTCACCGGTCATTACTTCAATGCTTCCGCGCATTGTCTCTCCATTATAGATTTCAACCGTATAGCGTGTTCCTTGGGTAAGGCCGGAAATAATACACGAACCAAACGCTATATCAGCTTCCGAAAGTTCAATAGTTTCATCATAAGAAGCGTCTTCCGTATAAATACGGATACGGTCAACTTTGCAAGGTTGCCAAGAGATACGGATGGATTTTTCTTCAATGTCACCGTTATCGGTGGAAGGAGTCACCAATACTTGTTCTTCTTTACAAGTCTTAAAAGTCCCATCTTCCAGATAAACCCAATCGGACTCTTTATCTCCGTTCACCGACTTGATACGTGCATAATATTCCGTATTCGGGCTCAATTCCTTTAGCGTATAAGCAGTCTTCGTTATCTGCTCATCCCCATTACCGAAAACAATACTCCCCTCAGAGGTTCCCGGCTCCACTTCGTCCGTCAAAAGAGCAGTACTGATTTCTATAATATAATTTTTCGTTTCCGGAGTACCTTGCCAAGAAACTTCAGCCTGCGCAATATCTTCCGCGGGAGTAACCGTGAAACTGGACGTCTTCGTACCGAAAAGACGAGCATAAGCCGAATCCGCCTCCCAATCATTACCGTCGGTACAAGAACTCGTACTAAGAACGGCCGAGAGCAGCAATGCTCCCAAACCGATAATATATCTAAAATCTCTCATAATGTTTCTCATTGTTATAGGTTCTGCAAATTAGTTGGCGTAGCCATAAGAGTTATACAAATTTCCATTCGATGTAGAAATGGTAGTAGAAGCGATGGGCAATAAATAGCGGTTCTTCACCTCCTTGTTCAAACCGGATGAAATGCTCGGCAGGTTAATCGTCAACTGTTCCTGTCCCTTACTGTCATTCAATTCCTTACCCCAGAAATCCTTACTCTCGAAGCCACTTGTACTCGACGGTTTTTCATACCAATTGATACTATTCATGTCTATCTCCTGGTCGGCATATACAGCAGTGGTTTTGTACTTGTAATATATCTTTGAAGGATAGCCCCCCGCCTGGTCGGCAAGATTTACACATTCCTTATAAGCCTCTTTGAACTCATCGATTTTGTTACTGAGTTCGTTCCAACGAATCAAGTCGAATTTACGTACACCTTCACCGGCAAGCTCCCATGCGTTCTCGTCCATAATGGCACCCATGAAACCTTTATCGGCAATAACCTTCTCAATGAAAGCTTCTCCAACAGCCTTGTCCGCATCGGCATAAGCCCGTTTATGAACAGCTAGCAGGGCATCTTTAGCAGTCATCACACATACATTTCCATCCGCATCCACTCCTTGAGCCGATTCCGTCTTGTAATTTTCATAAACCGCTTCTGCATACATAAGCAAAACATGCGGATAACGCATCTTCACCACATTGATACCCGAACAAATCTTGGCGGACGCATCTCCCGCACGTACGGCTTCCAGCCATGACGTATTACCCGCCATCATGCGGTAATCCCACTTGCCGCAGTAGATAGAGAACGGCTTGTTACCGGAAAGGGTTTCACGAAACGCCTTCGTATCTTTATCTGTAGAAAACTCCGACAGTGCGCAGGTAATATTACGCCGCGTATCTTTTCCACTGTGGTCAAACGACCAGAAATAAGGAGCCGTCAATTTCAGCTTGCCGGAAGAATTACCTTTCAGCCCGAAGTAGCTGCTTGCTCCGCTTACACGGAAACCTACCGTATATCCCAACTCACCGCTTTTATTCAGCATCATCGGGATTTCAAACAAGTTTTCCGGTTGTACGGTCTGCAACTCACACACATTCATTTGTCGCCAATACTCCTCTACCGAAGTGGTCAGGGAGTGCTTCATGGAGTTGATGACAGCAGCCAGATGTTGCTCCGCCAACTTGTACATTTTGGCACGCGTCTCGTCGTCACAACGTTGGGTCGGATAGACAGGATCGCTGTTCTCTCCTTCAATATACCCCTCTTTCGCTTTCTCCCGGATAGCAAAGCCGGCACGCGTCAGCGCGATATTGGCCAATAATCCGTGAGCGTATCCGCGTGTAACGTGTTCCGTAGTATATCCGTCCTCACCTGCCCACGGAAGGTCCGGGATAATCTCTTCCAAATCTGTAATCAACGAGTCCATAATCTCATCACGGTCTGTCTTGCCAAGATAAGCATTGCTCAAATCCGATTGAGAACGCTCCATCTTAAAAGGAATATCACCGAACAAACGTATCAAATCGAGATAAACCATTGCACGCAATGTTTTCGCCTCAGCACGATAGCACAACATTGTTTTCTTAAGAGCCCGCGCTTCACTCGTATCTTCCGAGGGATTCAGCAAAGGACTTGCCTCTACGCCTTCAATCACCAAATTGGTATTCTCTATCAGCTTATACATGGCATCCCACACATTTGCCAGTCTCGACCAACCGGGACTGCAATTATAGTTCATACATCCACGCTCATTCGACGTATTGCTTGCATCCACCCCCAAACCGTCCACCAATTCGCAGTCCGTATTCAGTCCGCAAACAATAGGGAGAAAGCTCGAATAGGTCTGGTCCTGTGTCAAATCGCCATACACCTTATTCAAAGCGAGATTAGTATAATATGTATTATTAAACACCGTTTCATCATTCATCTCTGACGGTGAACTTTGGTCAAGGAAATCGGAGCAAGAAGTAAAATAAATGACTCCCGCCGACAATATCAAGGTTTTATAGATTGCTTTCATATACATTTATATATTTAGAGTTAGAACGTAATATTGATACCACCGACAAACGAACGGCTTTTCGGATAAGCCGCATAATCGACACCTGGTGTCAACGCATTGCGCTTACTGCTGGTATCGACCTCAGGGTCTGCACCGGTATAGTTGGTCCAGCAGAACAAGTTATATCCGGTCAGATATATACGCACATTCTGCAGGAACGCTTTCTTCACCCAAGTTTTGGGGAGTGTATAACCCATGGTAATATTGTTGATACGTAAGAAAGAAGCATCTTCCACAGCATAATCTATCAACTGCATGGTCGTAACCGCAGCCGGGTGGAAGATTGAAGCGTTACGATTGAGTTGGTTCAAACGCAGTCCGGCCTCAGTCATAGAACCGTACGTTTCGAGTACAGCGCTACTGCTGCTGGCAAGATTCAAACCTGTTTCCGGGTCAATCCACGTGTAACGGTTACCCAATGCAAAGTCGTTATTCAAATTGTAACCTGTCCTTGAGCCGGAACGGAACGAAGAAGCCAACTTTGTACCATTGATAATTACATTTCCCAACGAGTAGTTGAAGAACAGATTGAAATCGAAATTACCGACATTACCGTTAAAGCCAAAACCACCTGTCAGAGGAGCCACAGTATTACCTAACCGTTGTTTGATGGGGTTACCGTTTTCATCGCACTGGAGTTTCAATCCTCCTGGAGAGTAAGCACCACCGGTAATGGTCTGACTATTATCTTTCAGTCCGTCACGCAATGTCCATTCACCGTCACCCCAAATCAGATCACCATTGGGATTGGAAACTGGGTCGTACACCGTATAATATCCGTTAGTTTTGAATCCCCATACTTCACCTAAACGGCCACCTTCTTCTACACGGAAATCCTCATACTTGGAAATCGTACTTCCCGCCCAGTTGCTACTCTGCCATGGAGTATCCGTAGTCAGTTTATCAATCTTATTGCGGTTATATGCCAGATTGAACGTAAAGTTCAAACCGTATTTCTTCGTATCCAGCAGAACGGCGCTCATCGAAAATTCCACACCCTTATTGGAAGTCTGCCCGAAGTTGCGGTACTGATAGTTGTATCCGGTAGTAGACGGAATTTCCGTTTTCATCAACAAATCTTTGGTAGTGTTCCAATAAAGGTCGATAGAACCGGAAATACGATTATTCCAAAAGCCATAGTCGATACCAAGGTTACGGGTTACGGTAGTTTCCCACTTCAAATCAGGATTATATAAATTCGTACCATGTTCCAGCATGGAAGACATGGCATCGCCGAAAGCCGGATAGCGGGCGTCGTTACCCGAAAGGGAATAAGTAGTATTAAGCAATCCGGAATTAATGCGGTTGTTACCTGCCGTACCAAAACTCAAACGGAGTTTTAACGAAGAGAGCCAGTCTTTAGCGCTTTCCATGAACGTCTCATCCGAGATACGCCATGCCAATGCAGCCGATGGAAACAATCCCCATTGATTACCTTTACCAAACTTACTGGAACCATCGCCACGCAGTGTAAAGGTCAGTAAATAACGATCCATCAAAGTATAGTTGGCACGACCGAAGAAAGAGAGCATGTTTTCCTTTGCTCCAAGGGTGGACTGCGTAGGAAGTGCAGTGCCTGTACCCATATTTGCTTTAATTTCCGAGATGTTCATCGTATTCGGAAAAGCAACCGATACATTCTCAACGGACTTCTTGAAACTGCTGCTCACTTCATGACCGATGAGGACATTCAGGCGATCACGTCCATCGAACAAATCCTTGTTTTCATAAGTCAGCGTATTGGCATTACGCCAGCTATTGGTCTTCTCACGCAACAGATAAGCCTGCGGTTTACCGTTATTTCCGTATTTTGAGTTAGAAACGGCATCCACTCCCCAGTATTGCTCCGTATCATCATATTTCCAGCCATAGCCGAACTCCGAACGGAACGTCCAACCCTTAAACGGTTTCCAATTGATACCAACATTATAATTCTGATTAAAAGTACCGCGCTCTTTCTCTGTGGCCAGTAAACGCTCCAACGGAGTCTTCTGAGTTGCCGTAGAGTTCTCCTCGTCATCCGTACTGGCTTGCAAAGGGTCTATCGGACGGAAAATAACCGAATTGGCTACCGTAGAATTAGCCGCATTCGATTCGTTCGTATCTGCACCGCCGCCCAAGCCTTCTACTGCGGTATGGCTCAAACGGGCATTAAAATCCAAAGAAAGCCATTTATTCAGCTCCGATTTAATTTTAGCATTAATGTTGTCCTTCTTAAAACCGGAATTCAACATGATGCTTTTCTCCTCGTTATGCGCATAGCTGACACTGTATTGCAACTCCTTACTACCACCGCTTACATTAATATTATATTGCTGTTGGTTACCGATACGTCCAAACATCTCATCCTGATAATCGAACCCGTCCACCGAACGCCAAATGTCCATATCGCTGTAATTGCCATGTTTGCCCATATCTATCTCATTCTGATAAGCCACATAATTATAAGGGTCAAGTACTTTGGTAAGGCGGGTTACCTGCTTCACGCCGAACGAAGCTCCAAAATCCACCTGCACTTTTCCCTCTTTACCGCTTTTGGTCGTAATGATGATAACTCCGTTGGCGCCACGTGCACCATAAATAGCGGTAGAAGAGGCATCTTTCAACACATCGATGCTCTGAATCTCGGAAGGGGCGATATCGCTGATGCTCAACACAGGAAATCCATCCACAATGTACAAAGGTGAATTATCCTGCGACAACGAACCGCCGCCACGAACACGTATTTTCATTTCCGCATCGGGCGAGCCCTCCGTAGTAGTAATATTCACACCTGCCAACTTTCCGGTCAAGGCCTCTACAGCGCTCGATACCGGAACTGCCGCAATATCCTCCGCTTTGACGGAAGCTACGGAACCGGTAAGGTCACGCTTGTTGACAGTACCGTAACCGATAACCACAACCTCGTCCAGCAATTCGGTATCATCTTTCAGGGTCACATTAACGGAAGGCTGTCCGGTATATTTAACCTCTTCCGTTTTATAACCGATAAAAGTAAAGACAATAACATCTGACTTCTTCACATTAGACAATGTAAAATCACCGTCAATACCCGTGATAGTGCCGTTTGTAGTACCTTTCACAATGACATTGGCTCCAATCACCGGCTCACCTGAAGTATCCTTAACGATACCGGACACCTGTTTCCCTTGAGCTAAAGCAAACAAGCAGACAAAACTTAATAGAACAACCAAGCAAGTCCTCTGGAATTTTTGATTCATAAATGTTTTTATTTTTAGTATTAGTATATTATTTAAATATCAATTCGGTGTGACATCATTTCCAAACATCATAGGAGTACCCCTTGAAATGCTCCATAGTATTAGATTCATATATATAAAATTAATAATGTATTAGATTTAAATACATCGCCTTATTGATATAATAGCGCAACAAAAGTAGCAACACATTATAATACGGATGTGGACTAATTAATGAAAAAGGTTCAAAAACTAACAGCAGCCCATAAAAAGTACCCTTTTCAACCGAACTTTTCCCTATTAAATATCCGGTAAACCGAGAAAAGTTTCAGGACATATATTTGTTTACATAGGTGTTTTATATTGATTTTCTTATTAACTTTGCGAAATATCAGTGCTTACAATACAAGATGTTTTCTATGGAAGATAATAATATGACTTTGCCATTGGAAGGTTCCGCCGATTACGAGGAAAAGACAACCGGTGCAAATACCGGTAACAGTGAGGTTGAATACAATGAAGATAATATTCGCCATTTGGACGACATGGAGCACATTCGTGTCCGTTCTGGTATGTACATAGGCCGTCTTGGCGACGGTTCGCAAAACGATGACGGTATTTACGTATTGCTGAAAGAAGTGATGGACAACAGCATCGATGAATTCAAAATGGGAGCCGGCAAACGTATTGAAGTCAATATAGAAGAAAATCTCCGCGTAAGTGTACGTGACTACGGACGGGGTATTCCGCAAGGAAAGCTGGTGGAAGCTGTCAGCAAGCTGAATACCGGCGGTAAATACGATAGTAAGGCCTTCAAAAAGAGTGTCGGTCTGAACGGTGTCGGCATCAAAGCCGTCAACGCGCTCAGCAGCCGTTTCGAGGTACGCAGCTATCGTGACGGGAAAGTACGTGCGGCAATTTTCGAGAAAGGTGTGCTGCAAAGCGATATCACACAGGACAGTACGGAAGAAAACGGTACTTACATCTTCTTTGAACCGGACAATACCCTCTTCCTCAATTACTCTTTTCAGAACCAGTTTGTAGAAACGCTGCTACGCAATTATACTTATCTTAATACAGGACTGACTTTCATCTACAACGGACAACGAATTATCTCCCGTCATGGTCTGGAGGACCTCCTGAAAGATAATATGACCAGTGAGGGACTTTATGACATCGTCCACCTGAAAGGAGAAGACATCGAAATAGCCTTTACACATACCAATCAGTATGGAGAAGAATATTATTCTTTCGTAAATGGACAGCACACCACACAGGGCGGTACGCATCAAACGGCTTTAAAGGAGCATATTGCCCGTACCATCAAAGAGTTCTTTAATAAGAACCAGGATTATGCCGACATCCGTAACGGATTGGTAGCCGCCATTGCCATTGACGTGGAGGAGCCGATGTTCGAGAGCCAGACCAAAACGAAGTTAGGTTCTAACAATATGTGGCCTGAAGGCCCTACTGTAAACAAATATGTGGGCGACTTCATCAAAACGGAAGTGGACAATTATCTCCACAAAAACCCGTTGGTATCCGAGGTCATGTTGCAAAAGATACAGGATTCCGAAAAAGAGCGTAAGGCTATTGCCGGAGTTACCAAGTTAGCCCGCGAACGAGCTAAGAAGGCCAATCTGCATAACCGCAAGTTACGCGACTGCCGCTTCCACCTGAGTGATGGAAAAGGTAAAGACCAAGAGGCCGAATCATGTATCTTCATCACCGAGGGTGATTCCGCCAGCGGTTCTATCACCAAAAGTCGCGATGTAAACACGCAAGCGGTATTCAGCCTACGCGGTAAACCTCTCAACTCCTACGGACTGACCAAAAAAGTGGTGTATGAAAACGAAGAGTTCAACCTGTTGCAAGCCGCGCTGAACATCGAAGACGGCATCGAAGGATTGCGCTACAACAAAGTGATTGTTGCCACCGATGCCGATGTAGACGGTATGCACATCCGCTTGCTTATCATCACGTTCTTCCTGCAGTTCTTCCCCGACCTGATAAAGAAAGGACACGTATATATTTTGCAGACCCCGCTATTCCGTGTACGCAACAAGAAGAAAACAAACTATTGCTACACAGAGGACGAACGGGTGAAAGCGATTGAAGAGTTAGGCCCGAATCCTGAAATAACCCGATTCAAAGGTTTGGGAGAGATTTCACCGGATGAGTTCAAACATTTCATCGGTAAAGATATGCGTTTGGAACAGGTATCATTACGTAAAACAGACTTAGTAAAAGAGTTATTGGAGTTTTACATGGGAAAAAACACCATGGAACGGCAAAACTTTATCATCGACAACTTGGTTATAGAAGAAGATTTAGCATCATGAGAAGAGCAATCTTTCCGGGTACATTCGACCCGTTTACCATCGGGCACTCCTCGGTAGTGCGCCGCGCGCTGACTTTCATAGACGAAATCGTCATAGGAATAGGTATCAACGAGAATAAGAATACGCATTTCCCTATCGAGAAGCGCGAAAAGATGATACGGGATTACTATCGGGACGAACCGCGCATCAAAGTACAATCATACGACTGCCTGACCATCGACTTCGCCAAGGAAGTGGATGCCAATCTGATTATACGCGGAATACGTACGGTAAAGGACTTCGAGTACGAAGAAACCATTGCCGATATAAATCGCAAACTGACAGGTATTGAAACCATCCTGCTCTTTACGGAGCCGGAGTTGACCTGCGTAAGTTCGACCACCGTACGCGAACTGTTGCAATTCGGAAAAGATATAAGCATGTTCCTGCCGGAAGGAATGGAAATGAGTGATGAAATGATTAGTGATTAGTGGTGAGTGATAAGGATAATGAAGAAAATTTTTACTATTATATTATGTATATGTGCCGTAACGGTACAGGCTCAGAAAATGGGTAACGAGGCTCTTCGTAAGTTGCAAATGGCAGAGTTTGCCATAGCCAACCTCTACGTGGACTCCGTTGATGAGAATAAATTGGTGGAAGAGGCTATCATTAAGATGCTGGCGCAACTCGATCCGCACTCTACCTACAATGATGCCGAAGAAGTAAAGAAAATGAATGAACCTCTGCAAGGTAACTTCGAAGGTATCGGCGTACAGTTCCAAATGATAGAAGATACGCTGCTTGTGGTGCAACCCGTTAGCAACGGCCCCTCGGAGAAAGTGGGTATTCTTGCCGGTGACCGTATTATAGCCGTTAACGATTCCGCTATTGCCGGAGTGAAAATGCACACGGAAGATATTATGAGCCGACTGCGTGGAGAAAAAGGTTCGGAAGTTAAGTTGACAATCGTACGCCGCGGAGTAAATGAGCCTCTGTTCTTCACTGTGAAGCGGGATAAGATACCTATTCTCAGTCTGGATGCCGCATATATGATACAACCCCGGACAGGTTATATCCGTATCAACCGCTTTGGAGCAACTACTGCCGAGGAATTTCTTAAAGCCTTAAAAGAGTTGCAGAAAAAGGGAATGCAAGACCTGATACTTGATTTACAAGGAAATGGCGGTGGTTATCTGAATGCCGCTATTGACCTCGCCAATGAATTCCTGCAACAAAAAGACCTTATTGTCTATACCGAAGGCAGGGCTGCACGCCGCAGTAACTTCTATGCAAAAGGAAATGGGAAATTTAAAGACGGCCGCCTCATCGTTTTAGTGGATGAATATTCCGCATCCGCCAGTGAAATCGTAACCGGAGCCATTCAAGATTGGGACAGAGGAGTGATTGTAGGCCGCCGCACTTTCGGCAAAGGATTGGTGCAACGTCCTATCGACCTGCCGGACGGCTCTATGATACGCCTGACCATTGCCCGTTACTATACTCCTTCCGGCCGCTGCATACAAAAGCCTTATGACAAGACTGCCAACTTGGACGGTACACTCAACGGAGAGAACAATCAGGAAAAGTATAATCAGGAATTGATAGACCGTTTTAATCATGGCGAATTAATGCATGCCGACAGCATACATTTCCCCGACTCCCTGAAATATCAGACAAAGAAATTAGCGCGTACCGTTTATGGCGGCGGCGGTATCATGCCCGACTTTTTCGTACCGATAGATACGACTCAATACACTGATTACCACCGGAACCTTGTAGCTAAAGGCGTAGTTATCAAGACAACGATGAAGTTTATAGAAAAGAATCGAAAAGAATTGCAGAACAAATACAAAAAGTTCGAGACATTCAATGATAAGTTCGAAATCAGCGATGAAGTATTGGCAAATATGCGTTCCCTTGCAGACCAGGAAAAGATTAAGTTCAATGAAAAGCAATATCAAAAGTCCCTGCCGCTCATCAAAACCCAATTAAAAGCCCTAATCGCCCGTGACCTATGGGATATGAACGAATACTTCCAAATAATGAATACCACGAACAACAGCGTACTGCAAGCTTTGAAAGTTCTAAATAAAGGAGCGTATGAGAAAGTGGTAAGGTAATCACCTTATCATTTTCCAAACAACCATTGATTCAGCCAGCGGTTTACGTAGATATTCACAATCGCACAACCCGCGCCGATAGCCGCACCGGCCAATACATCCGATGGATAATGTACGCCCTCATTCATACGGGACACTCCGACGGAGCAGGCCCACAAAGCGGAAGGAGCTATCACATACCATTTGGGATATTTTATACATAAAGAAGTGGCTAGAGCGAAAGCCGACGCAGTATGTCCCGATGGGAATGAAGGACTACTTTCATAACTATACGGATGTACCCTATCCGGGTAACGGTCATACGGACGTTCGCGGTCAACAAGATATTTCATGCCATATGTCACTACAAATGCACCCGCCACACTTGTTCCGACATATACAGCATCCTTCAATAAATCCTTATCCTTTTTAGCCCATGCCGTCAGCGCCATCGCTACCGGAACACCAATGGCTACATAGGGCTCCGAACGTGAAATAAATTTATTATAATTACGGACAAATTTATTATCCCAACTATTAACTCGATGTAATGTATTTATATCCCAATTCTGCGCAGAGAGATTTGATACAACAAAGGAAACAAAAAATACAAAAAAAATGGTTCTTTTCATAAAACCTGCCTATTAGTTTGACGCAAAGATAGCCGAAATCCTTAGAGTATTCGCAAAATTATCTTATCTTTGTTGCCACAATTTACATATTAATACAATTCACATATCTATTCATGACGTTAAATAGTTGTTGCTCTCGGCAAATTGATTGTGCGCTATGTCCTAAAACATCTCAAGGAGCATTGATATATAGCCAATATCCCAAGGGACAGCATTTCTCTGCCGAAAAGTGTACGCAAAACTGTATAATATTCATGTTGAAGGGTGAATTGCTTGTGAATAGTGAAGAATATCCCGGCACTACTTTACAAACCCGCCAATGTATTTTACAGGCTATCGGCTCTAAGGTAGAACTACTGGCGCTGACTGATGTTGAATATCTTATCTATTGGTTCACGGAACTTCCTCTCCTTTGCGAAGAACGCTACAAAGAAATACTTGAAACAGCGCATGCCCCACTAACCTATACTCCTCTGACAGTCATTCCCAAATTGGAAAGATTACTTGACGATTTAACAGAATATTTCAAGGAACAACCGGCGACATGCAGCAAGTATCTCGACATTAAATGTCAGGAAATAATTTATATCCTGAGTTGCTACTATCCGATTCAGCAAATCTCCACTTTCTTTTATCCAATCAGTACGTATACGGAAAGTTTCCACTATTTCGTCATGCAAAACTACGATAAAGTAAAAAATGTAGAAGAGTTTGCCCACCTTGGCGGATATACCACAACCACTTTCCGGCGGTTATTCAAGAATATGTATGGCGTACCTGTATACGAATGGATTCTGGATAAGAAACGTGAAGGCATCTTAAACGACCTGCAATATACCAAACAGCGTATTTCTGCAATCAGTACCCGCTATGGATTCGATTCATTATCACACTTCGCCCACTTCTGTAAAGACTCTTTTGGCGACACTCCCCGTGCCTTGCGCAAACGTGCCGCCAACGGTGAAACCATCACTATTATCTGTAAAGAACACAACAAAGAGCAAGAGGACGAGTAAAACGGCCTGCTTGCCCGTCAGCTTCATTGTCCACCGATTACGGAATTATTTCTTTAATTCCTTGTTTAATCAAGGTATTTCCTCTATTTTTGCGAGAAATTAGTAAAACTGTATGTGGTTAAGTAATTCATCTGTAGGAAGGAAAGTGGTGATGAGCGTTACCGGTATCGCCCTTGTCCTGTTTCTGACATTTCACATGGCGATGAACCTTGTTGCATTGGTTTCGGCCAACGGCTACAACATGGTTTGTGAGTTCCTGGGAGCAAACTGGTATGCATTGGTAGCTACCGCGGGTTTAGCTGCTTTGTTCATCATCCACATCATTTACGCTTTCTGGCTGACTATGCAGAACCGCAAAGCACGTGGTAACGAACGTTATGCCGTAGTAGACAAACCTAAAACCGTGGAATGGGCTTCTCAAAACATGCTTGTACTGGGTATCATCGTAATTGTAGGTCTCGGTCTGCACTTGGTAAACTTTTGGGCTAAAATGCAGCTCCCCGAGTTAATGCACAACATGGGTATGCATGCCGACACACTTACTTTGGCTTATGCGGCCAACGGTGTTTATCACATCCAGAACACCTTCTCTAATCCGGTATTCGTAGTGCTTTACCTCATTTGGCTGGGTGCATTGTGGTTCCACCTGACTCACGGTTTCTGGAGCTCCATGCAGTCTTTGGGCTGGAACAACAAAGTATGGATCAACCGTTGGAAATGCATCTCCAACATCTATTCCACTATCGTTGTTGTATGCTTCGCTCTGGTAGTTGTCGTATTCTTCATCAAATCAATGATGTGTAGCGGCGCTTGCTAATAAATTATTGTAAATGATTAAATTGTAATAGCATTATGACTAAGATAGATTCTAAAATACCGGAAGGACCGGTAGCTGAGAAATGGACTAACTATAAAGCTCACCAAAAATTAGTGAACCCTGCCAACAAACGCCGTTTGGACATCATCGTAGTGGGAACCGGACTTGCCGGCGCTTCTGCTGCCGCTTCTCTCGGTGAAATGGGTTTCAGAGTATTCAATTTCTGCATTCAAGACTCTCCGCGCCGCGCACACTCTATCGCTGCGCAAGGCGGTATCAATGCTGCAAAGAATTATCAAAACGACGGTGACTCCGTTTACCGTTTGTTCTACGATACTGTAAAGGGTGGTGATTACCGTGCCCGCGAAGCAAACGTTTACCGTTTGGCTGAAGTATCAAACGCCATCATCGACCAATGCGTTGCGCAAGGCGTTCCTTTCGCCCGCGAATACGGCGGTCTGCTCGACAACCGTTCTTTCGGTGGAGCACAGGTTTCACGTACATTCTACGCTAAAGGCCAGACAGGCCAGCAGTTGTTGTTGGGTGCATACTCCGCATTGAGCCGTCAGGTAAACGTAGGTACTGTAAAACTGTTTACCCGCTATGAAATGCAGGACGTTGTACTCGTTGAAGGACGCGCCCGCGGTATCATCGCAAAGAACCTCGTAACCGGTAAGCTGGAACGCTTCGCCGCTCATGCGGTGGTTATCGCTACCGGCGGTTACGGAAACGCATACTTCCTCTCTACCAACGCCATGACCTGTAACTGTACGGCAGCTATATCCTGCTACCGCAAGGGTGCGTGGATGGCTAACCCTGCTTACGTACAGATTCACCCGACTTGTATTCCTGTACACGGTGACAAACAGTCTAAACTGACTTTGATGTCCGAATCACTGCGTAACGACGGTCGCATCTGGGTTCCGAAGAAACTGGAAGATGCCAAGAAACTGCAAGAAGGCACTCTGCAAGGAAAAGACATCCCCGAAGAAGACCGCGACTACTACTTGGAACGCCGTTATCCGGCATTCGGTAACCTCGTTCCGCGCGATGTTGCCAGCCGTGCAGCCAAAGAACGTTGCGACAAGGGCTTCGGTGTAAACAATACCGGCCTGGCCGTATTCCTCGACTTCAGCGATGCAATCAACCGTCTGGGCAAAGATGTGGTAGCTCAACGTTACGGTAACCTCTTCGATATGTACGAAGAAATCACAGACGTGAGCCCGTACGACAACCCGATGATGATTTATCCTGCCATCCACTATACAATGGGCGGTATCTGGGTTGACTACGAGCTGCAAACTTCCATCAAGGGTCTGTTCGCTATCGGTGAATGCAACTTCTCCGACCACGGTGCAAACCGCCTCGGTGCTTCTGCATTGATGCAAGGTCTGGCCGACGGTTATTTCGTATTGCCTTACACTATCCAGAACTATCTGGCCGATCAGATTACCGTTCCCCGCTTCTCTACCGACCTGCCTGAATTTGCCGCTGCTGAAAAAGCCATCCAAGACAAGATTGACTGGATGATGAACATCAAGGGTAAGAAGTCAGTAGATTCCATCCACAAGGAACTGGGTCACGTAATGTGGGAATATGTCGGTATGGGACGTACCGCCGAAGGATTGAAAGAAGGATTGAAGAAGATGAAAGAAATCCGCAAGGAATTCGAAACCAACCTCTTCATCCCGGGCGACAAAGAAGGTATGAACGTAGAACTCGACAAGGCTATCCGTCTGTATGACTTCATCACAATGGGTGAATTGGTAGCTTACGATGCCCTGAACCGTGACGAAAGCTGTGGCGGTCACTTCCGCGAAGAATACCAGACTGAGGAAGGCGAAGCTAAACGTGATGACGAAAACTTCTTCTACGTTGCTTGCTGGGAATACCAAGGCTCTGACGAAAAAGCTCCGGTATTGCTGAAAGAACCGCTGGTTTACGAAGCAATCAAGGTACAGACTCGTAACTATAAGAGCTAATCGGGAAGTTGAAAAGAAAATGGATAAAAATATATCATTTACGCTCAAGGTATGGCGCCAGAAGGGTCCGAAAGCAAAAGGCGCTTTTGAAACATACCAAATGAAAGATATTCCGGGCGACACTTCATTCCTCGAAATGCTGGATATTCTGAACGAACAGCTCATCAGTGAAGGCAAAGAACCGGTTGTATTCGACCATGACTGCCGCGAAGGTATCTGCGGTATGTGCTCTCTTTACATCAACGGACATCCGCACGGACCTGCAACAGGTGCCACCACCTGCCAGATCTATATGCGCCGCTTCAACGACGGCGATACTATCACCGTAGAGCCTTGGCGTTCTGCCGGTTTCCCGGTTATCAAAGACTTAATGGTAGACCGTACGGCATACGACAAGATTATGCAAGCCGGCGGTTACGTTAGTGTACGCACGGGCGCTCCTCAGGATGCCAACGCCATCCTGATTCCGAAGCCTATCGCCGACGAAGCTATGGATGCCGCTTCCTGTATCGGTTGCGGTGCTTGTGTAGCAGCTTGTAAGAACGGTTCCGCCATGCTGTTCGTTTCCGCCAAGGTAAGCCAGTTGAACCTGCTGCCTCAAGGTAAACCGGAAGCATTGCGTCGTGCCAAAGCCATGTTGAGCAAAATGGATGAACTCGGTTTCGGTAACTGTACAAACACTCGTGCATGTGAAGCCGAATGTCCGAAGAACATCTCTATCAGCAACATCGCACGTCTGAACCGCGACTTCATCATTGCAAAACTGAAAGACTAACCGTACTTTCTACATTTGATTAATATCACAAAGAACTCTTCTATCGGGCAACCGGTAGAGGAGTTCTTTTATTTAAGAATTAACGGAAGCAGTTTATATCCAGGCAGAAAAGCAAGTCTAAACAGAAAGAGGCTCAGAACTTTGAACCGCAGAGAGCGATGAACTCCCAGCCTCTTTCCTTAAGCTGCGAGGAGACAATCCAAAATTCTTCTTACAGAAATTAGAGAAATGAGGCAAAGATTCAAAGCCATACTTATAACAAATCTCAGAAATCGTAAAGTCCGTATGCCGAAGTTCATAAAGAATACCTTCTTTTCTCCGTTCCTGCATCCACTCATACACAGGCTGGTGGAATACAGAAGTAAATATACGGCGGAAAGTCGTAGCCGTATATCCGCCTAATTCGGCAAATTCTTCAACAGTCTTGACCTTATCATAATTCTTAAGCACAAAATACTGAAAACTATCAGTGTATTCCGATAACGAGTGCACCAACATGGAAAGTTCATAATCCGAATAGTAATGCCACAAAATGAAAGCAAGTTCTTTCTGCTTAAATTGCAGTAACTCCCTGCAAATCTTCTCCCCGGCCAAATAAGACTTCGAAGCCTCTAAGAAGAAGTTCAGTTCGGAACAGATTTTCAACGGAAAGAAGATAAGAGGTGGAACCACGTCCTTTACGATATGCCGATAGCGTCCCTCACAAAAGGACTCCGGCCGGGAAAAACGATAGCATACACACTCAACATCCGTCATAGCAAGCACCTCGTACTTCGAACCGACAGCTTGAAGAATAAATTCACCCGCATGCAATGTCACACCTGCGTATTCTTTACTATTGATAAGGGCTTCTCCCTTCAAAAGAAACATAATGATATTGTTGTCGCATCTGGGCACAATAAAGTGAAATCCCCTACTGTGAGAAGCATATAGAATGAGATTGTCCACGGCCTTGGGACATTTCAGACAGTCAGCGTTACCCGCTCCACAAGCGGAAGAGTCATACATGACAGGTAGGATGTTTGGTTTGTTTGCTTTGGCAAAAATAACCATAAACAGCCAACAAAAAAAATATTCCCCGAAAACTTTGAAAGAAGCTTTCGGGGAAAAACTAAAGTATGATGAAAATAAAACAGAACTTTTATATCAAGGTTTTATAACCCGGTGAATGTACCGGTTGCATCCGTCCATGTATCAACCTTCGGAGTAAACTTGATAGGAGTAGCGTTATTTGTCAATGTTAACGTATAACGAATGTTCTTACCCATTCCCCAGTTGCCTGTAAGGGTAACGACCTTAGTATCATTCCAGGTATATTCACTTGATTTGTCTTTCGGTGCGGCAGTGTAGGTAACATCTAAGGTCACGCCCGTTAAGTCGTCTTGAGGCATCAACATAAACAAGGCATTGCCGGAAGTCTCAAAAGCCGCAGATGCATCAGGCTCGGCAGTAGTCGGAGTAACCGATACGGGGCTGCCTGCATATTCGTATGTCACACCTGAAGCAGACGCAGCCAAATTACTCCAAGCGCCTACGGTACTGCTTCCGTCAAAAGTAAAGGTAGCCTTATCCTTCGCACCTTTAATCACCAATTTCGATACGGTATAAATAAAATCGGCGACCTCTCCTTTAATTGTGAAATTCACCTGCGTCAAAAGATGCTGGAAAGGGAGAGAAATAGCCGATTCAGACTTTACTTGGTCCATGACATTGGCGGCAACCAAATCTTCTTGGTCGGCAACGGCTTTTACCGTATAGTCAAAATTCGGATACCCCGCAGCGGTAGTAATATCCAAGGTTTGTGCCGGTGAAGTAGCGAAGAATTGTAATTTACCGGAAATCGGCCAATAGTAATTTCCGGCATATTGCCATTCCGCAGACGGTTTAGTTACTTCTACATCATCCATAAAACCTGTACTCAGCTGTACGGTCGGCCCCATTACATCTGTTGTTTTATAAGCGCTTACGGTAAACGCGCTGAAATTCTCCGTAGTAGCTACCAACGCTTTTGTTCCGGTCTTCACTACTGTTCCGAATTGAATCCGGTTTGTCGTACTTCCATTCTCAAACTCTTCATTTTCGGAGCAACTTACCATTGCTACTGCGGCTAAGGCCACCAATAAAATCTTTCTCATAACCATTTGTTTTTAGTTAATATATTAATTGCTTATCTTGTTTCTACACAATAATATCCACATTGGTTTCATCATCCCAATTGCCTATATCACCGTCAATACCGCCATTTCCATTTTCGTCCTTATCCACCTCCACCGTAATCTGTCCGTCGGGAACAGGCACTTCAATATATACTTCCCTATCAGGAGCAGGCGGTATTTCCTCCCCCTCATCGGGAGCCGCAGTCTCTATCAGGTCTTCGATATCAACCCGCACCTCTTGTACCTGTTTATCCACCTTGATAATCCTAATGGTCAGCACCACCGGGTTATCGGCACGTGTATCGGCACTTTTCGGAAGCATGAAATGCGAGAAATGTCCCCATAACACTCCATTTTTACAATCAGTCTCCACACAAACGGGAGCTTCCGCGGGTATGCACATTCTTTTACCAAGAAAATAACCGCCATTCAATCCGCTAACATGGCACACAATAGCCGAAATATTTTCCACACCATCCACTTTGATGGCAAACGAATAACTGCTTACCACTCGTTCCGGTTTCAAATTCATCACAATAGCCGTTTCACTCTTCACTATCTCCACATCATCCAACGCCACAACATAAAAATCATCCGGTGACCAAACCATATCCTCCCCGACATCCATACCAATGCACTGTTCCGTATACGCTTTGATAGTTTCGTAACTTTCATCGTTCTCTATACAGACACTTTCCGTATTATAATTGTAAACTACCACCGCATAATTGCCGGGCGGCACTTTCATTTCTCCTCCGGCAGTCGGCAGATAACCCTCTACTTTCCGTCCTTCGGTGTCTTTCGGATAAAATATTACCCGCATGGTCTTCGGCAAGTTCTCCACCGCATCCGCCCAATCCAATACTATCCGTACACCGCTGACAGGATAATCATCCAGAACCTCCCTAAAACCACATCCCGACAGCATTGTCAACAGACAGGACAGAAGCATGAGCGCACTATATCTGATACCGCCTACCACTTTCATTGTCCTGCCGTTATACGCCACACCAAAGACACTTTCGCCTTTGTAGGGCCGATGAAATGATAGTGCCCGCCATTAGTCCAGACCAAATCTCCTTTATAAGAGGTATATTTACGATACCCGGTTGCTAAACAGCCTATTCCTAAACTACACTCGATGGCAAGATGCCCGGTCAGTTGGTGCGCATATCCGTAAGTCAGCCCCGAAGCCGTATAATACCTGCCACGAATGCCATTCTCCTCTTTCAGTTGAAAGTCATATACGCCACCTTCGGTATATATACCTAAGAAATGCCCCGTCAGCCTATCACGCATCTTTCTGTCACCCAACCAATAGCGTGCTTCCATACCTCCCGAAAGAAGTTGATAGCAGAAGTCATGTCGGCTGTTCAACCACCACGGGCATTTATATTCAGTATTCAAAGACCACCTCTTTCCTATCGAAAGCTCTACCTCTATATTAGGAGCCAAAGCCAAATCGTATAATATATTATTCTTCAGAGCCACGATAACCCTACGCGATGAATCCGCTCTTCCCTCTTTCTCCATCAACACAGCCGGAACAAGCACTCCGGCATCAATATATGCCATCGGCAATATCCGCTCCGGCACCTGCATCGCAGCGACGGGAAGCTCCTCAGGCTTTATCGTATATCTGCCTATCCGTGGAAAAACAAACTGCAATAAATATGTATAGGCCTTGCCGCCGTTCAAATAGCGCAATAGTTCCGCCAATCTGTCAAAACTTCCATAATGATATCGAATCAGCATCAACACCTCTTCCTTATCCGGCACATTCTCATCGGCAATCACCCACCGATAAACCTCTCCCCACTCGCCCGGCAGCATAACCAGTTCCCGTACTGCATTACTTACAACTTTCAAAGTATCAGCCCGCGCAAACACTCTTCCCACCGGTAAAAAAAAGAGCATGATAAGAATAACTATATTGATACGGTTCACCATAACTTTGCGTTGTATAAAGCCAAAAGTAAAGCATTAAAATTAAAGAAAATATAGAAAGGCCAGTTCATTGAACACGCTGGAAGGTTCTGTGAAACGATTGGAAACTTTTTGCAACTTATGTACCCCCCGATACAGGCAAACGTTCGGAATATTCCACGAAGGGTAAAAGCAACAGGCGCCGCCTATCGGATTGTTATCATATAGTCAGTATATATACTCTATTTAAGTCAAGATGTCCAAGCGTGTACGAAAACAGTAAATATTCGTAAAAGAAAACTAAAAGAAATTCAGGAAAAGAGTAAATGTTTGGAAGATATATGAAGAAACCATACATTTGTCATGTGATTTTTTTCATAGTATTAGATTTAAGGTTAACAAAGGTTGGAGTACAGCGGTACTCCTTTTTTTATACCAATAAGTGATACATCCCTCCGACCAGCGTCTTTACCACTCCTTTCATCTCCAGTTCAAAAAGCAGCGCGCTCATACGGTTCACAGGTATATCCGCTTCTACTACAAGCGCATTGATATGCAAATCTCCTTGACGAGCCAGTATACGCACTATCGTCCCCTCTTCGTCCGTCAATTCCGGAAACAGATTGCGCTGAATACCCTCCGCCTTGGATGACGGCTCCGTACCGCCCCACCCCATTGTTTTTACAAATTCCCCGGCAGTTTGCACAAGCGCCGCCTTATTATCCCGTATCAACCGGTTACAGCCGATGGAAGCGGCATCCGTCACCCGTCCGGGTACGGCAAAGCAATCGCGATGGTAACCGTCGGCTAAATCCGCTGTAATCAAAGAACCGCCTTTAGCGGCGGATTCCACTACAATCGTCGCGTCGCACATACCTGCCACAATGCGGTTACGGCTGACGAAGTTATGCTTGCCCGGATTAGTTTCTGTGAGAAACTCGGTAAGCAAACCGCCATTTGCCAGCATATCGACAGCCGTTTTACGATGCACAAAGGGGTAAATACGGTCCAAGCCATGCGCCAGAACGGCAACAGTGGAAATATTATCGGCAAGTGCGGCACGATGCGCATGAATATCAATGCCGTAAGCAAGGCCGCTCACTATCAGAACATCGGGAAGAAGTACAGACAAATCGTGTACGAAGTCCGCACAAAACTGTTTGCCGTACTCCGTTGCACGACGCGTACCTACCATATTGATGACATGTAAACGATTAAAATCAACGTTTCCCTTGAAGAACAGGACAATCGGAGCATCCTCACACTCCCGCAGGCGGGAAGGGTAGGCCTCATCCTGCAAAGTAAGGCAGGTCAGGCGGTTCTTTTCCACAAATTCCATTTCGCGCTCGGCGCGAAGAAAAGCGGCAGGACAATCAAGAGCCGTAATGATGGAAGGATTCACACCGGGCAGGAGCTCCGGCAACTCTTTACGCCGCCCGAAAACGTCAACGGCACTGCCTATGCCGTCCATTAAACGCTTTGCCCCGATATGTCCTATACCGGGGCAAAGCGTAAGAGCTATACAGCAAAGACGTTCGTCATTATTCATGGTCGAGGTAAGGGGCAAAGACGTTGTCGAATAATTCGCTGTCGCTTAAACGTCCGTTCACCACACATACCGTTTCAACCACCGCCTTAATGGCTACCTTATTATCACTTGCCCTGAAGATATCCTGATAGAACACATACTTGATGCCTTCCTTCTTCATCGCCAGTTTCGACACGAATTCGTCACCGCTCTTCAACGGCGTTTTGAATGCCATATTGATTCGTGCCACCACCGGGTCTACTCCCTGTTCGTGAAGTGCGGCAAAGCTGACACCCGTACTCGACAAGAACTCGTGCCGCGTATGTTCCAGATAGTGCTGATAGTTGGCGTTGTTGACAATACCCTGAAGATCGCATTCATAGTCGCGTACCTTCATCTTCAGTTCATAAATATAGTCCATTATGGTATTTACTATTTAATAATTTACGATTCGCCGTTTAGGGGTCAACCGCGTTTATTCTCTATGTCCAAGCCTTTAAACCTCTTGAGCTCTTCCACGGAAACCAGTTTGTAGAGTTTGTCACTGGGACGTATTTTATCCGCTTTCATCGAGAAGTGCTGTCCTTTCTTCACGGTCTGTACGGGTTTCAAATCCACACGCGCTTCTTCCAACGTGGTAAAGACGGCTCCCGTGGTCGGTCCCGTTATCAGCAGCTTGTCCCCAACGCTGATTTCGGCAGCTTCCACCAAGAACTCCGCCACACCGATATTTGAGAAATACCGGATACCCTTGCCGACATAAATCTTACGTTCGGTAGCTGCGGAACCATAATTCCGGGTCCATTCGCCCAGGCGTTGCCCCAAGTAATAGCCATCCCAGAAGCCGCGGTTAAAGACGGTTTTCAGACGCTCATCCCAAACTACTATCTTCTCATCGGTGAACGTACCGTCCACATAAGAGCGAATAGCTTCTTTATAACATTCCACCACGGTGCGCACATACTCGGGCCCCCGGGCACGTCCCTCAATCTTAAACACACGCACGCCCGCATCCAGCATCTTGTTCATGAAATGGATGGTTTTCAGGTCTTTAGGAGACATAATATATTGGTTGTCAATATCCAGTTCCACATCCGTCTCCTTGTCGCGCACCGTATAGGAACGGCGGCACACCTGCATGCACGCTCCCCGGTTGGCAGAATGGTTCATCTCGTGCAGCGAGAGGTAGCACTTGCCCGATACCGCCATGCACAAAGCGCCATGACAGAACATCTCGATACGTATCCGTTCACCGCCCGGACCGCAGATATTCTCTTCGCAGATATGGCGGTAGATTTCCGCCACCTGTTCCAGGTTCAGCTCACGTGCCAGCACCACTACATCGGCAAACTGGGCATAGAAACGCAAAGCCTCCACATTTGAGATATTCAGCTGCGTAGACAAATGCACTTCCTGACCTATCTGCCGGGCATAGCTCATCACCGCCACATCGGCCGCAATCACCGCCGAAATACCCGCCGCTTTGGCCGCATCCACAATGGTACGCATCAGAGGAATGTCATTATCATAGATAATGGTATTCACCGTAAGATAGCTTTTCATACCGTGCTCGTCGCAGGTACGGGCTATCTCGCGCAGGTCATCTATTGTAAACGTATTCGCCGAACGGGCACGCATATTCAGATTCTCGATACCGAAATAAACAGAGTCCGCACCTGCCTGGATAGCGGCCGCCAGAGATTCGCGCGAGCCTACCGGCGCCATAATTTCAAAATCACTGATAGAGGGCATAAGTATTAATTAAGAATTAAGACTATAAACTTTGTCGCAAAGGTAGGCTTTTTTCCGTACTTTTGCAGGTAAATTCAGTTAGATTATGAAGATTAAAGATATAGACCTCGGCAAGTACCCCGTATTGCTTGCCCCCATGGAGGACGTGACCGACCCGGCTTTCCGCCTGATGTGCAAAGGTTTCGGAGCGGATATGGTATACACCGAGTTCGTGTCGAGCGACGCACTGATACGCTCCGTCAGCAAGACCGAGCAGAAACTGAACATCAGTGACGAAGAACGCCCCGTAGCCATACAGATATACGGTAAAGATACGGATACAATGGTAGAAGCGGCACGTATTGTGGAACAGGCGCGTCCGGACATACTGGACATCAACTTCGGCTGCCCCGTAAAACGTGTAGCCGGCAAAGGAGCCGGAGCGGGAATGTTGCAGAATATCCCCAAAATGCTGGAGATAACCCGTGCCGTGGCAGATGCCGTAAAGATTCCCGTCACCGTAAAAACCCGTCTCGGCTGGGATGCCGGCAACAAAATTATCGTAGATTTGGCGGAGCAACTGCAAGACTGCGGTATTGCCGCCCTTACCATTCACGGCCGTACCCGCGCCCAAATGTATACGGGCGAGGCGGACTGGACTCTGATCGGTGAGGTCAAGAACAATCCCCGTATGCATATTCCCGTCATCGGCAACGGCGATGTCACCACTCCCCAAAGAGCCAAAGAGTGCTTTGACCGCTATGGAGTGGATGCCATTATGATAGGCCGTGCCAGCTTTGGCCGTCCCTGGATATTCAAGGAAGTGAAACATTATCTGGAGACGGGCGAAGAAATGCCGCCCCTCAGCACGGAGTGGAAGCTCAATGTGCTCCGCCGGGAAGTAGAAGACAGCGTAAAACTGTTGGACGAACGGCGGGGCATCCTGCACGTGCGCCGTCACCTGGCGGCCAGCCCTTTGTTCAAAGGTATTCCCAACTTCCGGGATACACGCATCGCCATGTTGCGGGCAGAGACCAAAGAGGAGCTGTACCGTATCTTTAAAGAGATAGAGAAGTTGATATAATCCGATATTATCCCTGTAAAGCGACGCAAAGAGCCGGCTTGTTTTCTCTGACAAGCCGGCAGTCGTCCGTTACATAAACCGGCAGCAGTCAGAACGCAATTTAGTACGTTCATTTCAGCTTATATTCGTGGCTGTAATGTGTTCAAACGCGCATGTAACAAACTGTTTCCCTATGGAAAACAAACTGTTTTGACGCATGGAAACAAACTGTTCCGTACGGTGAAACAAACTGTTTCCCATAACAAAACAAACCGTTCCGTACCATGAACCGGAGAACTTTCATCCCTCTTTTACCTGAACATCGGCTGCGCAAACCACCGCTTGAACATCCGCGTTACCGCCACATAAAGAACAATGGCAGAGAAAAAGCCGACGATAGCATCAATCAGGTAATGCGCCTGAATATACACCGTAGCTCCGCACAGCAACAAATAGAAAGGAAGCAGGCAAGCAAACAGGCATCTGCTGCCCCGCCATGCCATAATCATCAGAATAGTGGACATACCGACATGGGAACTGGGGAAAGCCGCCGTTGGACGCTCTCCCACTTGTTGCGAACTCTCCACCAGATTGTAGAAAAATCCATGCTCGTATCCCGGCCCGGGCAGTAATTCCTGATTATGATTGAAATAATCGCCGATGGAAGGGAATATTCCCTGCGCCACATTATCGTTGCCGATAGCGGGAAAATAGAATTGCGGTCCTGCCACCGGTACGAAAATATAAAACAGGTAGTAGATAAAGAAAGCGGTGACTATCACGAACGATACTTTCTCAAAAAGCTCAAAACGGTAGAGGAAGTACCACACCACTACCAGAAGAATCATCGGATAATAGAAGAAGTAACCCATGTTGAACGGCTCGCTGACCCACATCTGAGGGAACCGCAAAGAAAACCATACGGCAGGCTGCCCCCCGAATATCCATTGTTCGGCCGATGCGAAAACATGGTCCAGATTGGGAAAGATACGGTTAAACTCAAATGTATCGGGATACCAGTAAGAAAGCAGCGACATCTGGATGGCTATACGGATAAAGGCGGAAAACTTGCAAGGGGCAAGCCGATAAAGATACATCAGCAGAAACGTCATGCCCGCAATCATAGCGCGGTCGGCAAGCATCTGCGCCGGATGATCCATTTCTTGGAAAAGAAACAGTATGAGAATGGAAGTCAACAGGTTATATATCAGTGTGATCTTCTCTACCGCAAAAAGCCCTTTACGGGTTTCTACTCTCTTGAATAAGTCTAAAGCCATCCTTTATCTTTATACCAGGCAATGGTCTCCTTTACTCCCCGTTCCAAATCGTATCCGGGGCTGTAACCCAGTTCCTTAACGGCCGGAGTAATGTCGCACTGCCAGTTGCGTTGTTTCATTATTCTATACTTGTCCGAATTGAGCGTACTGGTAGTGTTCCGGCGCTTCGCCCAATATTCGGCGAGCAAAGATACAACTTTCAATATAATTAACGGACATCTCAGACGAATTACAAACGGATTCCCCAATTCTTTCCGTATCAAGTCGGAAAAGGCACGGCTTTGATACACCTTGCCGTCCGCCAGAAAATAGGCGCGGCAGGATATTTGTTTCTCTATTCCCAAGAAAACGGCCTGCACAATATCCTTGACGTAGACAAACGTCAAATCCTGACGGCGGAAGCCTACGGAGAAGTCCGTGTGCTGCCGGATGGACTTTGCCATCAGGAAATAATCCTTCTCGCGCGGACCGTAGACACCCGTAGGACGATAGATGACGTAAGGGAAGCCCGGTATGCTTTGCAGATAAATCTCCGCTTTCAGTTTGCTAAGACCGTAAGCCGTATTGGGCATAGGGGTGTCTTCTCCCGTTATCGGAGTATATGTCTTTTCGCGTATCGGACCGAATACGCTCAAGGTGCTGATAAAGATAAACTGCCGGGGAATCATGTTCAGCTCACGCAACGTATCTACAAAGTATTTGGTCTGCAGATAGTTCACACGCTCGAAGTCATTCTTGTCCACGCATTTGGTGGCTCCGGCGCAATGGATAATATAATCGAACTTGCTGTAAGTCCCTTTATGACCGGAAAGTTGCGCACGCAATTCGTTGGGATGCGCAAAGTCGAGCTCAAGAAAATGTATCTTCTTATCCTGCAAATACTCCCGGCTGCTGGACGAACGAACGCCTGCCCATACGCCGAATCCCCGCCTCAACGCTTCTTCCACGATGAAACTTCCGATAAACCCGCTTGCTCCTGTTACTAAAACCGACTCCACTTTTGTTTATTACAAATTTTGATGATTACGAATTACTGCTCCCGCTATTTCACCGGCTCTACATGGATACCCACATGAGTACCTTCGCCAAACTGTTCTTTCAAGGTATTCTCAATGGCCGTCGCCGTACGGTGCGCTTCTTCCAGTGTTATTTTGCCGTCCATGCGCACGTGCACCTCTATCGCATAATGATTGCCTATGCGGCGGGTACGCAAATGATGCGGCGAACTTACTCCGGAGAAGGAAAGGATAATCCGCTGTATTTCATTTTCCACATCGGCAGGCAACGATTTCTCCAACAACTCATCCACACAAGGAATCAATAGCTTTACGGCTACCTTCATAATGAAGAAACTGACGACAACCGCAGCTATCGGGTCGAGTACCCGCCAGTGATTTCCCAAAAGAATAGCTCCGCCGATACCTATGGCTGTGCCTATGGAAGAAAGAGCGTCGCTCCGGTGATGCCACGCATTGGCCACCACTGCCCGGGAATTCAATTTCTTTCCCCGAAACACCGTATAGCGGTAGAGCGCCTCCTTAAAGGCGATGGACACCAACGCCGCTATCAATGCCAGCATTCCCGGCTCCTGCAAAGAACCGCCGTGAAGAAACCGATAGATAGATGAAGCGCCGTTCCAGAAAATTCCAAAGCCGACAAAAAGCAATACAATACCGATAATAGCGGTTGCCAAAGTCTCATATTTGCCATGTCCGTAATCGTGCCCCTCATCTTCCGGCTTGGAAGAGATGCGCACAAAGACAATGACAATGATGTCCGTAACAAAGTCCGACAGCGAGTGTACGGCATCTGCCAGCATGGCGGCGCTATGCCCCGCGATTCCCGCAAAGAACTTAAACAGAAGCAACAGGAAGTTCACCACACTCCCCACAATCGTTACGCGGTAAATACCTTTTTCCCTCGCAACCTCTTCCTTATCCACAGATCGTACTTCCATGCCCTTTCTTCTAAGTCGCTGCAAATATAGTACATAAATCTATTATGACCGGTCGTTCCCCTATAAATTTCAGTAAGACAGAAAGATTTTGAAGGCAGAGTGAACGAGTGAATACATTTATTTGTTTACTTTGCAAGAAAGATAAAAAGACATCAAATTATGGCTAAGACAAAGAAAGAAAAGAAAGAGAAAAAAGCCGGCAAGCGAATGAAGAAGAAAGAGCTCGTCAAAACGCTATTGGACTTCTTCCACATAAAACAAGACGAAGTACTGTCCCTGAAATACATTTTTGAACAACTGCACCTCACCACGCATCCGCTGAAAATGCTGTGTATGGATATCCTGTCCGAGTTGTCGGATGACGATTACATCACCGAGGTGGACAAGCATAAATACAAGCTGAACAATCATGGCGTGGAAATGACCGGTACTTTCCAGCGCAAAAGCAACGGAAAGAACTCATTCATCCCCGAAGGTGGCGGTGACCCCATTTTCGTGGCCGAACGCAACTCGGCACACGCCATGGCAGGCGACAAAGTACGCATCGCCTTTTATGCCAAACGCCGCGGACGTGAAGCCGAAGGCGAAGTCATCGAAATACTGGAACGCGCCAACGATACCTTCGTAGGAACGCTGGAAGTTGCCAAGTCCTACGCTTTCCTTGTCACGGAAAACCGTACGCTGGCCAACGACATCTTCATCCCCAAAGAGAAACTGAAAGGTGGAAAAACAGGCGACAAAGCCATCGTCAAGGTAGTGGAATGGCCTGACAAGGCTAAAAACCCCATCGGTCAGGTCATTGACATCCTGGGAAAAGCCGGAGACAACACCACCGAGATGCACGCCATCCTGGCCGAATTCGGGTTGCCGTATGTCTATCCCGCATCCGTGGAAAAAGCCGCGGACAAGATTCCCGCCGAAATTCCCGCGGAGGAGTATGCCAAACGTGAAGATTTCCGCAATATAACCACCTTTACCATAGACCCCAAAGACGCCAAAGACTTTGACGATGCCCTGTCCGTCCGCAAACTGAAGGACAACCTGTGGGAAGTGGGCGTGCACATTGCCGACGTGACACATTATGTAACGGAAGGCGGCATCATCGATAAAGAAGCGGAGAAACGGGCGACATCCGTTTATCTCGTAGACCGCACCATTCCGATGCTGCCCGAACGGCTGTGCAACTTCATCTGCTCCTTGCGTCCCGATGAAGAGAAACTGGCTTATTCCGCCATCTTCGAAATGACGGACAAGGGAGAAGTAAAGAACTCGCGCATCGTACATACGGTTATCAAGTCCGACCGCCGCTTCACATACGAGGAAGCGCAAAAGATTATCGAAACCAAAGAGGGAGATTTTAAAGAGGAAATCCTCAAACTGGATTCGCTTGCCAAGATATTGCGCGAAAAGCGGTTTGCCGCCGGCGCCATCAACTTCGACCGCTATGAAGTGAAATTCGAGATTGATGAGAAGGGCAAGCCCGTCAGCGTATATTTCAAAGAATCCAAAGACGCCAACAAGCTGGTAGAGGAGTTCATGCTACTCGCCAACCGCACTGTGGCCGAAAAGATAGGGCGTGTACCCAAAAACAAAAAGCCGAAAGTATTCCCTTATCGTATTCACGACCTGCCGGATCCGGAGAAGCTGGATAACCTGTCACAGTTCATCGCCCGCTTCGGCTATAAGCTGCGCACCAGCGGAACCAAAACGGATGTGTCCAAATCCATCAACCACCTGCTGGATGATATTCAAGGGAAGAAAGAAGAGAATCTCATCGAAACCGTATCTATCCGCGCCATGCAAAAGGCACGCTATTCCGTGCACAACATCGGGCACTATGGATTGGCATTCGACTATTATACCCACTTCACCTCTCCCATCCGCCGCTATCCGGACATGATGGTGCACCGGTTGCTGACCAAGTACCTGGATTTAGGCGGACGAAGCGTTTCCGAGCAGAAATACGAAGCGCTCTGCGAACATTCCAGCGGCATGGAGCAGATAGCCGCCAATGCGGAACGCGCCTCTATCAAGTACAAACAAGTGGAATATATGACGGAACGTCTGGGACAGACTTACGACGGTGTTATTTCCGGCGTTACCGAATGGGGACTGTACGTTGAGCTGAACGAGAATAAATGCGAGGGAATGATACCTATCCGCGACCTCGATGATGATTACTACGAATTCGATGAAAAGAACTATTGCCTGCGCGGACGACGGAAGAAACGCACGTACAGCCTCGGTGACGCTATCACCATCAAGGTGGCACGCGCCAACCTCGAGAAAAAGCAACTGGACTTTGCCCTGATTGAATAAAACAGGATTATTATAAAAGCTTACATACACATACATGAAGACAATTACTATTACAGATCGCGCGCAAATAGAAGATATTATCCGTAAATGCCCTTATTGTACGGTCGGGATTACCGACGGAGAAGGTAATCCGTATGTAGTGCCCATGAACTTTGCCTGGGAAAATGATACCGTCTACCTGCACTCGGGGCCCGAAGGAAGTAAAATAGAAATGGTGGTACGGCATCCGCAGGTCTGCATTAACTTTTGTGAAGGGCACGAGCTGGTGTATATGCACAAACAGATAGCTTGCAGTTACAGCATGAAATCCCGCAGCGTTATCTGCAAAGGCAAAGTACGCTTCATAGAAGATATGGATGAGAAACGCCGGATACTCGATGTGCTCATGAAACAATATACAGACAATGCGTGCAATTATGCCGAACCGGCTGTACGCAATGTGAAAATATGGGAAGTGAAGGTGGATGAAATAAGTTGCAAATCGTTCGGGCTGAGGCCGAGTGAAGTGAAATAACGAGAAAGAGCGTGCTTTCCCGCACGCTCCTAACCTAACTAATAAACCTAATTAACATCATTGTGTGATTCCTAAATCTTTCTTGTCAGAAGCTTTATTGGATAATGGTGATGTTGAAATCTGATAAAAATTACCAGTATTCGCATCTACATATTCAGGTCTATAGTTTGTAATATTCTTACTCCCCAATTTACCCCAGAAAGAAGCAATACGTCCGGAATTATACAGATTAATATAAGACACTGACAATTTATCCCAACTCATCTCATTGAAACGAATACTGGCTCCTCCCTTTCCACTGTTGGCAAAAGAACAATTAGTCACAGTAGCACTTTGTACTCCTATCAAACGCATAGCAGAACCTTGCTCTTTATTGTCCACATTTTCAATTGTACAATGGTCAACTGTCAACAATGGTCCACTGGTGCTTTCATCATTTCCACCTCGATAAATATTCAAAGCACTACCTAATAACCGATAAAATATACAATTATCAACATGTAACTCTTCTACATTGTACTTACCTTTATCATCCTTCTCTCCAGCAAAATTAATTGCTTCCCCTGACATGTCATGAAAAAAAGAATTCCGGATAATCACCATTGGTGAGAAAGTAGATTTTTCACCACGGATGGCCGCCAAGCCAGATTCATTGAAATTATAGAATTCGCAATTATCAACAGTAAGTAAATAAGGAGTAATAGTACCTGATTTCACGGTTATACCACCTTCGGACAAAGCTTTCCCCGCCTCACCTTCACCATTGAAAGCAAGACCTTGTATTTCCAAGTTTCCACCATTGACAATGGTCACAAATGCTTTACCAGACATACCATTAAAGCATAAAACGGGGCGTTTAGATAAATGGGAATCTGCTTGAATACGAATATATTTATCTATCAACAAAGTATTATCCAGCCAATAGACACCCTCTTCCGAGAGATTCAAAATATCACCGGACTGTGCTTGATTCAAAGCCTCTAATAGTGTATTTTGTCCTGCCTTCACACTGATTTCATTACCGGTAAGCACCAATTCATGATTTTCAGAAAGAGTATACCAACTTGCACCGTTTTTTTTCTCCATATATGGCTTTAAATCAATACTATCTGATAAAGTCGTATTATTCTGAAACCCTCTTTGTGTTACGGTATAGGGATAATTCACCACATTATCAATAAAAGTAAAACCAGAAATATCATCAAAAGACTGATAAAGCGCTTTATCCGACTTACTAATGAACTGATTACGAATAAAAGAGATATTTGAGGGTGGTAATGTACGTTCATTATCTTTTCCTACACAAAATAAGATATTATCACAATTAATAAAGCGGTTATCTTCTAACGTTACATCCTTTACATGATGATAACGGTTAGGTAAAGAATTAGGAACCGCATTCATCAACCCAAGAGCCGCAAAAAAACGATCACCTTTCAGCCCATAGAACAAATTTCCCTTAATAGTATGCCCTTCATTGACTATACGTACTCCGCCTGTACAAGGTAATCCATTTCCTATAAATGCATTTCCTTCAACTAAATTACGGTTACCATGACGTAAAGCCAAAATACCACGACATTCTAAAAATACATTATTACGAATAATGTTATCACTTGATTTGATAGAAACAACTTCAACTTCTCCATTACAATGGTGAAACATATTGTCTTCTATCACAGTATTCGAAGAAAAAAATGCATGATGTGAGGTTCCCACACGAATCGTTTCGCCCCCATTTGAGCCCAATATCGGACGTTCACCGAAATAATTATGATCAATTCTATGATTATTATTACGGTCTCCCTCACCATTTAAAATAACAGCCAAAGTTACTCCTGCATAAAGCTTACCCAAAATAGAATTATGGTCCAGTCGGTTATTTCGTCCGTAAAGAAGAATCCAGCTTCCAGATACCCCACGATCTATCGGATTGAAGTAATCAATGACACAATCTGTTATACGGCAGTTGTTAGCAACTTTTTCACCATTACGAAACTCAATCACAGCTCCTTTAGGAGTGTAACCATTACGAAAATGCAATCCGTTTATTTCAACGTATTCTCCACATAAACGAAGATTAGATACACCTTCTATAAAAACACTGCCTGGTTGTTGAGCCATAACAACAATCGGCTCTTCTACCTTACCATACCCCTCAAGTTGTAACTGGATATTTGTATATGTACCTGATTTAATATAAATCGTATCACCTGGACCAGCTTTCTCCAAAGTACTTTGAAGAGAATTTAAGTCAATAGTCCGATTTCCTTGCGAACATGCGGCCAACAAAGGAAAAATCCAACAAAGTTTAATAAATGATTTAAGCATCACAAGCTATATATTAAAGTTTCACTAGTTAACGAATTTTCATCGGATAATAAATACCCTCTGTCATTAATGAGAAATTATCTGTACGGAAAGGAGTTGCTGGGAAACCCTCTTTATTAAAAAGATTAGCTTCCGTCCAATTAGACCAACCATAACGTACCGCAATAGGACGCTCTACAACATCAGACCAGACAAATACTTTTCCATCCCTAATTTCCGCTCTTGCCGATACAAAATTATAATCCGCCCCACAAATAGAAAAACCTTTCAATTCCCCGCCCAAAGCAGTCAAACCAGAATAAACAAAATCAAAACTAATTTCTGCTTTATTGTCTTTTATTTGCATTGATTTATATACCGGGCCTGAATATGGTACTTTTTTATCATATTGCAAATGCAAAGCACAGGATGCTAAACGTTCACCAATAGGTTTCTTATAAATAGGGTGTACATCGTTTTTCTCCCCTTTATCAATACTGACTACCATAGCAGTATTCTTTACTGTTTTCCATGTAAATAGCTGGGCATCACGTAACTCAGCCCAATTTGGACGATCTTGCCAAAAAGGATGATCAAAATTCGACAACTGAACAAAATAAAATGGTAAATCAGGTTGATGAAAATCAGTACGCCATTGTCTAATTAATGCTGGAAAAAGTACTCTATACTGCTCCGCCCGCTCTGCATTACCCTCGCCTTGATACCAAATTACACCTTTAGCCGTATAAGGAATAATACGCTGCAACATAGTATGATACAATCCACAAGGGCGTTTATGATGTTTAGGGCCCACTGGTTCGAAAGGACGAACAACGTTTTTATATCCCATAGTCACTGAGTCATTATAAACCCTATAAAGTACCTTATACTCCTCCATTTTTTTCTCATATAAGGTATCATCCATAATAGCAACTTTACGATAATTATCCAAAATAGGACGTAATTTATCATCTCTTTCCAGCGTCTCTTCTTTCACCCAAGCTTCAGCAGGCGTTCCACCACGATAACAACAAATGATACCAATAGGAACATTTAATTCTTTCTGAAGCTTACAAGCAAAATAATAACCGATGGCAGACATATTCGCAACTTGTGGCGCTGTTGCGGTCTGCCATTTCATTTCTTTATTAACATTATGCCCTTTATAATATACTTGAGGTACTATTAGAAAATGAATATTCTGATTATTAGCTGAACGAACAACAGCTTCTCCATTTTCACTCATAAACAGCTTACGCTCCATATTTGATTGTCCTGTTGCTAACCACACTTCTCCAACATACACTTCAGACAGTAGAACAGATTCATTTTCTGAAGTTACTTTTAACCGATATGGCCCCCCAGCAGCCAGATTCTTCAAAGACAACATCCAGCGCCCGTCAGGCTTAACTTCTGTCTTTACTTTTTGATCTTGAAATTCGACCTGTACTATAGCAAAAGGACGTCCTATTCCCCAAATATTATTTATATCTTCTTGCTGCAATACCATTCCTTCACCAAAAACTTCAGCTAAAGACAACTGGAAATTATTACCCGTGGAGGCTCCCCAAAGGAGCCCCCAACAGATACAAATTTGCAAACATACAAATATACAACCTCTTTTCATCATTTTTATCAGTTATAACCCTCGTTCTGAGATAAAATTTCTTTTCCTAACAAACGAATTTCACGTCCCGGAATAGGATAAAGCATTTGAAATCTTTCTACCTTAGTAAATTTCTGCTTTGGTAAAAGTCTAGAGTCCTGTCCGTGTGCTTCCATAATTCGAATCGTTTCAGATACTCCAACTACACGCTGTAAATCAAACCAACGTTGGTTTTCGAACGCAAACTCAAATTTACGTTCCTGAAGTAATTCATTTCTAGAAACCGAAGTTACGGGAAGATACCCTGCACGTGCCCTCACTGCATTATAAACGGCTAAAGCATTCACATCATTAGTTATATCATTCGCATAAGGTTCAGAGGGAGCACCTAATACCGCTTCAACATACATTAAAAGTACATCAGCATAACGTAAAATAGGAGCATCGGCAGCATTATCCTTTTGTGAAGGCTTAGTTCCCCTTTTCAAGTATTTACCACACACAATCCAAATACCCGCCTTATCTTCTTCCATTAAATTGGTCTGGCTACGTACAACATCACTTTCACATTCCTCAGCGAATGGAGTAGTAGGTGTATTTAAACCTGAATTACCACCAAATACAGAAAAATCATAACTAAATGTTTGTCCTTCACCCGAAGTAGAATTAAATTGAACAGCAAATAATATCTCACTATTCCATTTAGTGCTTTCTGAGAATATAGAGCTATAGTCTGAAGCTAATCCTACTCCTGAAACAGTACTCTTGCTAGGATCTGACATATTAATCAAAGTAGCAAGCAAAGTCTTTGCATCGGAATGACGACCTAAAGTAAGATATACTTTAGCAAGCAACGCTTTAGCTGCCATAGCATTTGCTTTGCCCTTAGTCATGTCAGGCAAATTATTTATAGCAAACTCTAAATCGGGAATAATGACAGTAGAATAAACCTCAGAAAGAGGCTTCCGGCGAAACATATCTGTTTCATTGGCATCTATCGTACGAGTAATAATAGGTAAATCCCCCCATAAACGAACCATATTAAAGTAAACTAATGCACGTATAAAGCGTGCTTCACCTTCTATTCGGTTGCGAGTCACCTCATCATTTACTATACCCAAATTATCTATTACTAAGTTTGTACGGGAAAGAGCATTGAAACAGGCTTTCCAATAATTATATACATCACCACTCTCAACAATATCTTTCACAAAAGTGTCAATATATCCAAACTCACCTTCTGCCAAATAAGAAGAAGAAAGATCTGAACGCATTTCCATCAATACATAATCATGATTCAAAGACATTTGTTGGAGACCGTCATAACAACCAACCAAAGCCAATTCAACATCACTTGTCTTATTAAAGAAGTTTGTTTGTGTCAAATCTGATTTAGGTTGTAAATCCAATGCATCCGTACAGGAAGCCAAAAATAAGCTTAAACCCAAACCTATTATATATTTCATTTTTTTCATATCAGTCAACATTAGTAATTAAAATTGAAAATTAAAGCCAAGCGTATAAGTACGAGCCAACGGCATTGCACCACTCTGATAACCATCAATCAATGGAGTATCAAAGCTCTTAATACCTTCAGGATTATACCCTTTATAATCACCCAACAAGAAATAGCATGGATTATAAATAGACGCATAAACACGTAATGAACAGTTCTTCATAATATTTTTAGGCAATGTATATCCTAAATTGATACTGCGTATTGCAATAAAAGAAGCATCCTCTACAAACCAGCAGGCTGAAGCTTTATGTTTGATATTATTATAGGAATTCTGGTACTCTGGCAACAATTTCCCATTCCATTGACTCTGAGCATAATGCTCATCAATATTAAATACTTTATTACCATGTGACCCTTGAACCACTACATTTAAATCGAAATCTTTCCATTTTAAATCATTAGTCATACCCCAAGTTACTTTCGGATATGGAGAGCCCTGTGCTACCATATCATCATCGTCTATTTTTCCATTGCCGTCCAAGTCTTTAACATGTACCAATTCTGGTTTCACATCAACCGGCCATACAGGACTGATAAGCCCTTCGTTAGGAATCTCTTTTTCAACAACAAAGCCATAGAATTGAACTAAAGGTTTACCGACCTCAGTTACAAAATATGTAGGACGTTTTTCTTCTCCTTTAGGACTGCTTATAATCTTATCTACACCACCTAAGTTTAAAACCTTATTAAAGTTCTGTGCAATATTTAAACTTGTAGACCAAGAGAAATCCTTTGTTTGAATATTCTGGGTTGTAATTTCAATTTCATAACCGGTATTACTCATTTTACCCATATTAACCAACTGGTTTGTTTGTCCCGTCATACTAGAGATCTCTCTTTCCAAAAGTAGTTTATCCGTTATCGTATAGTAAGCATCAAGATTAATTCTCAAACGATTATTAAACATACCCAAATCAAAACCACCATTATACTGATAAGTTCTCTCCCAACCCAAGTCTTTATTTTCACTGGAAATTTGTGTATATCCAGGAGTTACTTTATTATTGATTACAGCATTGGACTGTGAAAGAAGACCAAATGCTTGGTAATTACCAATATTTTTATTACCACTGGCACCAAAACTTGCTCTAATCTTTAATTCATCAATTATCTTCTTAACCGGAGTAAAGAATGATTCCTCAGAAATACGCCAACCTAAAGATACTGAAGGGAAATACCCCCATTTATTATTAATACCGAAACGAGAACTTCCATCCCAACGTGAACTTACAGAAGCAAGGTATTTACCTTTATAAGAATATGTGACACGTCCTAGTGCCGATAATAACAGTTCCTCATACTCAGTAGTATTACCCGAGTTAATGATACCAGCATTCAAGGTTTGAATATTATCAGTCGGAAAGTCTGAAGCTGTCATATTGCTATTATAGCCTGTAGTCTTTTGAACTGTATAACCAGCCAATATACTTAAAGAATGATTTTCTCCTAAATTAGGAGTATAGGTCGCAATATTTTCATTCAACCAATCTATTACTTTTGCAGTTTTATATTGTCCGCTCGTTTTACCATTATTATGAGCTAAACTACTCTGATAAAATTTATAGTCCATCATAGAAGCATATCCACCAAAAGAACTTTTTAAAATCAAACCTTTAACAGGTTGATACTGTAAGTAGATATTTCCTAAGGCTTTAATATAACCAGTTCTATCATTACGCTCTAAAGTAGTAGAAATACCATTATTACCACCAGCATTTTTTACACTAATATATTCTCCATTATAAGGGACTTTCGAAAAATGATATTCATGAGCATAGTCACCTATATTTAATGTAGGATCAGACAAACGAGCCCATTCAATTGTCTCAGCAGTATGCCTTACTGGGATGTACATAGCATCTCTAAATACCTGATTAATATTTGATTGAGATCCTGAACGATAAGCGCGTTGGGAATCAACAACTGCATTCACATTGACGCCGAATTCTAATTTATCATTAATCTTAGCATCAACCTTAGCATTTAAATTAAACTTTTTATAACGATCTGTTATAACAATTCCTTTCTCATCCAAAAAAGAACCAGATGCGTAGTAGTTCACATTTTTTGAACCGCCAGAAACACTAATCTGATGGTTCTGTATATATCCCAGTTTTATTGTTTCTTCTACCCAGTCAGTTTGAGTTCCCAAAACATCAGAAGCAACATAAACTTTTTTCATATCATCTACCATAGACGCATGAGCTCCACTGATCGGTCTACCCATTTCTGCATATATTTGTTCTGCTTTTATCTTCCAGTCTTCAGGACGTGTACGTTGTATTCCTTTCAACAGTCGCTCTTTAACACCACCATAACTATTTATGCGAATAGTAGGTTTAGAGCCTTCAGAGCTACCACTACGTGTAGTCACAATAATAATACCATTTGCACCTCTTGAACCATAAATAGCAGCTGATGCAGCATCTTTCAATACCTCAATAGATTCTACATCATTCATATCAACATCTGACAAATCTCCTGGGATAGGATAACCATCTACTACGATCAGAGGATTCGTATCTGCAGAGATAGATCCAATACCACGTATCTGAATTTTAGGACTAGCCCCCGATTGCGCTGAAATATTTTGAATTTGCACACCCGCCAATTTACCAACTAACGCTTGGTCTGCACGAGAAACGGGTAATTGCCCCAGATTTTCATTTTTAATTTTTGAAATAGAACCTGTTAAATGAGATTTCTTCTGAACACCATAACCAACCACCACGACTTCATCTAGCTGTTGTTGATCCTCAGTCAAAGTTACATTTATTTTTGGCTGTCCTTTGCAAGCTACTTCTTTCTGAGTAAACCCGATATATGAAAATACAAGAATGTCTGTCGCTAAATCTGGTACACTAATTGAATAATTTCCATCAATATCAGTAATACATCCAATAGTAGTCCCCTTTACAAGAATATTCACACCTGGCAAAGGCGAATTTGTCACATCTATAACTTGGCCTGTCACAATTTTCGTTTGGGCAAAAATCGCCATACCATACAGTTGCATCCAGCAAAACATGATTAACAAAAAAGTTCGCCGAGAAGCAGTTTGAAATAATTGTCTGTTCTTCATAAAACTATAAAATTAATGATTAACAATAAATATATATCGCAATAAGATAATAATTCTAACAGTAGTTTTACCATCTTCCATAGCCATTCGCTACAGAAAAGTCGATCATCTTACGAATGCACTCAATCCAACAAAACAATAGACATTTCACATATTGGTTTGCCAAAAATAATAGTATTTTTAATAATATCAAAGTAAAAAGAAGAAAAATATAAAATAAATTATATTATCACATAAGAGCTCTATAAATAACGATATACATATAAAGTGGTACGTGTACATTATTATATTATTAAACACAAAACAATATAATACACTAATAATCAACGTAATTAATATTTAATTAAAGAAAGCAAAAGAAGGAAAGAAACAACCATAAAAAGTGAGTACAAAAAATATCAGGTAAGCCTATGATAAAAAACATAAAAAATATCAAGTATTTTATTTGCTCAAAACAAAATTAACCACTACTTTTGGAAAACCAATTTAAAACAAAGAAATACTCATGAAAACAAAAAGTATTCTAATAACTATTTTCTTGTTTCTGGCATTTACAATCCAGGCCAAGTTACCAAAGCATCCCTGCTTATTGCTTACTCAAAAAGGAATTGAAAAAATAAAAGCTCAAAACAAGCCGGCTATGCTATTCAATACGACATTAATTCAAATAAAAAATCAAATAGATCCTATCTTAAAACAACCGATAGAAGTTCCACTTCCTAAAGACGCAGGTGGTGGCTATACACACGAACAACACAAACGTAACTATAATAACATGTATAATGCAGGTGTACTTTTCCAATTAACTGAAAAAAAAGAATATGCGGAATATGTAAAAGAAATGCTTATACAATATGCTGAAATGTATCCTAATCTACCCTTACATCCAATTCAAAAATCTAATTATAGAGGAAAGCTCTTTTGGCAAGGGTTAAATGAATGTGTTTGGTTAGTATACACATCTCAAGCCTATGATTGTATATATAATTACTTAAATCCCAAAGAAAGAGAGTTTATTGAAAATAATTTATTTAAGCCAATGGTTGAGTTTATCGCTATACACAATAAATCCACATTCGAAAAAATTCATAACCACGCTACCTGGGCAGTAACAGGAGTGGGGATGATTTCCTATGTTATGGGAGATAAAGATATGCTTGAGAAAGCATTATATGGACTAGATAAAAGCGGAAAAAGTGGTTTTATTAGGCAAATAGATCAACTTTTTTCACCCGACGGATATTTCGAGGAAGGGCCTTATTATCAGAGATATTCATTACAGCCATTCATTATGTTTGCTCAAGCTATTGAGAACAATGAGCCTGAAAGAAAAATATTTGAATATAAAAATGGAGTAATATTAAAAGCCGTCACTACTCTATTACAAATGTCTGAAAACAACGGCCAATTCTTTCATTTCAATGACGCTTTAGACAAGACCTGGCACAGTACAGAGTTAGTTTGGGGTATTGATATCGCCTATAATAGAACAGGCAACAAACAACTATTATCTATAGCAAAAGAACAAAATACTGTTATCCTAAATGAAGCTGGATATAAAGTTGCTACTGACATAGAACTTGCACAACCTTTTATACATCAAACAATGGTCATAAGCGATGGAGCCAAAGGCGACGAGGGTGGCATTGGAATTCTACGCTGCCCAAATAAAAATAATGAAAGCTGTGTAGCTCTAAAATACACATCACAGGGTATGGGACATGGACACTTTGATAGGTTATCATTTACCTATTACGACAATAATAAAGAAATAATACAAGACTACGGGGCTGCACGTTTTTTAAATATAGAGCCTAAAAATGGCGGCCATTATTTACCTGAAAATAATAGCTTTAGTAAGCAAACAATAGGGCATAACACCCTAATAGTCGACGAAACCAGCCACTTCAATGGTAAATTGGACGAAGCATCAAAATACTCTCCCACATTCTATGCTTTCATCAATGGCGAACAGGTAAAAATGATCAGTGCAAAAGACAAACACGCTGTTCCCGGAGTAACTATGCAGCGAAATCTACTGCTAATCTCCCATCCTGCTTTTGAACATCCTCTCATTATTGATATATTCAAAATAATTTCACAAAAAAAACATCAATACGATTTGCCTTATTATTATAAAGGGCATCTCATTAATACTGATTATAAATACAACGCATTCGATACAACTCGCACTTTGTTAGGCAGCAAAAACGGATACCAACATTTATGGATAGAAGCACAAGGAAACCCCAGGCAAGAGACAACTTCTACCACTTGGTTAAACGATAATAGATTCTATACATTAACCGCTGTAACCGATGAAAATACAGAGATATTTCTAACCAGAATTGGTGGTAACGACCCTAACTTCAATTTGAGAAACGATCCTTGCTTAATGTTTCGCCAGAAAGAGAGTGATAATCATACATTCGTATCTCTCATAGAAGCACACGGAGAATACAACCCACGTCTGGAATATACATTAGCTCCTTACACAAACGTACAAAACATCCAAATTATAATGGACACAGAGGAATATACTATCCTCAAAGTTACAACTAAAAACAAACAGACCATAACTATCTGTTTTGCGAATACAGATAATAATCCACATTCTGTACATAAAATAAGAGATTATAGCTGGCAAGGAGTCTGCGAAATAAAATAACGTAAATAATAACTATTAAAAAAACAACATTATGAAAACATGTAGTAAAGTTTTCCTATTAGAAAATGAAATAAGTTGGGAACAAGTTGGTGAAGGTATTCAAAGGCAAATACTCGGATATGACGGACAACTCATGCTAGTAAAAGTGAAATTTCAGAAAGGGGCTATTGGAAACGCCCATGAGCATTTTCATTCCCAATCCACCTATGTTGTTAGTGGAGTGTTCGAATTTCATGTAAACGGAGAGAAGAAAATAGTAAAAGCCGGAGATGGAATCTATATGGAACCGGATGTCTTACATGGTTGTACCTGTCTCGAAGCTGGTATTTTAATTGATACCTTTAGCCCAATGCGTGAAGATTTTATAAACGAATAACTATCATGAAAATCAAAGGTGTAAGATGGTGGATTATTGGGCTAATCATGCTCATTACCATCATAAACTATTTGGATAGAGGTACTCTAAATTATATGTGGGTAGCCAATATTGAATACACTCTAACGGACTCTTTTAATCCTAGTCTTAGAGTGAACCAAGCCACTCAGATAAATGAGCAAACCTATCTTTTAACCAACGGTCAAGGCCATGAGATTCAAGTTGAAGCAAGTAGAATCTCACTAAAGGAGAAAAATGGCCAAACAATGGTAATAAACAAAGAGGGGATTGCCTATGATTTAGGACTAATCAGTACTGATTTGTCTACTGAAGAAGCTGCCAAGCAAGCTAAAGATATACTAGGAACGATTACCATATTTTTTATGATAGCTTATGGTATAAGCCAGTTAGTATCTGGAAAAATGTATGACAAAATTGGTACAAGAAAAGGATTCTTCGTTTCTGTATTATTATGGGGAGCCGCAGATGCCATGACATCACTATCACGAGGCATCCTTTCATTAACAACATTTCGTATGATGCTGGGATTGGGGGAAGCCGGTCCATGGCCAGGAACCACTAAAAGTAACGCTGAATGGTTTCCACAGAAGGAACGTGCATTAGCACAAGGTTTATTTGGTGCAGCAGCTTCGTTGGGTTCTATTTTTGCACCCATCATTATACTCATGCTGTATATTACACTTGGATGGAAGCTTACATTTGTAGTTGTCGGTGGTTTCGGTTTATTATGGCTAATCCCATGGATTATCATCAACAAAAAAGGACCTAAAGAACACCCATGGATTACTGATAAAGAAAAAGAATACATATTAACTGGACAACCGGAAATCAAGATTACCAATGACAAAGGCAAAGGCTGGAGAGAATTATTATCAAACAAAAAAAACTGGTCTGTTATTTTAGGACGTTTTTTTCTTGATCCCATTTGGTGGATGTTTGTCACTTATCTACCACTCTATCTAGCAGATGTCTTCAAACTTAATATTAAGGAAGTAGCATTCTCCGCATGGGTTCCTTATGTAGGCGCAATGGTTGGTAGTATTGCCGGTGGATGGATGTCAGGCTTTTTAATCCGAAAAGGAAAAAGTGTTGATTATTCACGTAAAGCTGCCATGTTATTGGGTGGATTTATTATCATCCCTTCTATAATTGCAGCCGTTTATTCTACAACTTCTATTATGGCAGTTATCTTTATGGCTTTCGTCTTGGGAGGTTTTCAATTTGTCATGACGAATATTCAAACAATACCCAGCGACCTACACTCCGGAAAATCCGTTGGCTCATTAGCAGGTCTAGGTGGTGCATCAGCCGTATTAGGAACTATTCTAGCAATATTATTTGCCCAATACATCACAAACTGGCTATTATTATTCTCACTACTTGCAGCATTAGTTCCATTATCATTATTATCCATATTTTTGACTGTCGGTAAAATAGAACAAATAAAATAAAGTTACACATATTCATTAAACTAAAAAATAATATGAAATTACAAGGTAAAGTAGCCATCGTAACAGGTGGAGCACGTGATTTGGGACGTGCAATCTCAATCAAATTCGCTCAAGAAGGAGCTAAAGTAGTTGTAAACTATTTCGACAACCCGGAAGATGCAGCAGAAACTTTAAAATTGATTCAGGCTGCAGGATCTGAAGGAATTATTGTACAAGGTGATATGACAAAAGCAACTGATGTCAAAAATCTATTTGACAAAGCTATTGAAGCATTTGGAAATCACATTGATGCATTAGTTAATGTTGTTGGTGGAATTGTCGGTCGCAAATTAGTAACAGAACAAGACGAAACTTGGTATGACTTTTTAATGGATGTAAATATGCGTAGCGTATTTCTATGCACCCGCGAAGCTGTACCGTACATGAGTGCCGGATCTACCATTGTCAATTTTTCGTCTCTTGCAGCCCGTGATGGTGGCGGTCCTGGAGCATCTATGTATGCAACTGCCAAAGGTGCTGTTATGACTTACACACGTGCTATGGCCAAGGAGCTTGGTCCCAAAGGAATACGTGTCAACGCATTAGCTCCCGGCACAATAGCTACATCATTCCACGATCGCTTCAATACACCAGAAAACAGAGAACGACTGAAAGCCACATATGCCCTCCGTCGTGAAGGTGAAGCAAAAGAAGTGGCAGATCTAGTAATCTACCTTTCATCCGAGGATTCCTCTTATATTACTGGTGCAAACATAGATATTAATGGTGGTAGTTTCTTCTCATAAAACAATTCAAAATAAATAATATATAAAGATGGCAGGAGCCCAATATTGGCTTCTGCCATTTTAATATAAAATATCTATTTTGTAACAGGCGAGAGGAGAGTTTTTCCTTCAAAGTAATTTATAATATTCTGAAGGGCATAACGAGTGCTTTCTACACGTGTATCAATAGTCCCTGTGCCATTATGAGGTGATAATAGCACATTATCAAGCTGTAATAATTCCGAAGGTATTTCAGGCTCACTTTCAAATACATCCAACCCCGCACCAAATATTCTTTTTTCTTGAAGAAAATGTATCAATACTCTTTCATTAATCAGATTTCCCCTAGCTGTGTTTATCAATACCACAGAAGGTTTCATTAGATTAAACTGTTGTATATCAATCATGTGATAGGTTTCTGAAGTCGCTGGGGCGTGTAATGATATAAAATCAGATGTAGCTAACAATTCATTCAAACTGACCCAATCAGCCTCATACACATTTTCAATTTCTTGAGATAATCTTTTTCTATTATAATATATAATTCTCATACCACAAGCAGAAGCTCTTCTTGCCAAAGCTTGCCCTATCGCTCCCATACCAACTATCCCTAAAGTCTTTCCATATAAACTGATTCCAAGATTTTCCATCACATCAATTTCTATTCCTCTTGATGAACGTAATTTCCTATCACATTCAGAAACTCTTCTAGCCACATTCAATAACAAGGAAAAAGCCAGCTCGGCCGTTGGTTCAATAACCGGTTTCGGAGAATTGGTTACCAAAATTCCTTTTGTAATAGCATAATTAACATCTATATTATCATAACCTGCTCCAAAGTTTGCAATAATCTCCAAGTTAGTAGCACGATCTATAATTTCTTTAGTTACCTTAAATGCATAAGTAGGAAGCAAAGCATCACAACGCCCAATCCATCTATCAAGCATACAGCTACTAATCAAGCCTTTATCAGGCATAATAATTTTATAATCATTTACAATTGTTTCAAAAGCCACTTTAGGAAGTTGATGAGTCACAAGAATCGTTTTCATATATATCACTAAAACATGTTTTACTATGACAACTTAATATACTTTTATACAAAAATAAGTTTTCAGAATTGGAAAACCAAATATAAGCTAAAAAAAGAATACTAAAACACCTAGCCTATCTCCAATCTAAACCGAATATATTTTCTAACATTTTGTTGAATTTATAAAAGAAGTATTTTGAATTAATTTGTATCTTTGCAAATATTTAATAAATTAACATATGACTGATATATTGAAGCTTTTAGAACCTGCTGGCGAAAATGCAACTGATGATATCATCAGACAAATTCGCTCTTTACTTGACTCTGGAGATTTACAACCTGGGGACAAACTTCCGGCAGAGCGTAAATTAGCTGAAAAGTTCCAAGTTGCACGTTCTCAGGTAAGGGAAGCATTTAAAAAACTGGAGTTTTATAATATCATTAAAACAATGCCACAAAGTGGCTCGGTAATCTCGGCCATTGAGTCTACTGCTTTAAATAGCTTAATCAGTGACATTTTAAAAATGGACAATTGCGACTTCCACTCTTTAGTAGAAGCACGTTCTATTATTGAAATTAATGCTGCAAAACTTTGCGCAATTCGTCGTACAGAAGAAGATCTGAAAATGATAGAAAGCGCAATGAACAACTATAATAAAAAAATAAAAGAATGCGGTTCTGCATTAGAAGAAGATTTATACTTTCACCGTACTATTGCTGAAGGCTCTAAAAATACAGTATTAAAATCTATGATGATGACAATTACACCTGATATCATGGTGAATTATGCTAAATTTAATGTTTGTAAGACAAATTTTGAGATCCCAATAAGTGAGCATCGCCTCCTTTTCGAATATATTAAAAATAACAATGCAGAAGCAGCTAGTAATATTATGAGTCAGCACCTTACAGGAGTACTAAATTTTGCTAAGACACAACAAATTGTCCTCTAGACATAAAAAAACAATTATAAAAAGCCTGAGAATCAATTTGACAATCAGGCTTTTATATTAAATCATAAAGGATATTCCTCAAAAGCATAAAGCAACGTCGACAAATAGCGTTCTCCCGTATCAGGCAGTAATACCACAATGTTTTTACCCTCGTTCTCCGGCAACTGCGCCAACTGAGTTGCGGCGCTGACAGCGGCTCCCGAAGAAATCCCGACCAACAAGCCTTCGTATTTCGCCAGTTCCCGCCCGGTACGGATAGCGTCATCATTGGATACCTGTAGAATTCCGTCTACTACCGCACTATTATAGTTTTTGGGGATAAAGCCTGCACCGATACCTTGAATTTTATGTGAACCCGGTTTTCCGCCTGACAATACCGGAGAATCCTCCGGCTCTACGGCTACCACTTGTATTTTAGGGTTATGCTTCTTCAAAGCCGTACCCACACCGCTCACCGTCCCACCGGTCCCAACACCGGCTACGAATATATCGACTTTTCCGTCCGTATCCTGCCATATTTCCTGTCCGGTAGTGCGCTCATGAACGGCCGGGTTAGCTTGATTATCAAACTGCTGTAAAATCAACGAACCGGGAGTACTCGCTTGCAATTCTTCGGCACGGGCTATAGCACCCTTCATACCATCGGTACCGGGCGTCAAGACAAGTTCCGCGCCAAGAGCCTTCAGTAAATTGCGGCGTTCCATGCTCATGGTGTCCGGCATAGTCAAAACCAATTTATAACCTTTGGCCGCCGCTACAAAAGCAAGTCCAACCCCGGTATTGCCGCTGGTCGGTTCGATAATCGTCGCACCGGGTTTCAACAGTCCTTTCGTTTCCGCATCCTCTATCATAGCCAGTGCAACGCGGTCCTTGACACTTCCCGCAGGATTAAAGTATTCCAGTTTGACTATCACATGAGCCCTCAAGCCCTTATTTTTACTATAATTGTTCAACTCCAACAAAGGAGTATTGCCTACTAAGTCGGTAAGGCGTTGCGCTATTTTTTTCATATCTTACAGTGAATTATTAATAAGACAAAAATACGGTGAAGTTCGTTCATTCAAAATACCATAAATGTGGTAAATCCATACTATAAATGAGGGATATGTAGGAAAATTGGTGAGTATTTTATACCTTTGTAGCCACTTTATTAATAAAGGATATCATAATGAGTCCACTTAATTTTACTCACATCCTGACACAGGCAGTCGATGAGCTATCGGAAAGCGAATCTTACAAAGGACTGTTTCACCAGCACACGGACGGCAATCCATTGCCTTCAGCTAAGGCATTGTGCGATATTATCGAACTTGCGCGCGCTATTATCTTTCCCGGATATTTTGGAAATTCAACGGTCAACAGCCGTACGGTAACTTACCATATCGGAGTCAACGTAGAAAGACTGTTCGACCTGCTGACAGAGCAAATACTGGCAGGGCTTTGTTTCGGCAGTGATGATGAATGCAGCTGCTGTACCGAGCTTCAACGTGAAGAGGCTGCATCGATCGCCGCCAAATTTATCAGCCATTTACCGGAATTACGCCGCATACTGGCAACCGACGTCGAAGCCGCTTACAACGGTGACCCGGCCGCCCATTCGTTCGGCGAGGTTATCAGTTGCTATCCCGCCATCCGCGCCATCAGTAACTACCGCATAGCGCATGAGTTGTTGGTACTCGGCGTGCCTCTCATTCCGCGTATCATCACCGAAATGGCACATAGCGAAACCGGCATCGACATTCATCCGGGAGCCGCCATAGGCGGTTATTTCACGATAGACCATGGTACAGGTGTGGTAATCGGTGAAACCTGCATTATCGGCAATAACGTAAAACTATATCAGGGTGTAACCCTCGGAGCCAAAAGCTTCCCGCTGGACGAAGACGGCAAACCCATCAAAGGCATTCCCCGCCACCCCATATTGGAAGATAATGTCATCGTGTATTCCAATGCCACTATCTTGGGGCGTATCACCATCGGAAAAGACGCTACCGTAGGCGGTAACATCTGGGTAACGGAGGATGTACCTGCAGGCGCAAGAATCGTACAAACCAAAGCAAAGAAATGAACGGCTGCAAAGCATAAAAGAAAGTTGTAAATAGTAAATCGTAAAATAGAAAATAAATAGATGAGCGAACAATCATTTGAAATGATTGCCAAAACTTTCCAGGGACTGGAAGAAACATTGGCACAAGAATTGACCTCTTTAGGAGCAAACGAGATACAGATAGGACGTCGTATGGTATCATTCTGTGGAGATAAGGAAATGATGTATAAGGCGAACTTCTGCCTGCGAACAGCCATCCGCATCCTGAAGCCTATCAAACAGTTTGTAGCAAAAAATGCCGATGAGGTGTACGAGCAGATCAAGGCAATCCACTGGGAAGACTATCTGGATGTTGACAAAACTTTCGCAGTGGACGCAGTTGTGTTCAGCGAGGAATTCCGTCATTCAAAGTTTGTTTCCTATAAAGTAAAAGACGCCATTGCGGACTATTTCCGGGATGCCTATAACAAACGCCCGTCCGTACGCATCAACAAGCCCGACGTACTACTGAACATTCACATTGCCGAAACCAAGTGTACCCTTTCTCTTGATTCATCCGGCGAGTCTTTGCATCGTCGCGGCTATCGCCAGGAGGCAGTAGAAGCTCCGTTGAACGAAGTTCTGGCGGCCGGCATGATATTAATGAGCGGTTGGCGTGGAGAATGCGACCTGATAGACCCCATGTGCGGTTCGGGTACGATACCCATTGAAGCGGCCCTGATAGCCCGAAATATCGCACCGGGCGTATTCCGTAAGGAATTTGCCTTCGAAAAGTGGATTGATTTCGACCAGGAACTGTTTGATAAGATTTATAATGACGACAGCCAGGAACGTGAATTCGCTCACAAGATATACGGATACGACAATAATCCGAAAGCCAACGAAATCGCTACCCACAACATAAAAGCGGCAGGCGTGTCCAAAGACGTGACACTGAAACTGCAACCTTTCCAACAGTTTGAACAGCCTAAGGAAAAGGCGGTTATCATTACCAACCCGCCGTATGGGGAGCGTATATCAACGAACGACCTTTTAGGCCTATACTCCATGATTGGCGAACGGCTGAAACATGCCTTTACAGGAAACACCGCATGGATACTTTCTTACCGTGAAGAGTGTTTCGATCAAATCGGATTGAAACCTACCGCCAAGATACCTTTGTTCAACGGCGCTTTGGAATGTGAGTTCCGCAAATATGAAATCTTCGACGGAAAATACAAAGAGTACAAAAAGCAGGAAAGCGAAGAAGGCGATAAAGAGTACAGACCTTACGCATCGAGAGAGAGAAGAGAGTTTAAGCCCGGAGAGAAGAGGGAATTTAAACCGAGAGAGCGAAGAGACTTCAAATCGGATGACAAACGGGAGTTCAAGCCTCGTGAATACAGAAAACCGGCAGACGGCGAATGGAAACCGAAGCGGGAATTCAACAGAGAGCGAGAGTTTAATAAAGATCGTAAACCGAGAGAGTTTCGGAAACGGGACAACGAACATAACAACGACTGATACCGCTAACACAAGAAGCTATGATAAAGAGAATCGGTAAAGCAATCATGGTGTTGCTACTGACAACACCCGCTTTATTATCAATGGAGCTTATGGCACAAGACTTGAAAAAGCCTACCCTGGAAGACCTTCTTCCCGGGGGCGCAACCTATCGTATCGCTGAAAATTTACCGGGTTTGCAGTGGTGGGGTGATATATGTATCAAGCCCGGCATCGATTCATTGTTTGCCGTCAACCCCAAAAACGGAAAGGAGACATTGCTCACGACCCGGGAAAAGGTAAATCAAGTGCTCGGCTCACTGATAACTCCTACGGAAACAACCGCCACACCCAGCCATAAGGGAAGCAAAGTACAGCATTTCTACAATACCGAGTTCCCGTGGCCGGACAAGCCGTATATGCTTATCAAGCTGCCTGCGAGATACATCGTTTATGACTTTGAGAAAGATGAATTCGTCAAAGGCCTGCCGCAGGCCGGAGAGAGAAACGGCGCCAACATTGACTATACCCCGGAAGGCGGGCACATAGCTTATACCGTAAAGAATAATCTCTTTGTGGACAACAAAGCCGTCACCAAAGAACCCGAAGGAATTGTGTGCGGACAAAGCGTACACCGCAATGAATTCGGAATCGGCAAGGGTACTTTCTGGAGCCCCCAAGGAAACCTGCTGGCCTTTTACCGCATGAACGAAAGCATGGTAACTCCCTATCCGCTGGTGGATATTACTCCCAGAATAGCTTTAGTGGACAAGATACGTTACCCGATGGCAGGAATGCTCAGCCATCAGGTTACCGTAGGCATCTATAATCCGGACACTCAAAAGACCGTTTATTTGAATACCGGTGACCCTACCAACCGTTATTTCACCAACATCAGCTGGGCGCCCGACGGAAAGAGCCTTTATCTCATAGAGCTGAACCGCGATCAGAACCATGCAAAACTTTGCCGATACAACAGCGAAACCGGAGAGCTGATGTCCACCCTTATCGAGGAAACGCACTCCAAATATGTAGAGCCTCAACAACCTATCCTGTTCCTGCCCTGGGATCATACCCAGTTTATCTACCAGAGCCAGAAAGACGGCTACAACCATCTGTATCTCTACAATACGGACGGCAAGCTTATCAAGCAACTGACAAAAGGAGACTGGCTGGTGCAGGACGTTTTAGGGTTCAACGCCAAAAAGAAAGAGGTCATCATCGCTTCCACCGAGCTATCTCCCTTGCAGAGTAATTTATATAAAGTAAATGTAAATACGAACAAACGTACCCCATTGGACAATAGCGAGGGGGTACACAACGGAATACTTTCCGCTTCGGGCAATTATATCATCGACCGGTATTCCACTCCGGATACTCCCCGCCAGATAGAGATAGTCAACACCCAAAACAGGAAAGGCATCTCCCTGCTGACCGCGAAGAATCCTTATGAAGGCTTCACCATGCCTGCCATAGAAACAGGTACGATAAAGGCGGCCGACGGCAAGACCGACTTATATTACCGCCTTGTCAAGCCCGCCGACTTCGACCCGAACAAGAAATATCCCGCAATCGTCTACGTATATGGCGGTCCCCATGCCCAGATGATTACCAACGGCTGGATGAACGGCGCGCGCGGCTGGGACATCTATATGGCCAACAAAGGTTATATCATGTTCACGCTCGACAACCGCGGCAGCAGCAACCGTGGACTGGAATTCGAGAACGTCACCTTCAGACATTTAGGCGTTGAAGAGGGCAAGGACCAAGTAAAAGGAGTGGACTACCTGAAAAGCCTGCCTTATGTGGACGGTAACCGCATCGGCGTGCACGGCTGGAGCTTCGGCGGACATATGACTACCGCCCTCATGCTCCGTTATCCGGAAATTTTCAAAGTCGGCGTGGCCGGCGGACCGGTCATCGACTGGAAGTACTATGAAATAATGTATGGCGAACGCTATATGGATACCCCTCAGGCAAACCCCGAAGGTTATGAACAATGCGATTTGAAGAACCTCGCAGGGCAACTGAAAGGACACCTGCTTATCATCCACGATGACCACGACGATACATGCGTACCCCAACATACGCTTTCTTTCATGAAAGCCTGTGTGGATGCACGCACCTATCCCGATCTGTTTATCTATCCCGGACATAAGCACAACGTCTTGGGACGTGACCGTGTACATCTGCACGAGAAGATAACCCGATATTTCGAGGATTATTTATAAACCGGACGCATTTTCAACAGTAAACAATTAAACGTATCTATAAAATGAAAGTATTATTGCTTGGCTCAGGTGGCCGCGAACACGCTTTGGCTTGGAAGATTGCGCAAAGCCCCAAAATAGAAAAACTGTATATCGCTCCCGGCAACGCGGGAACAAGCGCAGTGGGCGAGAATGTAGACATCAAAGCTACTGATTTCCCCGCTCTCAAGGCTTTTGCCCTTGAGCATAAGATTGACATGATTGTAGTGGGTCCCGAAGATCCGCTGGTGCAAGGTATTTTCGATTGTTTCAAAGAAGATGCTGCTACCCGGCACATCGCCATTATCGGTCCTTCTGCAAAAGGCGCGCAGCTGGAAGGCAGCAAAGAATTCGCCAAAGAATTCATGCTGCGCCATAACATTCCCACCGCCCGCTACAAAAGCGTGACAGCCGAAACGCTGGAAGAAGGGCTTGCTTTTCTGGAAACCCTCACCGCCCCCTACGTATTGAAAGCCGACGGTCTGTGCGCAGGTAAAGGCGTATTGATTCTCCCGACACTGGAAGAAGCCCGGAAAGAGCTGAAAGAGATGCTCGGCGGTATGTTCGGCGATGCCAGCGCGACAGTGGTCATCGAGGAATTCCTTAGCGGAATAGAGTGCTCGGTTTTCGTGCTGAGCGACGGCGAGCATTATAAAGTATTGCCTGTGGCCAAAGACTATAAACGCATCGGAGAAGGCGACAAAGGACTGAATACCGGCGGTATGGGCAGCGTGACACCCGTTCCTTTCGCCAACGACGAATTTATGGCAAAAGTGCGCGAACGCATTATAGAGCCCACCATCAACGGCTTGCGCGAAGAAGGCATCCTGTACAAAGGTTTCATCTTCCTGGGACTTATCAATGTGCAGAACGAGCCCATGGTGATAGAATACAATGTCCGTATGGGAGACCCAGAGACGGAAAGCGTCATGCTGCGCATTAAGAGCGATATCGTGGAACTGTTTGAAGGCGTACACAAGGCAAACCTCGATACCAAGACAATGGAGCTCGACCCGCGTACGGCAGCTTGTGTAATGCTGGTCAGCGGCGGTTATCCCGAAGCGTACAAAAAAGGATATCCCATTACCGGCTTCAACCTCGCCGAGGCTACGGACAGCATCCTGTTCCATGCCGGTACCGCCGTAAAGGACGGCCAGACCGTCACCAACGGCGGTCGCGTGATAGCCGTTTGTTCCTATGGAGAAACAAAAGAAGAGGCTTTGGCTAAGAGTTACAAAGTAGCCGAAACGTTAAGTTTCGAGGGTAAATACTTCCGTCGCGACATCGGATTCGACCTTTAACAGTCAATGAGAAACCAAAGATTCCAAAATCGGGTTACGGCGGGACGCTTTACGCTTCCCGCCGCCATCCTTATATCAGTAACCTGCTGGATACTGAGCGCCATCCTATTACCCGATTTGGAAATACGAAAAGACGATTATCCCCTGTGGGACCTATTCCGTGATTCATGTATCCCGACCTGGGGCACCCGCCTTTTCAGCTTTATCCTATACTCCGTCATAGGATATTTTCTTATCGGGCTGAACAACGCGTTCGCCATCATCCGTATGCGGGCGTCCGTACAGACAGCCATTTATTTCCTGCTGGTTTCCGTCTGCCCTGCCATGCATATATTATATGCAGGAGATTTGGTGGCGGTCACTTTCCTCATAGCTCTGTATTTCCTGTTCAGAAGCTATCAGCAGGCCAAGCCCGCGAGCTATTTGTTCCATGCATTCGTATTCATGGGAATGGGAAGCCTGCTCTTCCCGCAACTGATGTTCTTCGTACCCGTATTTTGGATAGGCGCGTATAGCTTCCAGTCCCTGCACCCTAAAAGCTTTTTCGCTTCGCTCATCGGTTGGAGTGTACCTTATTGGTTCCTCTTAAGCTACACCTACCTGTCCGGACACATGGAATTATTCTATCAGCCGTTTCTGGAACTGGTGAATTTCCGCTCCATCCGATTCGGCTTCCGGCCTTGGGAATTGGCGACAATCGGATATATACTCCTTTTATATATAGTAAGTTCAAGCCACTGCTTAATTGCCGGCTATGAGGATAAGATACGTACGCGCAGTTATCTGCATTTCCTGATATTCCTGAATTTCTGCATCTTCGTCTATATAGGGTTACAACCGGCTCTATATCCTCATCTGTTCTCCCTGCTGTTAATCGGCACCAGCATTCTGATAGGACACTTATTCGTATTGACCAACAGCCGGAGCTCCAACCTGTTCTTTATCATTATGCTTGTCGGGTTATTTACTTTATTCGGATTCAATCTATGGACGCTTTTGCAGACACACTGATACAACTTCTGATTGACTGGGGATATGCAGGACTCTTTATCTCGGCCTTACTGGCGGGGAGTATCATTCCGTTCAGTTCCGAACTGGTGATGCTGGCGCTCGTCAAGGTAGGACTGAACCCCGCCGTTTGCGTCCTTGCCGCAACATTGGGAAATACGGTCGGCGGCATGACCTGCTACTACATGGGTCGGCTCGGCAAAACAGACTGGATAGAGAAATATTTCAAAGTAAAGAAGGAGAAGATTGACAAGATGCAGCGTTTTCTGCAAGGGAAAGGGGCTCTCATGGCTTTCTTCGCCTTCCTGCCTTTCGTGGGAGAGGCCATTGCCATAGCATTGGGATTTATGCGCAGCAACGTCATGCTGACCACTTCTTCCATGTTTGCGGGCAAACTGATACGATATATCGCCATGTTATTGGCCTTGCAAGGGGCATTGTCGGTGATGAGTGTTTAGCGGTTAGTGATTAATGTTTAGTGATTAGCGAGTATGGAACGGATTATAGAACGGACGGAAGACGGAAGCGCCACATTGTTTGTGCCGGAACTGAATGAGCATTATCATTCGGTAAAAGGAGCACGCACCGAATCGCAACATATCTTTATCGATATGGGGCTGAAAGCATCTGCCGCCATCCGCCCCCGCGTTTTGGAAATAGGATTCGGCACGGGACTTAACGCCCTGCTCACTTTGGAGAGTGCCGGACAAGAGAAAAGAGCCGTCCACTACACCGGCATCGAACTCTATCCCTTGTCGTGGGAAGAAGTCGATGTACTGAATTATAGCGACCATCCCTTGTTTAAGGAATTACACACGGCTCCATGGGATACAGATGTGAACATTACCCCTTATTTTACGTTACACAAAATACAAGGAGACGTAAATAAAGTGATTAGCGGTGAGCGGTTAAGGATTAGTGTTGAGCGATTAGGGATTAGCGATAAATTACCCATTAATCACTCATCACTAATCGCTAATCCCTATTTCGACCTTGTTTATTTCGACGCATTCGCCCCCGAAAAGCAGCCTGAGATGTGGAGTGAGGAGCTTTTCCGGAATATATATGCCTGCATGAACGCCAACGGCATACTGACCACCTACTGCGCCAAGGGCGTTATCCGCCGGCTTTTACAAGCCGTCGGGTTTACGGTGGAGCGGCTTCCCGGCCCGCCGGGCGGCAAACGTGAGATACTCCGAGCCACCAAAACAAAGGAATAAGCCGTCAGAAAGAAGATAAACAAAGCAACAGTTACCCTGAATTACACTTATAAAAGCCATAAATAAGATAGATGAAAAAGATATACTTTTTACTGCTCGCAACCATACTCATAGCTTCCTGCAAGCCCAAAAGCGGCCAAAGCGACAAAACCGGCGGCAAACCCGTCATTACCGTTACGCTCGAGCCTCTGCGATACTTCACCGAAGCCATTGCCGGCGACCGGTTCACAGTAGTCAGCATGGTTCCCAAAGGTACAAGTCCGGAAACCTACGACCCTACGCCGCAGCAGCTTGTAGACCTTGCCCGCAGTAAAGCCTATTTCCGCATCGGCTATATAGGCTTTGAACAAACATGGACAGATAAGCTGACAGACAACGCCCCGCACCTGCAATTCTTTGACATGTCGCAAGGCGTGGATTTGATTTACGACAATACCCACAGCCATCGGCATGCGGAAGACGGGAAGGAGCACCACCATGCCACCGGCGTAGAACCCCATATATGGAACTCCGCTACCAACGCCCAAATCATCGCGGGCAATATTCTGAGTGCGCTGTGCAGCATCGATAAAAGTAATGAAAGCGCTTACCTGGAACGCTATAATGCCCTCTGCCGCCAGATAGAGCATACCGACAGCCTCATACGGCAGACGCTCACCGCTCCCGGCGCAGACCACGCCTTTATGATTTACCACCCGGCGCTTTCCTATTTCGCCCGTGACTACGGCCTGCATCAGATTCCTATCGAAGCCGGCGGCAAAGAACCGTCACCCGCACATCTGAAGGCACTGATCGATACCTGCAAGAGCGAAAAAGTACATGTCATCTTCGTACAGCCGGAGTTCGACCGCCGCAACGCCGAAATCATCGCCAAACAAACCGGAACCCGGATTGTCGATATCAACCCCCTGTCCTACGATTGGGAAGCGGAAATGCTGAATACGGCGAAGGAGCTGAATTTAATGAAGAACTAACAATGAAACCTATTATTGAAATAAGAAACCTCAATGCCGGATACGACGGTCGCACAGTGCTTCGCGACGTAAACCTTACCGTTTACGACCGGGACTTTCTGGGCATTATCGGTCCGAACGGTGGCGGTAAGACCACTCTTATCAAATGCATTCTGGGATTGCTCAAACCCGTTTCCGGTGAAATAACTTTCACATCTCCCCGCACAACGGGCAATGCCCAACTCACTATGGGCTATCTGCCCCAATACAACAGCATAGACCGCAAGTTCCCTATCACCGTCGAAGAAGTTATTCTGTCGGGGCTCAGCAGTAAGAAATCGCTCACCTCGCGTTTCACCAAGGAACACAGGGAAAAAGCCCGTCAGGTCATTGCCCGCATGGGGCTGGAAGGGCTGGAAGAACGTGCTATCGGCGCACTGAGCGGCGGACAGCTTCAACGCGCGCTGCTGGGACGCGCCATAATCTCCGACCCCGAAGTGGTTATCCTCGACGAACCCAGCACCTATATCGATAAGCGTTTTGAAGCTCGCCTGTATCAGTTATTGGCCGAAATCAACAAAGATTGCGCCATCATACTCGTCAGCCACGACATAGGCACGGTATTGCAACAAGTAAAATCCATTGCCTGCGTCAACGAAACGCTGGATTATCATCCCGATACGGGCATTACCGGCGAATGGCTGGAACGTAACTTCAACTGCCCCATAGAGCTTCTGGGACATGGCACATTGCCGCATCGGATATTGGGCGAGCATCATCACCATTAGCATAAAGACAGAAAGTATCCGTGATACCGTCATACCGCCACAAGCCATAAGCACGCACAAAAAAGGCTGTGGCTTCCGGCAACCTATATCCGGTTAAACTGTTAGTTCACAGCGGTGAACACTTTGTTCCGATTGCAGAAAACAGTTTGTTTTCCGCCTATCAAACAGTTTGTTTCTTATAACGGAACACTTTGTTTCACCCTACGGAACAGTTTGTTACAAGGTACAAAACAACTTGTCAGCAGTAAGCCGACAAAATACGGAAGCAGGGACAGCCATCACAGCATACCCGGCAAAGCCGTCCGGACAAGGACATTTTTGAAAAACCGCCCTGAACGGACGATACGGAAAGCTTTGTTTTTTCTGAAAATTCTCCCTATATCTCTAAACCAATCCTAATAATCCGCCTTATTGTCACTCATTTAGAACTGAAATCATTATCTTTGCGCCCGTCTATAATAAAAAACGAATTTCATCCGAATGAAACAGTACAAAACCGTAAACAACCTGATTGGTTGGATTACATTTATAATTGCAGCAACGGTTTATTGCATGACTATCGAGCCGACCGCAAGTTTTTGGGACTGCCCGGAGTTCATTACCACCGGCTATAAACTGGAAGTAGGACACCCGCCCGGCGCACCGTTCTTTATGTTAGTAGCCAATCTGTTTTCTCAGTTCGCTTCCGATGCCACCACCGTTGCCAAGATGGTGAACTACATGAGCGCGCTGATGAGCGGCGCTTGTATCCTGTTCTTATTCTGGAGTATCACTCACCTGGTACGCAAACTGGTCATCACCGATGAAAACAACATCACCAAAGGACAGCTGATTACCGTCATGGGCAGCGGTCTGGTAGGTGCATTGGCATATACATTCAGTGATACATTCTGGTTCAGCGCCGTAGAGGGTGAGGTATACGCCTTTTCCTCACTGTTTACGGCGGTGGTGTTCTGGCTGATACTGAAGTGGGAAGATGTAGCGGACGAGCCGCATTCCGACCGCTGGCTGATTCTTATCGCCTACCTCACCGGACTGAGTATCGGTGTTCACTTGCTGAACCTGCTCTGTCTCCCTGCCATCGTGCTGGTATACTACTATAAAAAAGTGCCCGATGCCAACGCAAAAGGCTCTCTGCTGGCGCTTCTCGCATCCATGGTGCTGGTAGCGGCCGTACTGTACGGTATCGTTCCGGGTATTGTAAAAGTGGGCGGCTGGTTCGAGCTGTTCTCCGTCAATACGCTCGGCATGTCGTTCAACAGCGGCGTCATCGTATATATCATCTTGCTGGCGGCCTGCCTTATCTGGGGTGTATACGAAAGCTACAATGAAAAGAGCAAGTCGCGTATGGCGCTCTCGTTCATACTGACCATAGCCATGTTGGGTATTCCTTTCTATGGTCATGGCAGCAGTTCCGTGATTATCGGCATCATCGTCATCGCGCTGTTATGGCTCTACCTCAAACCGGGTACGCAGGAGAAGATTAAAGAGAAATACCGTGTATCGGCGCGTACGCTGAACACATCTCTGTTGTGCACCATGATGATTGTCATCGGATATTCATCCTATGCGCTTATCGTAATCCGTTCCACCGCCAATACGCCGATGGACCAGAACTCACCGGAAGACATCTTCACGCTGGGCGAATATCTGGGACGCGAGCAATACGGTACACGACCGCTGTTCTACGGCCCGGCCTACTCCTCACAGGTAGCTCTGGACGTGAAAGACGGGTATTGCGAACCGCGCATTTCCTACAACGGAACCAAATATATCCGCAAGGAGAAAGCCGCTGCCGATGAAAAGGACAGCTACATCGAAATTCCGGGACGTATCGAATACGAATACGCGCAGAATATGCTCTTCCCGCGCATGTACAGCAGCGCGCACACCAACCAATATCAAGCCTGGCAGGATATCAAAGGGTATGATGTGCCCTACGACAAATGCGGCGAAATGATTATGGTAACCATGCCCACGCAGTGGGAAAACATCAAGTTCTTCTTCTCCTACCAGCTCAACTGGATGTACTGGCGCTACTTTATGTGGAACTTTGCCGGACGCCAGAACGACTTGCAGGGCAGCGGAGAAATAGAGCACGGCAACTGGATTACCGGTATCAAGTTCATTGACAACATGCTCGTAGGCAATCAGGACTTGCTGCCGAAAGAGCTGAAAGAGAATAAAGGGCATAACGTATTCTACTGCCTGCCGCTGTTGCTCGGAATTATCGGTCTGTTGTGGCAGGCCTACCGCGGCCAGAAAGGTATCCAGCAGTTCTGGGTAGTGTTCTTCCTTTTCTTCATGACCGGTATAGCGATTGTGCTCTATCTGAACCAGACGCCAAGCCAGCCGCGTGAACGCGACTACGCGTATGCGGGTTCGTTCTACGCTTTCGCCATCTGGATAGGCATGGGTGTGGCAGGCATCATCCGCCTGTTGCAGCATTATGCCAAGATGAAGGAGCTTCCCGCCGCGGCCATCGTTTCAGTGGCCTGTCTTTTTGTTCCCATACAGATGGCAAGCCAGACCTGGGACGACCACGACCGCAGCGGCCGTTATGTGGCACGTGATTTCGGTCAGAATTACCTGATGTCATTGCAGGAGACGGGCAATCCCATCATCTACACCAACGGTGATAACGATACTTTCCCCCTGTGGTACAACCAAGAGACGGAAGGTTTCCGCACCGATGCCCGTACTTGTAACCTCAGCTACCTGCAGACCGACTGGTACATCGACCAGATGAAGCGTCCCGCCTACGACTCTCCTTCTCTGCCTATCACGTGGGACCGTATGGAGTACGTGGAAGGTACCAACGAATATGTTCCGGTACGCCCCGAATACAAGAAGAGCATCGATGCCCTGTATGCCGAAGCAGAGAAACAAGCCCTGAGCGGTAATACCGAAGCACTGATAAACGTGAAGAAAGAATTCGGCGACAATCCTTACGAGCTTAAAAACATCCTGAAATACTGGATACGCAGCAAGAACGAGGACTTGAAAGTGATTCCCACCGACAGCATCGTGATGAAAGTGGATAAGGAAGCCGTACGCCGCAGCGGCATGATGATACCGGGTGATTCCATCCCCGACTATATGCACATCTCGCTGAAAGGCAAACGCGCCCTCTACAAGAGCGAACTTATGATGCTCGAGATGTTGGCGGAAGCCAATTGGGAGCGTCCTATCTACATCGCAGTGAGCGTAGGGCCGGAGAACCAGTTGAATATGGGTAACCACTTCATTCAGGAAGGTCTTACCTACCGTTTCACTCCGTTCGATACGGACAAATTGGGTGTGAAGATCGACAGCGAAAAGATGTACGACAACCTGATGAACAAGTTCAAGTTCGGCGGTATCGACAAGCCGGGTATCTACATTGACGAGAATACGATGCGTATGTGTCACTCGCATCGCCGTATCTTCTCCCAGCTCGTGCAGCAACTGATACGCGAGGGCAAGAAGGATAAGGCGAAAGCCGCGTTGGACTATGCCGAGAAGATGATTCCCGCCTTCAACGTACCATACGACTGGCAGAACGGCGCCGTACAAATGGCTGAAGCGTATTACCAGTTAGGCGATTCCGCAAAAGCCGACGAAATGATGAAAGCGCTTGCCAACAAAGCCGTGGAATACCTCACCTGGTATCTGAGCATGGACGACAGCCGCTTCGTTATCTCTACCCGTGAGTTTGAATACCACTGGGCAGTACTCGATGCCGAAGTAAAGATTATGAAGAAATACAATTCCAAACTGGCGGAAATCTACGAACCGAAAGTAGAAGAGTTGTACAACTTATATGTAGAAAGACTTAAACAGTGATAAGCGGATAGTGGTGGGTGATTGGCAAATAACTGTTTGCCAACTACTCACCACTGCACGCTTATCACTAATCACTAACCGTTAACCACTGATTAATCGTGTTTATAGAACAGCCTCCCGAGTTCGTTCGTAAATTATACCCCAGCGCCGTCTGGCGAATGGACCCGAATGAGAGAGCCATTTATCTGACTTTTGACGATGGGCCTATCCCTGAAGTTACTCCCTGGGTTCTTGATTTGCTTGACAAATACGGTATAAAGGCCACCTTCTTTATGGTAGGTGACAATATCCGTAAACATCCTGATGAGTTCCAAATGGTTGTGGAGCGGGGACATCGCATCGGTAACCATACCTTCAACCACCTCAGAGGATTTGAATATAACTTCAAAGACTATCTGGCCAATGCGGAGAAAGCCAATGAGGTGATGAAAACGGATTTATTCCGTCCTCCGCACGGACACATGGGATGGACACAGTATATGATACTGAAACGTCGCTATAAGATAATAATGTGGGATTTGGTAACGCGCGATTATAGTAAGAAGCTGCGCGGTCCTCAGGTGCTTGCCAACGTAATGAGATACGCGCGCAATGGTTCCATCATCACGTTTCACGATTCCTTAAAGTCCTGGAACAACGGAAATCTGCAATACGCACTACCGCGGGCAATAGAATTTCTGAAAGAAGAAGGGTACGAGTTTAAACTGTTATAGAGTTATGGGAGTTAAAAGTTGAGAGTTGAAAGTCAGGATGCGCGATTATGCCGCATTAAACTTTCAACTCTCAACTTTTAACTTTCAAATCTTTCTGCTTTCTCAGTTTACTTTTATCGTCAACGGATTGCGTACTTTCTGAGCGAAATCAGCCATATACCGGTTCCAGGCATCAGCAGTCTTTATATCCGCTTTGTCCCATGCAAAGCCCCAATAATATACATATTCCGAACCCGGTTCGTAATCGCTGACAGCAAGTACATGGCCGTCGGCATTATTACGTTCCTTCTTCTCCTGTTCAGAGAAAAGTACGGTTTTCGCATCCTTGACAACAGTGGGAACAGCGGCACCCATAAAGATTTTACCATTATCAGGACCGGTAGTAGGGTCTACATAAGTAATGTAACCGTTGGCAGCATCGGCAACAACAGCTCCATCGGGTTCATGCAGTACGATACCTGCAACGATAGGCAATGTTTCTTTCAGGTTGCTGTATGATACGGCAGTCCTGTTCAAATGAGAACCTGCGTCAAGTGTAATCAAACGTGTTTCCACCACAGTCGAGTCACCCTTTACAGTCAGAGGGGTGAACTCCAGCTTCACCGTAAAACGCAACGGGCCGTTATCCAGAATCTCCTGATTCTTATAGCACCATGGGTAGATGATGCTGTCGTTTACCATCAGTGCGGCCACACCGGCTCCCAGCGTAGGGCCTACTGCATAGCAGTCCATACCGTAACCGTGGTCAATGTGATAAGAACGTTCACGGCTCAGTTCGGCAGCGGCTTTCGGATCGGTCTTTTTCAGTTCAGCAATCTTAGCCCGGGTTTCTTTGTTCAGTTCTTTGGCGTACATAGCTTCCAGTATCGGTTCGGTAGTATTATACTTCGTAAACAAGTCATAACCGAAGCCACGCTCTCCTTTGGCCTGCAAAGCGGGACCGTAAGCGCGGAAAGCCACCAAATCATTCTCCCAAGCCATATCATCCATACGTTCGGGGTAGCATTTACCGCAAGCCTTTACATCAAAAGCCTCGGGTGTACCGGTTTGGATGGTATACGTAGCGGCGCCATTGGCAGCTATCGTAGCCGGAAATATCACCTTGCCGTCGTACGTAATCTGATAAGGCACTTGCTGCCCGTCGGCATCCAATACCACAATCTGTGCCGTGTCTGCCAAACCCAAACGGTTTGTAATAGTCTCCATAGACACCTCTACCATTTCATTAGAGCGCTCCATGGCCAACGGATTGGTTACCGTAACGGTTACCGTCTTGCTGTCGTTACAAGCGAAGCAAAACAGAGCCGTCATACATAATAAAAGAAGTTTCTTCATATTGAATAAATAATGTGATAATACGGTAATGTAATAGGGTGGTAATGCGATGATGCGATAGGGTAATAAGCAGCCTGATTAAAAAAATAAGGCGGTAAAGTAATATTCCTTATCACTTACCGCCTTACCACCTTATCACCTTATTATTTAGGTTGTTTTCCGATATAAGCCAAGATACCGCCGTCAACGTACAGGATGTGTCCGTTAACCGCGTTAGAAGCCTCGGAAGCCAAGAATACAGCAGGACCTGTAAGTTCTTCCGGATCCAACCAACGACCGGCCGGAGTCTTAGCGCAAATGAATGAATCGAACGGGTGACGGCTGCCGTCAGCTTGTTTCTCACGCAACGGAGCAGTCTGCGGAGTAGCGATATAACCCGGGCCGATACCATTACATTGGATGTTGTATTCACCGTATTCAGAGCAGATGTTACGAGTCAGCATCTTCAAACCACCCTTAGCGGCAGCGTATGCAGATACAGTCTCACGACCCAATTCAGACATCATAGAACAGATGTTGATGATTTTACCATGACCCTTCTTCATCATTGCGGGCAGAACTGCCTTGGAAACGATGAACGGAGCATTCAAGTCGATGTCGATAACTTTACGGAAATCAGCAGCTTCCATTTCGTGCATAGGAATACGACGGATAATACCCGCATTGTTAACCAAAATATCAACAGAACCTACTTCTTTCTCAATAGTGGCTACCATAGCCTGAACAGCAGGTTCATCAGTTACGTCGCATACATAACCATGTGCTTGGATACCCTTTTCGGCATAAGCAGCTATACCTTTATCTACCAATTCCTGGTTGATATCGTTAAAACAGATTTTTGCACCTTGTTCTGCAAAAGCCGAAGCGATAGCAAAACCGATACCATAAGAAGCACCTGTAACGAGGGCTACTTTACCTTCCAAAGAAAAATTCAAATACTGATTCATGATGTTTATTTATTTTAGGTTGAAAAAATAGTGTTATTTCAAGTCTGTTATCAAAGAGAAGTCCTGATCGCCGTAATCCAGGTTCTCACCGCCCATACCCCATATAAAGGTATAATTGTGCGTAGCCGCGGCCGAGTGAATAGACCATTCGGGAGAAAGAACAGCCTGGTCGCCTTTCATCCACACGTGGCGGGTTTCGTCCACTTCACCCATAAAGTGGCAGATAGCGTGGTCTTCCGGAATCTCAAAATAGAAATAAGCTTCCATACGACGGCTGTGAACGTGCGCGGGCATCGTATTCCATACGCTGCCCGGAGCGAGTTCCGTCATACCCATCTGCAATTGACAGGTCGGCAACACTTGATTTACCAGCATCTTGTTGATATTGCGATGATTGGAACCTTCCAAAGAGCCCATTTCAGCCACAACCGCATCTTTCTTCGTCACTTTCTTATCGGGATAGTTGCGATGAGCCGTTACGGAATTAAAGTAGAACTTAGCCGGGTGGGCTGCATCCTTACTCTCAAACGTAACTTCACGGTCGCCCGAACCCAAGTAAAGGGCTTCCTTATAATCCATTTCGAATACGGCGTTACCGGCTCTCACCACACCCGGACCGCCTACATTGAAAATACCCATTTCGCGACGGGTCAGGAAATAAGGAGCTTTTAAAGGCTCAATCGCTTCCAATGGCAACACCTCGCCTACCGGCATGGCGCCACCTACCACCATACGGTCGTACATGGAATATACCATATTTACTTCATCAGGGGAGAATACTTTCTCTATAAGGAAATCGCGACGGATTCTTTTTGTATCATAACTTTTCGCATCTTCCGGATGTGCAGCGTAGCGAATTTCATAGTTCGTTTTCATGATTTTATTACGTTTTTAAGTTATCAAACCAATAGTCGTGCAGTACGTCGTTTACGTACACGATTGCAAATGTAGCAAAAGAAAACGGCAAAACATTGCTTTTTTGTCCTAATTATCTATCAATATTGTACAAAGAAAAGAAAAATCATTAGAAATGCCCTCATATTTAATGAATAATTCAAAAGAAAAAATTGGCACCAACACAATATAGAGTTCTCCAATCCTTTACCTTCCGATTGTGAGTTAAACGAAAAAAGCTCCGACAATCATCGACTGTCAGAGCTTTTTTCGTTGGACTACCAAGATTCGAACTTGGACAAACAGAACCAAAACCTGTTGTGCTACCATTACACCATAGTCCAAACATATGCGCTTTCTGTTAAAAAGCGGTGCAAAGATAGAGGTATGTCCCGAAATATGCAAATATTTCGGGACATTTTTTCATATCCGTATCTTATTTTGCTATAATCAGATAATAATTCTTCTTACCGCGTTGTACCAGCAGATACTTATCATCCAACAAATCGGCAGTTGTAACGACCTGGTCGAAAGCCGCCAGCTTTTCTTTGTTCAAAGAGACACCGCCGCCTTGTACCAACTTACGCATCTCGCCTTTGGACGCAAATACAGCTGCGTTGTCTACAAACAGATCGACCGCCTTCACACCCGCCGCCAACGCATCACGGGACACCTCGAACTGAGGTACACCCTCAAATACGGCCAGCAACGTATCTTCGTCCAATTTTTTCAACGCCTCTGAAGTAGCATTGCCGAAAAGGATATTGGAAGCATCGACAGCCGCATTGTAGTCCTCTTCGGAGTGTACCATAATGGTAACTTCCTTAGCCAGACGCTTCTGCAGAACACGCAAATGCGGAGCCGCTTCGTGCTCGGCCGTCAGAGCCTCGATTTCCTCTTTAGTCAGGGAAGTAAATATCTTGATGTAGCGGGCTGCATCGGCATCGCTCACGTTCAGCCAGAACTGGTAGAACTTATAAGGGGACGTATAACGGGGATCGAGCCATATATTGCCGGATTCCGTCTTACCGAATTTACCGCCGTCCGCCTTTGTAATCAGAGGGCTTGTCAGGGCAAATACCTCGCCTCCATTGGTACGGCGAATCAGCTCGGCTCCCGTAGTGATGTTACCCCATTGGTCCGAACCGCCCATTTGCAGCTTGCAGCCTTTGGTTTCATACAAGTGCAGGAAGTCGTAACCTTGCAACAGCTGGTAAGTGAATTCAGTGAAAGAAAGACCGTCGCGGGCCTCACCGTTCAAACGCTTCTTCACCGAGTCCTTAGCCATCATATAGTTTACGGTGATATGCTTACCTACCTCGCGAGCGAAATCAAGGAAACTGAAATCCTTCATCCAATCGTAGTTGTTCACCAACTCCGCACGGTTAGGGGCATCCGATTCAAAATCCAGAAACTTGCTCAACTGTTTCTTCATGCCTGCCATATTGCGTTGCAGTGTTTCTTCAGTGAGCAAATTGCGTTCTGCCGACTTACCGGAAGGGTCGCCAATCATACCCGTAGCACCGCCAATCAGCGCCAACGGCTTGTGGCCGCAGCGCTGGAAGTGGCGCAATATCATCACACTGCAAAGGTGTCCGATATGCAGAGAGTCCGCCGTAGGGTCGAAACCGATGTATGCAGTAACTTGTTCCTTTGCCAACAGTTCTTCCGTACCCGGCATCATATCGTGGAGCATGCCACGCCATTTTAATTCTTCTACAAAATTCATCGAATGATTAACTATTAATTATTTGATTTATACTTTGTCTGCGACAAAAGTACGACTCTTTATCCTAACAAACAACTCTTATTGTTTAAAAAAGACTTTGGTGATATTTTCCTGCAGTGCCTCCGTAAGCTCAGCTAAAGATACGCAACGGACTTGGGCTGCCCGGCTATACACATCCGCAATCGGCACGTCACTCTCGTCAGTTTCCAGGAACAAGCGACCGGAAGGAGTAATCCGCAGGGCTTCTTCCTGATACTTTTCTCCGAAAGAGAGGTAAAACCCGTGTCTCAGATATTCCTCCGCCAGAACCGCCTTCCCGCGAAAACCATGAATAATCCAGGGATTAGTCGGCTTTATCTGCCGTTTTAGCTTCAGCAACTCATCCATGGCCTTTACCAGATGAATGACCAAAGGCTTACCAAGCTCCATAGACAACCGTGCCTGATATTCAAAAACTTCTATCTGTACAGCCTGCGGAGCGTCAGCCAATTTATCCAAACCGGCTTCTCCTACGGCAAGAACCTGCGGATGCCCGGCTAAAGAAGCCAAAATATCCATTTCATGCCGAACTGCCGGAGTAGCAGCCGTCGGAATATGCCAGGGATGCATGCCTACCGAATACCACTCCCCCGCCTCCGGAACAAAAGTATCGGGATAACGGTTCACAATAGCCGTTCCGGGAATTTGCGGCAACTGATGCGCGTGTATATCAACAGGAATTTTCATGGAACAGGATCATATCCGGAGCCACCCCAGGGGTGACAACGCAATATACGTTTTATCGCCAGATAAAGTCCCTTAAAAGGACCGTGTTTCTTAATGGCCTCAACAGCATATTGAGAACAGGTCGGAGTAAATCTGCACGACGGGGACGTCATGGGTGAAATGCACTTCCGGTAAAAATAAATAGGAAGCAACAACAGATAGGAAAGCAGGCGTTTCATGGCTTCAGAGGGGTTACCGCTACATCCGCATCTTGTGCCGCCACTTTCTCGGCGATACGCGCCAAAGCCGTCTTTACCCTCTCCTCTATCACAGCAGATTCCACCAGCTGATCGGAGAGATAAATAAAGGCGATAGCCAGTCGGCACTGCTTTTCCGCCAACACATTCAGCAACTCATGCTTGTTTACACGATAGGCCTCACGTATCTGGCGCTTCACACGGTTACGCTTCACCGCACGTTTGAAACGGCGCTTTGAAACACTGATAAGAATAGAAGCATCCGCCTCCAACTCCTCTACCGGCAAATACACCACACGCAACGGGAAAACCGAGAACGAACGAGAACCGCCCGCAAACATCTTCTCTATTATCTTTTTTTTATCCAGCCTTTCGACTTTATGTAAGGTATTTGCCATGAATGAACTATAAATTAGGAATGAAAATGAAGAATTATAAAAAACGAGCTACAAGGTCTGCGACATCTGAAATACCACACCTGTAGCCCGTAATTTCTATTGTTACAACTACAAGCCACAAGCCAACAGGCTCATAACCTATAATTCATAACTCATAATACCTTTCACTTTCCTTTGTTGTTCTCCTTAATGAACATATCGAGCGCTGCCGTCATAGAGGGCGCTTGTACACAGGGAGCTTCCAAGTCCAAGCGAAGTCCGGCGTCACGCACAGCTTGCGCTGTTGTAGAACCGAATGTTCCGATCTTAATTTCTTTCTGTTCGAAATCCGGGAAATTCTTCTTCAAAGAAGACACACCTGCAGGACTAAAGAATACCAGCATATCATAGTCAAACTTCTCGTCCGGAGTAAAGTCATTACTTACCGTACGGTACATAACTACTTCCGTATGCTGAATCTTGCTCTTATCCAGCAAATTCTTAATATCCTCTGTATGCACATCCGACATTGGCACTAAGTACTTTTCAGTCTTATGCTTTACAATCGAAGGCAACAAATCGTCAAACTTCCCGGTATTTCCAAAGAAAATCTTACGCTTGCGGTATTGTACATACTTCTGGATGTACAAAGCAATCGTCTCCGTCACACAGAAATACTTCATGGTTTCGGGGATTGTCACACGCAATTCCGTACAAAGATGAAAAAAGTGATCGATTGCATGACGCGAAGTGAAAATCACGGCAGTATGGTCTAATATAGACACTTTTTGCTGTCTGAACTCTTTCGCTGAAAGGCTCTCTACTTTGATAAAGCAATGTCGTAGTAAGGAGATTTCTCTGATGCCGGTTTCGGCTGCGACACAAGTACTTTCTTAATTTTCAACGTCCTAAAATTTTATTATCAAATAATCGTTTAGTTGTATCACCCCTTGATATAACATAAAACAAGGCATGATTTCAAGGGCACAAAAGTACAAAATTAAAAGGAAACTGCCATGTAAATTATTACAAAAAAGCTTTAACCACTTATATAACATCAATATTTTAGTAAAAAAGGCTAAAATCAATCCAATTATTATTGTAAGTTGCAGGTTTAAATCGAAGTAGACTATGAATAAAGCAAACGGGAAAAGGGTAAAACCAAGGTAATAAAGCAGGGTAGAATACGATTCAAGCCAAAGCGTTGTAGTGCTTTCGTCAAAAAAAATCCAACCTAATACAGAATAGAGAACCCATTTCAGAAATAAATAAAAGAGACTTACTCCGATATAAATGCCCAATAACAGAAAAGGAGAAACATGATGCACCAATTCCGGCTGAATATCATTACAATAATTAAAAATACAGACTCCGGAAAGTATGCAAGTCTGCAAAATCAACAACAGCAGATAGCGCATATCACCGGCCGTTGAAGTTGCAAATATACTGGTACGCTCACGATGTAACAAAAAATCCTTGACTAGCTGCAATAGAAACCGACGACTACGGGAAAGAACATAGGCCGACAGAAAGAAACAGCATAACAAAACAATGGTAATGCCATCATCCATTCTTGGAGAATACGGAATAGGGATACCTTCCGCTCCACCAACCGTCCATGTCATCAACCAATTTGTCATATTGCCGCAAACTTACGGATAGAAGCATCCCACAAAGGAATAGTATGTACTAATTCAACAGCCTCCTGCGCTGTTTCGGCCACATGCCAGATAGCACCGTGTTGCGCACGCATAAAGTTCTCCTCTACCGCTCTCTGAAGCATGGCGAGCAAGGAGTCGAAATATCCCTTGATATTCAATATAACTATCGGATTCAGATACAACCCTAGTTGTTTCCAGGTAATAATTTCAAGCAATTCTTCCAAAGTACCGCAACCACCGGGCAATGCTATCACAGCATCGCTTAAATCTGCCATGAGTTTCTTACGCTCATGCATATTTTCCACTTCTACAAGCTTGGTCAATCCAGTATGATGCCACTTCTGCTCAACCATAAAACGAGGTATCACACCGGTAACTTCACCTCCCGCCGCAAGTACCGCATCTGAAACCGCAGACATAAGTCCCATATTACCGGCACCATTAATTAAACGGATATGCTGCCGGCCCAACAATGTGCCCAAGTCATGGGCCGCATCAAAATAAACAGGATCGATTTTGGTACTGGAAGCGCTGTAAACACACACAGAGTTTATCTTATTCATCATCTTTTAGCTATATCAATTATACTTTGTTGCAAAGGTATATGATTTTAAGGAGATTTGAAAAAAGAAGCTGCTCATTCTACTCCGGAATATTCCGAAAGCAGAAAGGCAGCTTTCTATTATAAATAGCTTGTAAAGCTATGCTGATTACTGTTTTAATAAAAAACGAAGAATAAGGAATTAGAGACCGAAGGCCGCTTTCACTTTATCAACGTAATCCAATTTTTCCCATGTAAAGAGCTCGACAGTCACATCCTTATCACCCTCATAACGGGATTTGAAATGCTTGGTGATAACCTGCGGCTCGCGTCCCATATGACCGTAAGCAGCGGTTTCCTGATAGATAGGATTACGCAACTTCAAGCGGTCTTCAATAGCTTTCGGGCGAAGGTCGAAAAGTTCATCAATTTTTTGAGCAATCTCGCCATCGCTCATATTTACATGACCGCGACCGTAAGTGTTCACATATATATTGATAGGACGTGCCACACCGATGGCGTAAGACACCTGCACCAACATTTCATCCGCTACACCTGCAGCAACCAAATTCTTGGCTATGTGACGGGCGGCATACGCAGCGCTACGGTCTACCTTACTGGGGTCTTTACCGGAGAAAGCGCCACCTCCATGCGCACCTTTACCGCCGTAAGTATCCACAATAATCTTACGTCCGGTCAAACCGGTATCTCCATGAGGACCGCCGATGACAAATTTACCCGTAGGATTGACATGGTATTTAATATTATCGTTGAACAGTGACAATACTTTCTCATGATGGATAGAAGCGATGACACGAGGCATCAGAATATTAATGACATCATTGCGGATGATACCCAACATTTCCTCATCCGCTTTCAATTGCGCAGCTTCACTGTCATCGGCAGGCAGAATAAAATCATCATGCTGAGTAGAAACTACGATCGTATCGATACGGACTGGATTACCGTTATCATCATATTCAATGGTTACCTGGCTTTTGGAATCCGGACGAAGATAAGTCATTACCTCTCCTTCACGACGGATATCCGCCAATACTTGCAGAATACGATGGGCAAGATCCAATGAAAGCGGCATATAATTCTCCGTCTCATTAGTAGCATAACCAAACATCATGCCCTGATCGCCTGCGCCCTGCTCCATAGGGTCCTGACGTTCTACACCACGATTGATATCGGGGCTTTGCTCATGGATAGCGGAAAGCACGCCGCACGAATTACTTTCGAACATATACTCACCTTTGGTATAGCCGATTTTCTTAATTACTTCACGTGCGATAAGTTGAAGATCAACATACGCCTTGGTTTTCACTTCTCCAGCCAGCACTACCTGTCCGGTAGTAACCAGAGTTTCGGCCAACAGTTTGTCAAGCACAGCGTCCGATATTTGATCGGCCACTTTGTCGGGGTGTCCTTCAGACACCGATTCGGATGTGAATAAATATCCCATTTCAATTAAAAATTAAAAATGAACAATTAAAAATGGAAATGAGGAGAAGTTTCATCAATGAGTAGGCATGCAAATCTTGGTACACCGCGGTACTGTCAGAAAAGGATGTGTTTTAGCATTTTTTTCTGTGGTTGCAAGCTACTCAAATCTTTCCACATATCATTTTCGAGCGCAAAGATAAAGGTTTTATGGGAATATGATACACAATAGGCAAAGTATTAACGAAAAAACACGCTTATTACTGCAAAATATCTATTTTTGCAGAAACTTAATTCTAAAATCAATCATGAAAAAACTGTTATTGATATGCCTGTTGCTAATGGCGTCAATCTTTGGAAAAAGCCAAAACAAGAGTGAATTTACCGTACTGCAATGGAACATTTGGCAGGAAGGTACTAAAGTACCCGGCGGGTACGATGCCATCGTAAATGAAATTGTTCGTCTGAAGCCCGACTTTGTGACTTTCAGCGAGGTGAGAAACTATAATAATACCCGGTTTTGCGATCGTATCGTCCAATCACTGAAAGAGAAAGGAGAAACTTACTATTCTTTCTACAGCTACGACTCCGGACTATTAAGCCGTCACCCAATAACCGATTCCCTTACCGTATTTCCCGAAAAAGACGATCATGGAAGTATTTATAAGATGACAAGCAAAATAAAAGGACACAAGATAGCTGTCTATACAGCACACCTGGATTATCTGAACGATGCCTATTATAATGTGCGCGGATACGATGGTTCTACATGGGACGAGATTCCTATCCCGCAAACCGTACTGGAAGTTCTGAAAGTAAATGACGCCTCTTTACGTGACGATGCCATTAAAGAGTTTATTGCAGCCGCCCGCAAAGATATTGCGGAAGGTACCATTGTCATTTTAGGTGGAGACTTCAACGAACCCTCACACCTTGATTGGATACGGGAAACAAAAGACTTATACGACCACAACGGCCTGATTATTCCTTGGACAGTACCCTTAATGTTAGATAACAATGGCTTCATTGACACATATCGTACTCTATATCCGGATGTATTAAGCTATCCAGGCTTCACTTTTCCCGCGGACAATCCATTAATTCCGGTAGAAAAGCTAACCTGGACACCTAAATCCGATGAGCGTGATCGAATAGATTATGTTTTTTATTATCCTCACCCAGCCATCCAACTGAAAGCCGCCGTAATATTCGGACCGCAAGGAAGCATAGTAAAAAGTCAACGAACACAGGAAAAATCAAAAGACAATTTTTTATTGCCTCAAGGAGTGTGGCCTACAGACCATAAAGGTTTGTTCGTTACTTTTGATATAAAATAAAAAATCAACGCTATTTAGCTAATTTATATAGCTCACTCCCAGCCAGCAAAAGGGCTCCTACCCCATAGACATCTGTTGCATCAAATCCAGCAGCTTTTGGGGCTGCCCCGACTGGCTGTATATAGCCGAATTTACCGTCAGCATGAACAGCCTTTACCAGTGATTGCCATCCCTTTTCGAGTACGGGCTTATAAGTACGCTGAGGTAAATAGCCATTACGAAGCCCCCATGCAATACCAAAGCACATGAAAGCAGAACAACTGTTCTCAGGCATTGTATACGCTCCCGGGTCCAGCAGGCTGGTGCGCCAGTCTCCATCCTTGCATTGAGTGTTGCGGACAGCCTCTGCCATATCTACAAATAATCGCATATAATAATTGCGGGAAGGGCAATCCAACGGAAGATTATCAATAACCAACGGAAGTCCGGCAAAAACCCAACCGTTACCTCTTCCCCAGAATTGTTTGCTACCATTCTTTTCACGAACAGGAATCCGCTTGTTGTCTCTATAAAAGAGGTGCTCTTCTGCATCATAAAGTGAATCTACACATGCCTTGTACTCGCTATCCAAATAATCCAAATAGATTTTATCTCCTGTCATTGTATATAAAGCCGCATAAACCGGTGGCGCCATAAACAAAGCGTCTGCCCACGACCAACGTTCCGTTGTTCCTATGGCATCCGTTTTCTGTAATAAAGCTTTCGATGGATGTGAAGCGACATAATATGCACGTTCCAATACCGGCTGCAACATGCGCCTATCGTCAAATTTGCGATACATCTCAATAAATGCCTGCCCTACACAAATATCATCTGCATGATATACCCTGTCCCACATATTCCAATTATATTTTTCACCGATAGCCCGTACAAAATCATAGCAAGACTTATTCCCTGAAACTTTACCCCATTCCGTCATTCCACGATACAGAGCTCCGTTTGTCCAATCTAACGGATGATGCCTCACTTCACCTTGATGATTTATCTGCCATTCGGCTACGGCATTACAAACTTTGGTAATATCCTCTTTATTCATCCCTGATGAAAAAGGTTGCTGCGCGTGTAGTCCACAACCTATTACTGCTAAAAATAAAAAAAGAATCTTCTTCATATACATTGTTTATTAATTATCTTTTATAGCCTTATCCAACTTAACACTCTTATTACCGTTCCAAATTTTCTTTCCGGTCCATTCCGCATAAGGAGCACACCAGAACTCATCGGTAGCCGGAAGCCCTAACGCAGTAAATACGACAGAACATAAATAAAGGCTACCTGTTGAAATATATCTTTCAGCAATTTGCGGTTGATGCCCTGCAAAGCCCAAAGTCAGCCAACCCCGCTCATCAAAATTACCTTTTACGGCCATATGCCTTTTTATTACAGCAGTCAACCCGCACCTTACTTGAGCTTTAGTCACTGAAGCCGGTAACAGCCCATCCAACGCTGCTTGCGAAAGCACATGAAAAGCTCCAAAACGGTAAGCGATGGAACGACCTACCACCGGATATGCTCCATCAGGAGAAATCATTCTCTCTTGTTGTTCGGCGTATCTGGAAAAACGCCGTAATTCTTTCTTATAAAAATCAGATTCACCCTTATTATGCTTCTGCATAACTTTCAGAACATCTAAAAGCATCGGATGTATTACAAAACTATTATAATAGTCCATGTGTAAGTTTACACCGTCACCATACCACGCATCACCTTTATACCATTCTTTAAACCGCATGACAGCATACTCTATCGGATACATATTACATTCACCTGTCAACTCCAATAAAGCAGCCTCTACCATAGCCGAAAAAAGCAACCAGTTACTTTCCACCGGTTTTATGATTCGTATCTGCTGCAAGGCATTCAAAACATTCTGTCGGACTACCGGAGAGAGCCTGCCCCATACTTGTACAGGAGCACGCAACACCCCCTGGCAAAAGAAAGCGGCATCCACCAAAGGTTGCCGGGTAACCGTAAAATTCAAATAGTCGGGAGATTCAGGGTCAAAACCATATTCAATGGACTTGAGCATTAATTGAATATATTTCTCACGCAATTGTCCTTCTGATGTTTCATCCGGTCCAAGTTCCAGCCAAGGAGCTATTCCTACCAATAAACGTCCCAAAGCTTCCAAATGAGTAGTGCGTGCATTAGAAGGATTGACCGCACCGGAAACTGTTTCTACCGGCATGCTTTTTCTTAACTCGCCTTTACTCATATTATCTAATAACGGATCTGCTACTTGTGACAATACGCTTATCCAGTATGCTCTATCCTCCTGTCCTGAAGCAACCTGCGAGCGACCGGTAATACAGAACATCAGTAAAGTTAAAATCAGAATACTATATTTCATGGTTCTATTTTATGGTTTTATGAACTTATCTATCGGAAATTCCAGACCACTGAATGCCTTTACACTTGTCCAAGGTTCCGCAGGCTCACACCAAAAAGGAGCATCGGCCGGAAGCCCTAAAGGAAGAAAGCCTAACGAGCATAGATAAACACAAGGAGTTGACAAATAAGTATCTCCCAACTCTTTCTGTTCACCACACACTCCAATTGTCAGCCAACCATCTTTATCAAAAGTTTCCGGTTGCTCAAACAAACGTTTCAGCATGGCTGTCATAGCTCCCCTTACTTGTCCCGGTTTCAATGACTGAGGAAGCCGTTGAAATAAAGCACATGCTCCCAACACCTGAAATGCCGCAGAGCGATAACTGACAGAACGTCCTAATACCGGATAACTGCCATCAGGAGCTATCATTCGTTCTTGAATCTCGGCATAACGCGTAAAGCGTATCCACTCCTCATCCAAAAATGGCAGAAAAGACGAATCATATTTCACCGCTATTTTCAAGACTTGAAGCAATAAAGGATGTATAACATAACTATTATAATAGTCCAGATGAAATTCTGCACCATCTCCATAAATACCATCTCCTTTATACCATACCTTATGAGAGTCCAATGCTTTTTTTACCACTGAAAAGTTCCATTCTCCACCGAATTCCTTCAAACCACATTCTACCATTGCAGAAAACAATAACCAGTTATTATTTCCCGGCCTCATGGTTCGGGTAGACTTCCATTGTTCAATAAGCCTCTCACGGGAAGTGGCATCCAAATTTCCCCATAGCTGGGTAGGGGCCTGTAACAAACCTTGAATAAGGAAAGCGCTGTTTACCAATATCTGGCGAGTAGCCGTACTGTTAAAATAATCATTTGATTTCGGGTTTACGGAATTGGCTAGCGCCTTACAGGTCATCTTTATATATTTCTCACGTAATTTTCCCTCCGGCGTTTCATCCGGACCAAGTTCCAACCAGGGTGCTATTCCGGCAATCGTTCTTCCTACAGACTCCATGTGAGTAACAAATTCCCGGCTACTGGCCAAAGCTGAAGACGAACGTCCTATAGGAATTTTTTTCTTCAACTGATCTTTACTAAGGTTGTTTATCACAGGATCAGCAATCTTAATAATTGTCTGTACCCAATATTGCCTATCACTATTATCAGCAGCCTGCCCACGAGCAGGGGACATTCCCAAGACCATCGGACAGAAAAGAGTCAAGAATATAAAAACCAATCGGTATACCATCGTTTTACTTCGTATTTCCTATTATATATAAATGTGTAATGTGTTCACTGAAACTAATATTTTTGCATTAACTCCTGTAGCTCTTTTACTTTATCCGGATATTTCTGCGCAAGATTGTCTGATTCTCCCACATCCTGTTTCAAATTAAAAAGTTCAGGTACATCTCCTTCCTTAAACTTACTATTACCCGTTTTAGGAAGATAAACCCAATCTCCCTTGCGTATGCCATATACTTGTCCACTCTTTACATAAACATATTCATCACGCAGCCTCAAGGAAGGATTCTCAAAGAATGATGAAACGTTTATTCCATCTATCTCCTGCCTGAAAGAATGGCTGCCTGCATAATGCATAATCGTTGGAAAAAGGTCAATACTGGCAATTATGGCATCACTCGTCACTCCTGCAGGAACAACACCTTTCCACCTAATAATACACGGTACCCTTACCCCACCTTCATAATACGAGAATTTACCGCCACGTAAAGGATCGGCAGAGCCACCCTCTTCTTTAAAAGACAACCATGGTCCATTATCCGATGCAAAAATAACCAAAGTGTTCTCGGCTAATCCTTTTGTATCCAGATAGTCTAAAAAGCGGCCTACATTCCAGTCTATTTCTTCTACTGCATCTCCATAAAGCCCCCGTTTACTTTTACCTCTAAACTGTTCGGAAACAAATAAAGGTACATGAGGCATTGACGGAGTTATATATAAAAAGAAAGGCTGTTGCTTATTATGTTGTTCTACAAAATCAATAGCATGGTCAAAATAACGACGGGTAGTGGTAGACTGATCACATGGATATTCAATAATCCTATCTCCTTCAAACAATGGAGAAGCATTATTCAATCTCTTTTTTACAGCCGCCCTACTGGAAGTCCTCACAAATTCCTGGTCTTCTTTAGCTTTCACTAAAGTGTATCCTTCCCTAAAAATCGCATCAGAAGCAAATTGCTGAGAAGGAGCAATATACATATCATTACTGTAAGGGATACCATAATAGTAATCAAACCCTTGGTCTGTAGGTAAATGTCCTTTTAAATCACCTAAATGCCATTTACCAAAACACCCTGTTGTATAACCTTGCTCTTTCAATGCTTCAGCCAAAGTAATTTCTTCAGAAGGCATACCCGCAGATTCAGGAAAAAATACACCTTTTACTCCATTTTTCGTATTCAACCGACCCGTTAACAGACCGGCACGCGAAGCACTTGATACGGAAGCCGAAACATAAAAGTCTGTCAATTTCAAACCATCCTTTGCCATACGGTCAATCGAAGGGGTCTGTATCAACGGAGAACCGTAGCAACCTAAATCCTGATAACCCTGATCATCCGTAAAGATAATCACAACATTAGGCTTCTGCCGGGCCTGTAACAGCCCGGCAGACAAAAGCATAGGATAAATTATCAGTCTCTTATTCATATCTTTTTATTCTGAGATAACAACACCTTCTGTAATCCCACTATCATTGTAGGCATCTACCCGGTAATGATATTTCACACCTTTAGTAAGAATATGAATCAGTAAATCGGTGGTCTCACAATCCTTCACCTGAATACACTGATTTAAGAAATCAGGCTGATAACCAAAACGAACCAAATAACCGTCAGCCCCTGATACTTTATTCCAAGTAAGTGAAGCGTATCTTTCATCTTCCTGATTCCTCTGTACTGAAAGCTTCTTAACCAAACCCGGTTTCTCCGAATAGCCAAAACCGAATACACGCAAATCCAGTAAAGCAAACTTACCTTCTTTGGGAGTATGTACATTCTCTATTTTAATAAAAGAAGCCTCGACCGGTACGGAAAGTTCAACATATTCATGCGGAACGGCTACTGTATTCTTTGATTTATCAACAATTTGTTTCCAATCTTCACCATTGTCAGAGACATACAACTTATAGGCATGATAATCCGTCTCCTTAGGAGCATCCGGATTTATATCCTGTTCGGCAAAATTTATCTGAACGGAATTGATACGTACTTTTTTACCTAAATCCATTACAAAATATTCACCGGCATTACCACTCGCTGCAGACCACCAAGTTCTGACATTCTCATCTGCCGCTTTTTCCGGTTCAAAACCGGGTAGTGAGGAAGACGCCATACTCTTTTTATTCTGAGACTGAAGCATCCAGCCAAAAGCAGAAATATCCTGAGGATCAAATTTCTTCTGCGGCAGCTGCATAGGATAATCTCCCAACACGGTATGGGTTCTCATTCTCCCCTTCTCATCAAAAGAAACAGGGAATAAACCTATTCTTCTTTCAAATTCATCATGATTACCTACCCACATCGATGTTACCTGCCACCAATTTTCGTACTTATCTTTAAATACGCAACTGTGTCCGGCGCCACCAATAAAACCGCCAACTTTCAAAGATACAGGATTATACGGTTGCTCTACAAAACCACCATTGACGCTATCACTCTCCAACACCACATCGCAATACCAATTACAGATAGTTCCCGGAGTAGCATACTGAAGATAATATTTATCGTTATTCTTCACAACCCAAGCACCCTCAGGACATGGCACTTTCGCAAACTTGCCCTGCCAAGCAGAAGCATCAATCTCATCATAAAGCTCTCTACGTCCGAATTGGTAACCGGACTTGCATTGATTGACATCTGTAACGTACTCACGCAGGACTTTCTTCGAGCCCTCAATTTCTTTAAAAGTATTAGGGTCTACTTCAAAAAAGGTTGTAGACTGAGTACCGCCTAAACCATAATAAAAATAGAAACGACCATTATCAATAAACAGGCACGGATCGGCCATACGTCTGACCTCACCGCATTTCTCCCACTTTCCATTCTCTGGATCAGCCGAGCGAATGACATCTACCGTTTTCTTCGTACGGTCACGGGTAAAATTGACAAAATATACATAATTATCGTCAGCAGCTACAGCAGGAGCCACATAATGATCCAAATCCAGTGCAGAAGCATGTACTTCAGGATTGAAATATACATTCTTCCAAGTAATAAGATCGTCGGAAACACGATATCCGCCAATATCCATTGTAGTAAATAGGTAATATTTACCCTTAAACAAAACGACGACAGGGTCGGCAGCAGAACGGGCCTTCTTCTGCTTAGTCTGAAAACACCCCCAACCATAATCCAAATTCATCGGATTACAAAATGTCGTTTGTTTCTCTGCTATTTTATTCTCTGAACAGGAAGATAAAACAAGCGAAGCTAATAATACAGATAATATATTTTTCATATACAGTAATAAGATTAATAAATACTCCTATTTCACTTTATCACCGGAGCATTTTGGGTTATTTTGTTTAAATCCTTCATTAGTAAATTACGCAAATGACTTTTTATTGCTCTATAAACCGGATCAGTACTTTTATCCGACATTTCCCCCGGATCAGATAAAATATCCATCAAAGTTTCTTTTTTATCTCCGCGTGTAAAAGCCGTATATTTATAACGTCCATCATGGATTTGATACCCAGAACTTGATTCAACAATAATATGATTACGAGACATTTTAACAGACTGTCCCGTTAGAATCGGTTTCAATGATTTCCCTAACAGCCCTTTCGGTATAGGAATCCCTACTAAATCGCACATTGTAGGTACAAGGTCAATACCACAAGTCAGGTTTTCTGAATCTACAATACCTTTTTGTATTCCAGGACCAGCAATTATGAGTGGTGTGCGCGTAGCTTCTTCCAATAATTGGCTTTTGAACACCAGACCATGTGACTGTCCCATTTCTCCATGATCCGAAGTAAACACAACAATCGTATTACCAGCCAGACCAGCATCCGCCAATGCAGTTAAGATACGTCCAATCTGCTTCTCCACATCTTCTACAAGCCGACAGTACATCCAACGATAAAAATTCCATTGTTCTTCAGTCCAATTTCGAGAACCGGAACCGATTTCTTTCATTTCGGCATATGCACCATTAGGCTCCATATTAGCAGGCACTGGTGGTATTTGGTTCCGATATTCCTCTTCACTCAACGTTTTATGAAAATCTATATATTTCTGTGTAGCCGCTATTTGATGAGGGCGTAATTTATCAGGAAATCTCGGGTCAAAACCAGCACCATAACAAATGTCATGAGGGTTCATAAATGAAAGGTAAAGAAAAAAAGGCTTATCTTCTTCCGGCTTATAACCCGCAAAAAAACTCTCGGCAAAGTTAGCAGGACCGTCATAATAATCCGTACCGTTTTGGACAAAACCATAATCCTCAATATTCGTTCTTCCACAATAAAAACCCGGATAACCGGAATAAATAGTTTCATAACCAGCATTCCGAAAAAGATTTCCAACCGAACTTTCACGTACAACAGGCAGTACTCTCAAAGTATCCGGTTTAGTCGAATTATTCGTATAACCTATTTCACCAGCAAAACGTCCCGTTATCATTGCAAAACGTGACGGCATAGAAACAGGATTTGCGCAATAATTACGCTCAAACCGGACACCATTTTCTGCTAACTGGTCTAATGAAGGAGTGTGGACATAACGGTTACCTGCACAACTCAGCATATCATATCTCTGCTGATCGGTCATAATGAAAAGAATATTCGGCCTCTTTGCTTCCACTTTCTGTATACCAAAGAAAGAGAATAATGAAATGCCACAGCTATACAATATGGTTTCCGTTAAATTCATCATATCTATTTCATTTAATTCAATTATTTCTTCAAGGCCTTATCGACATCCAAATCAATACCTTCCCAACCTTTCTTACAAGTCCAAGCTGTAGCTGGGGAGGACCAATATACATCAGATTCCGGCAGACCAAGGGCAACAAATACAGCAGTACATAAATACAAACTACCTGTAGAAATATAAGTTTCTCCAATATGAGGCTGATAACCGGCAAAACCGACCCGCAACCATCCTTCCGGATTGAATGTCCCCGGAGCATTAATCTGACGATTAATCACAGCTGTCAACGCACATCTCACTTGAGCGGGAATTACTTTACTAGGAAGCAACTTTCTGTATGCAACATCAGACAACGCATGGAAAGCACCAAAACGATATGCCAATGAACGACCTACTATCGGGAAAGTACCTTCAGGAGAAATCAATCTTTCCTGTTGTTCTGCATAACGCGCATAACGACTAAGTTCCAGTTCATAAGGAATAGCTCCTTCCAAGCCATGTTTTTTCATAACAGTCAAGACTTCAACCATCATCGGATGGATAACGAAGCTATTATAATAATCCAAATGGAAATCTGCACCATCACCATACCAACCATCACCTTTATACCATTGAGCAAAACGATCACAAGCATATTTCACTCGTTCATATTCCCATTCACCCGTAAATTCCTTTAACGCAGCTTCTACCATGGCAGCAAAGAACAACCAATTGGTTTCGGAAGGCTTAATTACTCTTGACGATTTCAGTTCTTTAATTACCCTTTCTTGTGTCGTTTTGTCAAGCTTATCCCACAATTGCGTACGTGCTCTTAATAAACCATGAGCCAAAAATGCAGCATCTACCAACGGTTGACGGCCTTTGTTAAAATTAAGATAATCAGGAGAAGCCGGATTTACACCATTAGCAATTGATTTTAAAGACAAATCAATATATTCGGCACGTAGCCTACCTTCTATTGTACTGTCAGGTCCTAATTCTAACCAAGCGGAAATACCCGTAATCAATCGTCCTAAAGCCTCAAGATGAGTCACTTCTCTTCTTTTCTGCATATCGGCAGCAATGGATTCAACCGGCATATTCTTACGAAGTTCACCTTTTGCCATATTACTGAGCAATGGGTAAGAAATACGATGCAGCGCGCTCAACCATGCCGAACGATCCTCATTTTCTGAAAATGCCGTAATAGTTTGTACCACAGGACGGCCTTCCAACAAATTCTTATAACGGATAAGAGCCTCTACAAAATAATAATCCGCATAAGTAAGAGGCGCATCTATCTCATATTGTTTTCCCATGAAACCGGTACAATGCTGTATGATGAAATGATTGTTATCCCCCACTTTCTTTGCCCGATATGCGGGAGAGGCCAATGATTTTATCTGTTGTTCTCCAATAGAAAGAAATTGTTTACCCAATTCGCCAGATACATATGTGCTCAATTCAACGAAAGCGGATGCCATAATAGCACCGGCAGAAGCATCTCTATCCGCTTTTGGAATATTAGGAGCATCAAAATCCCAATAAGGTATTTTATCCTTTGGCAGACGTGGATGATTCATGATAAATTTACCAACCTTTATAGCATGGTCCAAATATTCTTTTTTTCCAGTCTGGCGGTACATCATAGTAAATCCGTATAATCCCCATGCCTGTCCACGGGACCAAGCCGACTGGTCATTTACTCCCTGATGAGTAACCTGATTTAATACTTTACCGGTAATCGTGTCATAACTAACTACATGATAAGAGCTGCCATCCGGACGAAAATGATTAATCATCGTACGATCCGCATGTGATTTCGCTTTCTTATAATAAGAATTATCCCCTGTCATGGAAGAAGCTACTGTAAGCAATTCCAAATTCATCATATTATCAATGATTACGGAGAATTGCCATTTTTTACTGTTCCATGAACGAGTACATCCTGTAACCGGATGAAAGCGTGTAGATAAAGACTTTGCAGCCGTTTCTATCACTTCTCTATAAGCCTCATTGTGTGTAAGGCGGTAACCATTCCCAAAACTACAATTAATAATAAATCCGACATCATGATTACTTGTTGTATATTTCTGCCTTTCCACACGTGATGTCATTTCTTCTGCAGCAGCCCTAACCTGTGGATCATTACTATATTCGTAACAATACCACAATGTACCGGGATAAAAACCACTTGTCCACCAAGGAGATTCACAAGTAATCATTTTACCGTCTTTTGCTGTTCTAGGAAGTATGCCTACTTGACCTTGCATCTCACTGAACATAGACATTGACTGCTTGACAGAGAAGTCAAGAGCCTCATCTACTACTTTTTTCATGCCTTTCGATACTGCACACGCCGATGACGCGAAACACACCAACAGGACTAAACTGATAATTAAAGTTTTTTTCTTGTTTCCCATTACCCTCATTTTAAGGTTTGACTTTACTTTTTTGTTATTTCTGAACGATACAAAGGAAGCCGAATCTATATTCCTAACATAACACAATAGTTCTGATTTAAATAAAAATCGTACATGACCTGTTCTAAGCCGCTCTACTACATTATTTCACCCCAAAACCGAACTAGAATAACAGTTTCTTTTATTCAATTCTTTATGTTTTAAATAGAATTGATATTAAACCACATCTGAATTTAAAATTTTATTAATTATTATCCATAATATAGCGGTCTGCAAACTCATAAAAACATCTCCAATCAAAAGGAGTCATGGAATGTGCCCCCGGTTTCAAATGATAACCAACTCTCTGACATATGACACTTCCTGTTGCAGGTAACTCTTTCCAATAGTTCAATAAATAACCATATAAGTTATATATTGGTACAACTTCCAACAGAGCTGCATACTCTAAATTAGGACAGACATATGCATCTTCATCGGAATTAGCAATATACATTGGCCGAGGAGCAAGCAAAGATAAAACCATATGCTGATCAATCGGAAATCCTACCTTTTCCACCCTATCTGCATATTTATAAAACCGTTTACACATCCAATGCGGGAAACGTTTATAAATATCATATGGAGTTTCCACACGATTGCCTCTATACAAAGAAGCTCCACCCGAGCCTGAACTATTAGCTATTACCCCAACAAAACGTTCATCCTGCGCTGCCGCCCAAAGTGCAATTTTTCCATAGCGAGAATGACCTATAGCTATAACTCTTTGAGGGTCAATATCAGAATCTGTTTCTAAGTAATGCATAGCTTGCGACATTCCCCAGGCTACAATACCTATGAACCCGCAACTTGTAGAATCTCTTTGAGCTCCATATAACATTTCTCCTAATTTATTCTCAATACCGGTTACAGTATCATCGCAAATATCTTTACTGCAGAAAGTAACAAATGCATACTGGCGTCGTAAAGTTTCTACTATATTCCAGCTTAAACTATCGCATCCACGTTGTATGGACAAGCCTTTTTGCGAATCATAATACATAGAAATCCCTTCATCTTTATGTACTGTATAATTTCCCATGGCATTAACACCCAAAAAAACAGCAGGGCGAATTACCTTTTTAGGAAGATACATTAATAAATGCAAAATACATTTATTATTTCCTTTCGAAAAAACAATGTCTACCTCCTTACGTTTAGCTAATCCGCTTAACGCCATTGTATCTATACCTCTCTGCCGATATTCAACAGAAATTCCATGATGCCTCGGAATGGCTCCATATTCATACTCTTGTAACAATTTTAGGATTTTCGTTCTTCGGGCATTCCAAGCATCTAATGTACTCTCAGAATAAGGAAGTAACGGAGGCAAATCGGAAAGCGTAGCCCTATCTTTTTCCTGACCCTGTATACAAACATTAGTACATATAAATATATATAGTAGGATAAATACTTTCTTCATTCCATTTTACTCGATTAATCCATTTTGAGAATCCGTATAGCGGTAATCATTGTTTCCCCTTTTATTGGAATAAAATCAACGGTAAGTCCTTTTTTATCCGAAATAGTTACTGGTATCTTACAAATCATCGGCCTTCTCACACCCACTTCTTTAGCAACATCAAGTGATGATAATACACGCACTCCATTGATATCTACATGGAATAACCGTTCAGTAGCTTTCTCCTTCTGTACTATATTATCCAGCTGATAGGCCAAATCGACAACATCCGCACCAGACAGTTCTGCCCAATACAAATAGACAACATATCTTCCATCAGGTAAGTCCGCTTTAAAACTATTCAACCCACGCCGTTGGGTTTGGAAAATCGGATCTTGTTCCGTTCCATAGATATCTAGATTAGAAGCCGGTTGTGACCCCCTTTTTGTCCGCGCTCGGAAAGCTTTTCCTCCTACATACCCCCAACCACCAGATACATATTCCCGTTCTGGTTGCCAAGCTAAAGAAGCAGTCTTATCCTCAAAATGGCGGGCTGTTCCAAACAGCATATTCAACTCTGTAAAAGACTCTTTATTATCAAAAGAGCCAGGAACCAATTTCATACTCACTCTACAAAAATCTTTAATATAGCGACCCTGGAACGTTCCTTCCGCTTCCAATTGATTAATACCATCAATAAACGGGACATTAAATTGAGCAGCTCCATTTTGTACCTCCGATACTGCGAGCATTTTTCCATTTACTTTTAAGCTGACCTGTTTTAAATTAGTATAAACAGATACCGGATAATAACAAACTCCCGAATTATCGGCAACACCAGACCTATTATACCAATCCGATCCACCTATTGCTACATACGGTTCTTTATTAAGCATAGCCCTATAATATCGATAAGTATCTTTGGGTACTCTATCCAAAGTAACCAAACCCTTGCAATTAATATGAGGAATAGCATCCATTCTTTCCTCTGAATGGAAATCATTCAAGTTCCATACAGCCGAACCTACAACAAATTTACGCTGCATTATCTGAGGTAAATAATGACGATGATACATAACTCCATAATCTACAGAAAAATCAAAACGCTCTGGTTTAAATGAGTGAATCCGGGCATCAACATCTGCACCATATTCACTTACTATAATAGGCTTATCCGGATATTTTTGATGTATTTTATCCAAAGTCGCTTCAAATCCACTGAAGTCTCCCCCATACCAGCCATTATATAAATTCATTCCTAATATATCAGATAAATTTATTAGATTTGCTTCTTCATAAGCAGCTAGGTTTCCATGACATGGAAGCATTGTAGCCCGTCCCGGATCAATCTCTTTAGCCGTATTCTCTATACGTTCCGCTATATGATACAGATATTTCAGATACTCATCTTTTTTTATAGAAGGTTCCGAATTATAAGGAGGACGTAGCATAATTTCGTTCATATATGTCCAAATACAAACAGAGGGAGAGTTAAAACATTGATAAATCATCTCTTTCATCATTTCGACACAATTGTCTGAGAAATTCTGATTCATAGTAATAGCATTAATCACCGGAATTTCCACAGAAGTCACAATTCCCAACCGATTACAAGCAGCCAATACCATTTCATCTTGAGGATAATGGGCAATACGTAAAAAGTTACCTCCCATCTCATGTAGTAATTCTATATCACGGACGTGCATTTCATCTTTTAGAGCATTTCCCATACCTGAATGGCATTGATGACGATTAGTTCCCAATAACTTTACCGCTTTTCCATTCAGTTCAAAACCTTTTTCTGCAGAAAACGAACAAGTTCTGATACCAAAAGTATTACTAACTTCATCAAGCAACTTTCCCTCATTGTCCCAAAGATATGTTTGCAATCTATACAAATTAGGACGCCCTATCTCCCACAATTCAGGATGATTTACTACAATCTGAGTATTAAAGGCCTGTTCTCTTTCAGTATCTACAGCTACTTTCTTTCTACTTGCAGCTACACATTCACCTGTAGCTGAATAAATTTTATGTTCCACAAAAATCTTGCTACGCACTTTCTGCGTATTACTCAACATTGTACATATATCTACCAAGGCTTTTTCTTCTGTTATTTCCGGCGTATGCACATATACCCCTGAAGAAGCATAGTGAGTAGTAGAAATATGAATAGGAGAAACAGAAATCAGGGAGACATCACGATAAATTCCACCAAAAAAAGTGAAATCAGCAGAAAGGGGTGGAATTTCAGAATCATAAGAATTATCAACACACACAACCAACTGATTTTCTCCTTCTCTTATATAAGGAGTGATATCAAAACAGAAGAAAGTATATCCTCCGATATGTTCGCCAACCCTATGGCGATTAACAAAAAGTTCAGTGCGCTGATTTGCTCCCTCAAAGAAAATATACAAAGGTCTGCTCAACATAGCACTATCCACTTGTATATTCTTGCGATACCATCCTGTACCATGATAAAAACCCGGAAAATCATCGACACAGTCTTCCGCATTCCAAGTATGTGGAATTGAAACTGTACTCCAACCCTCTTTACCAATATCAGAAGTACCTAACCGAAACTGCCAAGAATCATTAATACTATATGTTATGCGAGGGTTATTTTCTGTAGAATACGCTTGAAATATTCCCAAAAAGATCAGAATTAATAAATTGCAAAGTTTTTTCATACAACAGACATTATAATAGATTAAATAATAAAGTGACCTCTATATTTAGTACAAGCTCTGAAACTCTCTTCTTACATTTGTTTTTCACAATATTTATCACGAAGTTTATGTAACAATTTTAATTTTGCCGGAATGTTAAATTTGCCATGTAATTTGTCTCCTGCGTACCAATCGGTAAATACACCATGCTGAGTAGAATAAAGCGCTTCTTGTGCTTTTTCTAAATACTCTATGGATAAGTCCAGATTCTTGGTCCTCTTCTCCGTATATTTATAGGCCCTCAGAAAATGATAAAGTGAATGACTTAATGCTGCCATATAATGACAAGGTGCACTTAAATTATCAAGAAAAAAACAACGATATTGTTCAGGTAACTGAGGCATAAGTTGAGCACAACGTTGAGCCACTTTATCAAATCTATCGAAAGTACGCTCCATGCCGGATAATAATGAATCTACCTGATTGTTCCCTTCGATACGAAATGAACGCCCCGGTACACGCTCACGTATAATATCTTTTAAAGGATTAGAAGAGAAACATTCGAAACCTTCACCAATCTGTTTAAACACTCGTGCATAACGTAAATCATGAAATATGAACTGACGCTCCAATCCGGGAAAATCAGCGGATTTCTGTTCCCAATACGCATAGTAATAATCACGATAAAGCTGCATTACCTCTTCCGCATGCTCCTTTCCAAAATAGCAAACACAAAAATCATAAAGAAATCTATCCGTATCGTAAGTAGCCATATCCCACATCATAGATGCATTAGCAGCCAATTCCATTACAAATTCACGAAGATTTCCGGCATTAACTACTGATAACGCTAACGGACAACGACTATTAGCATATCGAAAATTGAATTCCATCTTCCAAGGTCCCTCTGCCGCAGCTAAATGAGCTCCGGTAGAAGTAAACTGAAGATTCATATAGTAGCCTAAATTAATTTGAGTCGCCGTATCAAAAGTTACAATATCATCATAAGGATAATGATCACGACGAGCCGCAACAAAGGTCCACAAAATATTATTACCAACAGGCGGTTTCAAATAGCCTTTAGCCAAAAGATCCGAAAGCTCATCATAAAAAGTGACACGAACAAAAGGATTAGGATTACCCGTCTTCTCTTTTATCATCGCAAGCTGAATATGTAACATCCGATTGATAACTTCCGCACGTTCCTCTTCGCTCACAGGGGCATCTTCAAAAGCCGCCCAATAAGGTTGGTCACCTATACCTCTGAAAGCAATGGTCCAAAGATTTTCCTGTTCACAACGGCATACCGTCTCAATACTATATTGCCAAAATTCACACAACGATTTTTCATCAGACAATAACAGCTTGGGAGGAGCAATTCCATGTACTTTGTACCAATATTCTTTCCAAGTTACTAAATTATTATTGCAAGCTGTGTGGTGAGTTGAAGAAAGTATCAAACCATATTTACGGAGTAAAGACACCGATTCCTCCAGTTTATAATCCGGATAGGTAATCGTCTGTTCCATCTCTACCGTATTCAATTTTAAACGTAACATTGTCTCTAACCATACCTCATTATTTTGTACTGTAAGTTGCCGCCATGGTGTAAAAAGTTCCGTATCATTAGGAAACCAGGCTCTGTAACGTACTTGCGGAGATTTATAAAAATAATCAAGGTTACAAGGAACCTCAATCTGCTTTTTCTTTTGAGGTTCCCATGAAGAAAAGAACCACAAAGGAGGAACATCCAAAAATTTCTCACTAAAGGTATATATAGCATAAATCGTTCCGCGCATATCTTTTCCTGTCAAATAAATCCGTCTGGATGAGGTCTCTGCATATAAACGATGAGATTCAAAGCCGTCCAAAGGACGGAGCTCCGATTTATTCATAGAAGAATCAACAATAGATTCATTGATTATAATCAACTCAATCAATTCTTTTTCTCCATCAGTTGAAGTAGAAACAATAGGTGGGCAGAAGCCCATCACACTCTTGAAATCACGTTGTAACGTTTCAACTGCCAATTTGATGGGGGATAATTCTCCGTCAGAAACAACCATACGAAAATTACCTTTACTCAAAACGAGAAAATCTATACCTGCAGACATCCACACAGAATGGATAATAAAAAATAATAAAAAGATATAGCGCCTATTTCTCATAGCTTGATATACATTACAGTTTATCCACAAGTTCCCGGCCTGAAAAGGGATATAATACAGGTCGGGAACTTTTTAATCAAATTAGTGAATACTTATATTACTAAGTACTTAGTATTTTATCAATTATCAAAAAAATCAATAAGGTTATATACATTATAATTCACCTCTTGCATAAACTTAGATAGATAAGGATACATCTGATAGTAATTATCGTACACTCCCTTATTAGCCGGTTTTCCGGTATTATCATTACCGTCATCATCTTGATATTTAAACCAATGCCAGCCCACACAGTTCTTAGCTTCCAATAACCCCAATGTAAAGTGTTGATAAGCATAAGCCCTATCCTCTTGTCTCGGTACTGAAAAACCAGCTCCTGAAAGATTATTTAAATCAGAATCTTCTGTTCCTTTAGTATAGAACTCGGTCACAAGAAAAGGCTTTCCAGCCCATGTAGCCCAATCTTGTACATAAGTATCTAGTTCAGGGCTCCAACGACTATAATAGTTAATAGATACAATATCACAATATTTACCACAAGCCTCTACTACATTTTTCATATATTTAGGTGTACCATGTAGACGAGTTCCCAAATACATCATACCAGGATCAAATGCATCAATAGCCTCTCTCACCCCCTTATAATAAATTTCTGCTAAACGCCCAGCAAACTCCGTATTCAATGCTGCTGTAACTTTATCAGCCCCCTTTTCTTCCATGAAAGCATCAGCTGTTTTACGAGCAAGATCATCATTATCCGTAATTTTCAGAAACTGATCTAATATATTGCTACCTTGTGTAGAAAAATTAATCTCATTATCGGAGAAAAAGCCCAAGACATTGGCATCACCTTTATAAGGAGCTAATGCTTCTTCTACATACTCTTTACAGAATTTCATCCAAGCCTCTTCATTTAGCACCAAACCCAATATATTTTCCGATTTGCCTCCCGGATATGCATACCCATTCGTTGATTTAAATTTACTAAGAAAGCCAAAAGAAGGTGCAAGTGTCATCGGCGCATCAGGATGCGCCGAATTATGTGCTTGTATCTTTTCATATGTATCTGTACAGAAAGCTCCCGTACCATGAAAACCAATAGATGCCAGCTCCGTTTGTGAAGTAGCTAACCAATTTTCATCCGACCCAAAACGTTCCATCCATGCCGCACGATTACGTTCAGAACTACCATAACGTACCGAAGTTACGCTTCTTTCATAACGGGGATAGCCTTCCGGATCAACAATCCACCAACGTCCATCAGCCCCTTTAGTAACATGGAAACGACCCGTCGCTTCAAATTTAATCCCGGTAGTAAGACTACCATACTTATTGGTAATAGCTTTATAATCTTCTTCCGTTACTACTTGAGGCTCATAATCAGCCATATAGGCTACTATCCGAGTCTCTCCAGGTGTCCAACGACTTACAGGCTTAAATTCATTAGAGTAATTTACCGTTATTGGACGATAAGGCTTACCTATCAATGAAGGCTTGTATGCCTGCATCTTACCAGGCTCAGGCAATCCTTCAATTATCTCATTATATTTAGGATCTTCATTGAGAACCACATCAGGTGGCATAAAGTTTGGATCTTTTACTTCATAATCTGTGCATGAAACAAAGAATATTCCACTTGTTAGAAGTGCTACTATATAGAAAGATTTCATTTTCATAATCAATTCTTGTTAATGACATTATTTTACTTTGATACCTTACGAACTAAGCGCCAATAACGAGTAGGTTTTGACTGGTATTTACTACCCGTTTTGTCTGCCTCCCATTGCCCCAAACGAATAAAGAAAGCTTTTGAGGGGTCAGCACTTTCCGTACTTGTCCAATAAACATCAATAGTAGTAAGATTGGAGTTCATCACATCGCCACCACGATCCGTAAACAATTTATCCCAAGCTTCACGTGCTGATTTTTCTGTATCTGTAATAGCATCAGGTTTCAAACCTGGAGCTGATGCAGGTCCCCCATTATAAGCTATAAATACATCATTCATTTCCTCTATGGCAGGAACATACCAACCATCATGGCAATAATTCAGCACAGGAATTTTATCAGCAAAACCACATAGTGTCATCATCTCTGTATTAACAGCCCCATCATTACGATCTGTACATCCAACAGCAGTAGATTTAACAGATTCATCAGATACCCAACTTAACGGCTGTTCAATACGTTTCAACGCAAGTATCTTAGCCTCATTACCCTCGGCCCAAAAAACAATACCACCTTCAGCAAGCTGTACACCCTTATCCATATCTACATATTCACCAATAGTAAATGCTGATGCAACCGGCATTTTTTCCTGAGTAACAATTACTTCCACCGTAGCTTGATTATCTTCAGAACCTGTGGTAAAAGTAACAGTAACAGAACGTTCTTTATCACTTGTATTAGCAGAAAGCGCAGTAAAAGTCACGATATCTTCATTCTGCTCTGCTTTAATCCAAGTAATATCTTCACCTTCAACAATATAAGTATATGTATCTTTGTTTGTAGTTACAGTCACTTCCTTTGAGGCTCCTTCTTCACTTGCCAAATCAACCTTAGAAGGGGACACTTTCAAAGTAGCTGGTTCTTCAGGGAATTTATAGTTACCTACTAGCTTCATAGCACGGGCATAACGAGTTGAGCCTTCTTTAGAGCCACCTTGTGACAAATACTTCCCAAAACGTACATAAATAGCGTTCTTTCCATCGGCTACTGTAGAGACCTCTGTACTAGACCAGTAACTTTCACCTGCTCCTGTAGCTGCCGAATTAATCGGATCACCTCCTAAGTCAGCCAGCATCTTCTCAAATTTAGCACGAGCTGATTTTTCTGTATCTGTAATGGCTTCTGCATTATTAGCGACAAATGCCGGATCATCATGAGCAATACCATTATAGGCATCAAATAATTCAGCAAGCTCTTCAGATGCAGGCATATACCATCCTTCTCCGATACTGGTACAGAACACCACTGCATCATTAGGTGAAGGACTAGCAAAAAGAGCTGTGTTTTCTATACCATTTACAGTGGAAAAAGCACCGTTCATCTTATAAGGTAATTCACATGCGCCTACCCGACGTTGTAAAGAAATAGCCTTACCGACCTCAGGATTTTCAGGATCCACCCAAAATATCATACCCAAACCGTCTTCCGTCAAATCACCCACTTTCAATAATTTGATTTCTGACTCTTCCAACTCACGCTGTGTAACAGTTATCTCTTGCATCCATTCACCAGAATAAAGCTTAACAAGTGCAATGCGCGGTTCTCCAGTCTCATTAGCAGCCGTGATAGTATAAATAACACGACGCTTATTTACATCTACCGAAAGCCAATCAGCATCATATTCAGCTGTTATATCATCCGCTGTTGTATTTATAACTACAGTAGCTGAAGACCCTATGTTTTTATATAGTGTAACTTCTGTTTCACTATTATTGAATTCCGGCATAATTCTCACTTCATTATACTCCTTACAAGAGGCGAGAATTAGGCACAGAAGGAATGAAATCCATGTCAGTTTTTTCATATTATAATTTCTTTTCTTAGATTTATAAATAAAATAGGTCACACATTATTTCCACGGGTCACTTTGAGGGAAAACATCCGCTCCCATCAAATCCACCTGATTCTGCGGAATAGGCCATGTTTCATGTTTACCATCCACAAAATTCCGGCGGCACTCGGCATAATCTTTATCCAAATAAGGATCTTCCGATTTCAAATCGCCACCATGCAAACGAACACGCTCACCCAAAATACCTAAACGCTTCAGTAACGGCCAACGCACTCCTTCAAAATGAAGTTCACGAGCATATTCATCCAAAAGCATATCAAGTGTTAAAGGGCCGTCTTCATGATCATTACCTGCACGTTCCCACGTTTCATTGTAATATTCAATAGCCTTTGGACTACTACCTCCATCACGATGGAAATAGGCTTCAGCACACATCAGATAGGTTTCAGCCAAACGGTATACTATCAAATCGCGGAAACTTGTAGTACGGTCAGGCTGGTCGGCATTAGTCCATTGATCAAAATGTTTTTTTGACATAGGATGCAGTTTTTCCATATAGCCGGCAGATGTTCCATACAAATCTTTTGGAATCTCTTGACCGAATTTTGCAGATTTAGGATCATTATAATAGAACGTATGAATGAAAAGGTCTTTATAACGATTATCTTTAGCCTGGTCGTAAAGACTGAATAAATAAGTATTAGGATATACACGTCCCCAACCATATCCGCCATTTTTAGCTTCAAAAGTACAATCGGCATTAGACTGATAACGAGTAGTCGTAATAATTGCCGCACGATGTCCCATCAACGGTGTACCACTTCCGCCACCACCTAAGTTTGTTGAAAACTGGTATGCCCACAATACCTCTTTTGAACGAAAGTCCGGACCATTAAACACATCACCGGTTTTATCTTCCATAGAGTATGTACCATCCTCAAAGATATCTTCACACTCTTCGATGGCTCTATCATAATCTTTATCCCACATAGCCACCTGTGCACGCACATGCTTAGCAGTAGCTTTTGTTATACGACCATAATCTCCGCCCTCTGCTTTCCAGTCAAGCATCTCAATAGCAGCATCCAGGTCGCCACGAATCACAGTAAATATGTCCTCTTTACTGGCTGGAGTAAAATCACGTTCCAAATTGCTTACGGTAGTAGGCTCAGTATTTAAGTACAGACGTTCAAAGCGCTTCCATAATTCAAAATATGCTCGTCCACGAAAGAATTTGGCTTCTCCATAAGCACGACGTGTCAAAGGATCTGGATCTTCTATTCCCAGCGCTTCCGCTCCCGCTATCACCTCATTAGCTTTACCAATAATAAAATAATGCTGTTGCCAAAAAGCTTCTACATCACTATTATTCGGCATGAAATTTTCAAGTTTAGCAATGGCAGTACTGGTTCCGGCACGAAAAGCCATAAGATCAGTTGTATAATCACACATACTCACAACATACAAATTACCGCTTCCGCCATTATCTGCACCTTTGGCAATTTCTCTATCCAGCGCATATAAACCTATTGCTGCACGATTCAAGCCATCAGGAGAGTTAGTCAGGTAATCAACTGTTATATTTGTTTTTGACTCAGGATTCAGAAAATCTTCACAAGAAGACAACAGCATGGCAGATGATACTGCCAAAGCCGCTATATATAATATCTTTTTCATGTTTTACACGTATTGATTAGAATGAAACATTAATTCCAAATACATACTGTCTTGATTCAGGATAAGCTCCCGGTGTCAACTCAGGACTATAAGACTTAAAGTCTGTAAATGTCAATAAGTTAGTTGCTGTGGCATAAACTCTCAGACGTGACAGAGAAATATGTTTTATCCACTCTGTCGGGAAAGTATATCCTAACTGCAATGTACGTAAACGGATATAGGAAGCATCCTGAATAGCCAATGCACCATGATAGGGTACATTCGTATTATGGCTGGGACGCGGAAATTCATTCGATGGATTAAATGGAGTCCAATAGTTAACTTTGATACCATTTAATTTACCCTGCAAAGAACCGCCACTATTAGATTCATTCAAATAGGCATTCTGGATCTTACGACCGGACACACCATACCAATCCATGTAAAAGTCAAAACCTTTCCATTTTAGAGATGTATTCAAAGATAAGGTAAAATCAGGATCTTTAGATATCGGGGTACGGTCATCCGCATTAATTTTACCATCACCATTTATATCTTTAATCTTCACAGAACCGGGTTTTACATCGTCTTCTCGTGAAAGTGCTTTATCCGCAATACCATCCCCATCCGTATCAATAGTGGGTTTCAGAGTATACTCCAATTCATTATAAGGATTACGTTTAATATCAAAATCTTCATACTGATAAATGCCATCCGGTACATAATTATAATAAACATTGATAGGCTCACCAACAAACCATTTATTTCCGGGCTGACTCAATGGCTTGCCGTTTTCATCAACTTGATCATCAATCTTCACAATTTCATTAGCATAATGACTAAAATTGGCACCTAAACTCCAAGTCAAATCTTTTGTACGGATAACATCGCCACTAATATTTATATCTACCCCATGAGACTTGGTTTCCCCCAAATTATCAAGCATATTTTCATAGCCTAATACTGAATTGATCTCACGTTTTACAAGTAAATCCGTTGTTCTAGTCTGATAATATTCTATTGTTCCGGATAATCTATTTTTGAAAAAAGCAAAGTCAACTCCCACATTCGTAGTACGAGATTGCTCCCATTTCAAATTAGGATTGGACAATTCCTTTCCTGGAAGATAACCCATATACATATTATCGCCAAATTCATAACGATATTCATTAGCCAAACCAAGAGTTGTATAGTTTCCAATACCATTTTGATTACCTACAATACCATAGCTCAAACGCAATTTCAAATTATCAATCCAAGACACATTGCGAAGAAACTCCTCCTGATTTATGCGCCATGCTAAAGCTATAGAAGGGAATGTACCCCACTTATTGTTTTTACCAAAACGGCTTGAGCCATCGCGTCTGACCGCTATATTCATAATATACTTATCCATAAGCGTATACGAGGCACGTCCCATAAACGACACCAAATTATTCTCAGAGAATGTTCTGACCGGTTTTCCGCTAAACTCACCGTTTGCAATAAAATCCCACCCCATATCCACTGGTAGTGAAGCTGTAGAATATCCTAACTCTTTGGATTGAGTATGATCTACAGACTGTACAGCAGTCAAAACTAATTTATGATTTTTGTCTCTGAAAGGAACATCATACGTAAATATGTTTTCTATCAAATAACTTCTTTTCTCATTATTTGCTAATTTTGCAGTAGCGCCTCCACCGGGATAATCTGTTTTTTTTGCTTCCCCATCTTCTTGTTGTCTATTATAAAAAGATGTATTCAAACGATAATTAAATCCCTTAAACGGTTTCAGTTCCAAGAATAAATTAACACGATAGCTGTTGTTTTTTATTTCACGATTATAATTTTGCGCTCTATAAAGAGGGTTGACGTCATTGGCTGAATTAATATACTTAGTATAAGTTCCATCCTCCTCATACACCTTGGCTAATGGTGTACGGGTAATAAATTCTGTAAAATTCCCATCTTCACGCTCGCTCTTCGTTAAAGCATAAGAAGTATTTACACCAAAATTAATCCATTTATTAACCTTATAGTCTACATTCAAACGAAAAGCGGCCTTTTGATAGCCGGAACCAGTAGTTACCATACCGTCCTGATCAAAATAATTAAGTCCTGCAGAAACACGAAGTTTGTCGTTTCCACCACGTACAGTTATATCATGGTTTTGATATAAGGCATTCTTCAACATTAAGTCTTCCCAATCAACAAATTGCCCGCTTGCCCATACTTCTTTCATCACATCATCACTAAGCGCTTCTGAAATAGACATCTCACGAGCATCAATGATACCTTTATCATTTGCCATAGCCTCACGTCTCAACATCACATACTCTTCAGGAGAATAAAAATCAAAATTACGCCACAAGGATTGAATACCTACATATCCGTTATAATTTACTTCCATCTTACCTTGTGCCCCACGTTTAGTAGTCACCAAAATGACACCATCGCTAGCACGTGCACCATAGATAGCCTGTGAAGCAGCATCTTTCAGAATCTCAATAGACTCAATACTTTCAGCACTCAATGTGCTAAATTCTTCTCCATCTGATACAGAGCCATCAATTACATATAAAGGAGTATTCTGTGCACTAATAGACCGATTACCGCGAATAGTAATTTCCGGTGCAGAACCCGGTCTGCCCGAAGCACTCGTTACATTGACACCTGCTACACGTCCACGAAGCATATCACCAACATTACCTGCCGGAAAACTCTTCATTTCATCAGTCTTAACAGAAGCCACAGAAGTTGCTACATCACTCTTTCGCTGGTAGCCATAACCAACCACTACCACCTCATCCAATAATTCGGAGTCTTCAACTAAAGTTACATTAATAACTCGTTTATTACCGACTTTGAGTTCCTGTTCTACATAACCTATATAAGAGAATACAAGTGTAGCACTAGCGGGTACCTCAATAGAATATTTACCGTTTGTATCGGTAATCACACCGGTGGTTCCCCCTTTCACATGAACATTCACTCCGATCAATGAACCTTGTGCATCAGATACAACACCTGTCACTCGTACATTTTGTGCATGTATGCCCACCATGATCAATAGAAACATGACAGACACAATTAGTTTTAGACGACTGTTTTTCATTTATACATTAAGATTAAAATTATTTAAATATGATAGAACAAAAGTCACAAAAAAGATAAAGTTATCATAAAAGGATTGTACGAAAAGAAAGCACTATCATACGAACCCACACTTCATACTACCAAATAGCCAGTTTTGGCCCATTTTTAGATTCTTTCGTACCAAAAGAACAACTTTTGCCATTATCAGAATCATCACCCAATTGTCTGACCTCCCTTATTAATACAAAAGTTATTTCCTGTTCCCTACAATTACGGAGTAATTCTGTAACATCCAGTTGATAATAAGCAACTGTTTCGTCCACTACAATTTCACCTGCTACATGTGCAGTACCCCCAACGTCCGTTATACGAACCTGTTTTCCTTCCAAATTAGGAGCATTTTTCCAGTTTAAAGTATTCTCATCCCAATTATTATTATCCAAAGCGTAAACATGGAAACGATAAGGATGTCCGACAATAGAATTACCATATATCTGGAATATGGCAGCATTTATTTTTTGTCTATCCACTCCAGACAGATCAAACTTAACGTAGCTTACCTGGTTTCCATTTATCCGGGAAGCATTCATCTCCACATTCATCATTTTAGCTTTACCAAAGTTCTTTTTATCATTCCTACCGGCTTTTACCACCGCATCATCTACAGCTACTAATGTGTTTAGCGCATTCATGCGAACAGGAATAGTAAGAAGCATTACGCTTTGGGCAGGAAGTTCAAAAGAAAGTTGCCCATTCTCCGAGATTTCTTTCGACCAAACCACCTCACCATAAGCATTTGCACTTACTTCTTCAGCAATTACTCTGGTGCCGGTGGGTAGATCTAATGACTTCATATTCAGAGTCAGATTATTTGAAAAGTGTTTGCGTTGTACAAGCCATATATAGTATCTCATTTCTTCCGGATTAAAACAGGTAATGGCATCCACATCATTATCAGCAGCAGATTTCACCGTACTTAATAAAGGACGTTCATTCTTAAATCCTTTTGCAAAAAGACGGACTACTTCACCAGTGCGCTGAATACCGCTTATATCATAAGAAGAAGGAATATCTTTTACAGATTCCGAATCAAATAATTTAATTTCTCTCACCTTTATACTTCCCTTATCGGTTGACACAAACCGAACTTTAGAAGTCGTAACAGGAGTATCAAACAAGAAGAAAGACTGAGCGTAACGTGCATTCTTTTCCATTGTTTCCTTTATATCCGTCCAAGCGGTACCATCCCAATATTGTAAACTGAAGTTTTTCACGCGGTCAGGAGAAGTATAAACTCCATAGGAAGAACCTGTATAGACGACTGCCCCACCCAAAGAGTAACTTTTACCCAAATTAATTTCCAAACACTTTTCTTCATCCGTATCTGAAGAAACCCACATGGAGGCATCTGTTTTATCTCCATCTGTTATTGTTTTCACGGTTACTCTATGAGAGGAAGTCAAGTCTGATGCTTTCTTACCCAATGCCACATTATTATAAGCATCCTCTACAATCCGTTTTCCCTGCCAGATAAAATGATGCCCTGACTTGATTCCGCGCGGATATGTGCCACTGGTAGTATTTGCAAACTTAAAAGCCCACATGCCATAGCCTTGATTAAGCGTATTATTCGCATATTCACCTGCCCATTCCGTAAATAAAGAGGGAGAATCCATTGTTTCTTCCTTATCTATCAGATAAGCATTCATCCAGCGTCCGGTCTCTGTATAGACTATTGGCAGAGATTGTTTCATCGGATGGTTTTCCACGATAATTTTTCTTATATCAGAAACCTTAGATGCATAACCCGCAGCCGGCAGATTATAAGAATGAGTGGAAAATATATCCAATAAATCTCTGTCTGAGGGTAAGCCACGATAGTCTATACGCAAATTTTTCACTACTTCCGCCCACCAATTCGCATTCGAGCCTGCTGTAACAGGGCTTACAAAACGCGATTTCAAACATTTCCCATACAGTCTGTTCACATCCTGTACTGCACAATACACAGCATCCGAAACAATCTTCATGGCATCCACATACTGTGTTATCTTCATGGGACCCGCATGGCGATGGTTCGGTTCGTTATGCATAGCATACATGGTTACATCTCCGGTCTTGGCCGCATAAAAAGCAAGTGCATAGAAACGTTGCCACTGCTTCCATTTATTACTCCACGTACCATCGAAATCTGTAGAATTTATCTGAAGAACAGGTTCTATATTCAGACGTTTCAATTCTTTCAATGTATATTCAAAAACCATCGAATTAGTAGAAAACTGTTTTTTACGACAATTTTCCAAAACCGGTTCCCAACGAATAAAGCGGTTACGTTCCGGATTATTTCTCAATTCAGTCTTACATACTTCAAAATCATCCAAAGTAGCCACTCTTTCATCATTCAGTACGGCTGACTGAGGAACATAATCATTCAAGGATGTCCAAACTCGCAAACTATTTACATTGGAATATTCAAGCCAACCGGAAATATTACTTCCCGGGAAATAATATCCTTGGTTATAAGCCACATACTTCATTGATTTCCCAATAACCTCTTTGGTTATTGTTACCTGCATTTCTGTCTTCGAAGGCTCCTGAACGGTTGTCTGTACTTCATTTATTGTCACAGGTACAGGCATATTAACCTTTTCCTTACCATACACTTCAAATTCATTAATCCGAATCGGCTCACCATCTGTGGACACCAGGCGAATCTGAAAAGTCTGTAAGGTAGGTTTAAAAATAAATTCAAGTTTATCCAACCGGTTTTCCGTACGTTCCGTATCCGGTAAATCCGTCCAGTTGGCATCATCCCAATACTGAATCTTAAAATTCTTCATCGACCAAAATCCCGGAGCTTTACCTTTTTCCGATTCTGTCAACTCATTTTCCGGAATACCAGTATAGATAACAATCTTATTGATATCATAATATCGCTCCAAATTAATATCCAACATATGAGGAGGTCGCGCACTTTCGGCACTCATCCAAGTTGATTTACGTGAAATAACTCCGTCCGTCACATTAGATGCCGGAAATTTCTCCTGTTGTGACGATGCAGTCACCGGCTTACGTAACGCCACATTTACGTCATCGGCTTGCAATCCTAAAAATGGTACTGCAAGAACTCCGCATATTAAAAACAGCTGTTTCTTAAAACTCATAAATTATTTTTTAATGAACTATTTACTTTTGAGAATAACAAGCCTCATAAGCAGCCTCAGCATATCTCCTGCCTAAAATTATTTGGCTGTCTGCGCTAAAGTGAGGATCACTTTCATTAATCAAAGGAACCAGTTCTCTGGATGACACACAATAAGAATATGGAATATGCTGAGGAACTGTACGTAACATTTTATTAAATGCCTCCGAAGTTCCATTTGCCCGCCAATCGGCAATCTCACCTACTATAACAGGAAGGTTCTCATTTCCCACATCTTGCCGTAAATCAGCGACCAACTTCTTTAGTTTCTCCATATACAGTCCCGGTTCCCGGCTGTCCGATTCACCCTGGTGCCAAATAATAGCTTTCAACTTACCATATTTCATGGCTTGACGTATGCGCGATAAAGCTTCACCATAATAATCATCCCGTGCCCCTTTCAACCACGAGTTAATAGAACTGCCACCGCGTGCATTCACTACCAGCCCTAATTGATGTCCGGTTTTCTCTGTTATTGCCTTTGCAAAAGAATAGGCAGGACCTACACCCTGCAAATCCAACTGCTTGCGAATAGTAGAATATTTGTTCAAAGGATTCCTTGCTTGTTCCATTGTACCGGTAGGGGTCAGCAAATACACATCTTTAATACTACTTTTATAATTATCAGTAATATATCCACGACCTGCCATGTTAGACTGTCCTATGAAAAGGAATAAATCCAATTTAGGTACCACCGGTTCAGGGTTGACATATACACCTTCCGTTTCCAGTCGATAACTGTCGGTACGAAAAGGACATGCAGGAAATCCCTCTCTATTAAAGAAATTAGGATTCGCACTATTTACCCACAGGTAACGGACATCGATAGGAGCCTGCACCTGCTCACTGCTTACTCGTACCTGACTATTACTAACGATGACCGCTTCGGCAGGATAGAACTTACCATCCTTACCTGCAACCATAAATCCGGAGAGTGAAGCAGCTCCATCTTTAGCAATAATCCCGGTACCTGTATTTATAAAATCAAGAAGTAAACTGCCATTTCCCGCTTTTGATAATTTCTTAAATTCAGGCCCTTGGTAAATAGTCTTTTTACCATATACTTTCCCTAAGGCTAACTGCGCCAATCGCCAACCTACCGTATCTTTTACAATCGGATGAATATCTTTAGGGTTTCCCTGATCAAAGGCGACCGCCATTCCCGTATTTTTCACACGAAGTGAAGTTAGATATTGTGCCTCACGCAATTCATTCCAATAGCGGGTTTTTGTTTCAAATCGAGGCAGCTGTACAAATAAGAAAGGAATATCTCCCTGTCCCCATGAAGTCCTCCACTCTTTAATCATAGCGGGGAATAATTTGCGGTATTGCGCCCCTCTAGCAGTATTCGATTCTCCCTGATAAAAAATGAATCCTTTCAATGTGTATGGACAAGCTGCACTCAACATTGTTTCGGACAAACCTACCGGACGGCGGAAATTCCATTTTCCCATAGGTTCCGACGGTTTGTTAATGTATCGTTTCTTCTCTGCGCTCAACTTGTTGTATTCTGCCAAAGAACTGTGGTAATTATTATACAATTTCTCATATTCGCCAGGACGATAAGAGTTGGCAATACTATCATAGTATTCCAGCAGCGGACGAAAATCTTTATCAGACATCAATAATTTCCGGCTTGTCCATGCCTCAACCGTCGTCCCACCTACAGGAACTTGAATGATACCGATAGGAATATTCAGCTCTTTATGTATGTTCTTGGCAAAATAATAGGCTATAGCTGCAAAATCTGTCGCTGTTTCCGGCGAGCATGCCTTCCAAGATGTTCCGGGTACTTTTTGTTCCGGGTAAAATTTCCTCGGTACCTTATAATAACGTATCTGAGGATAATCAGCCAAAGAAATTTCTGCCTGCGCATCTTTTACCCTGCGTAGGGCAAATTCCATATTTGACTGACCACCCGCCAGCCATACGTCACCTACGAAAACATCCTTGAAACAAATCTTATGATTACCATTTACAATTTCCAGCTTATATGGTCCTCCGGCCTCTCCGGTCTTTAAATCGACCGTCCATTTGCCTTTTGCAACCACGGTCTTCCGGTTTTGTCCTTCAAAACGGACTTCAATCTGCGAACCGTCCGTTCCTTCACCCCAAACCTTTACATTAGCATTACGCTGCAACACCATATGGTCTGTAAAAATATCAGCAACGGCAAATCTGTCATTTGCCAAAAGAGCAATACTTATCAGTAATAAGTATAAAGAAGATAAAATGCGTTTCATAGTTTTATTCGGATTTTAAATACCTCTGCAAAAGTGTCCGTTTATCCTATGAAAGCATATAACAATCGTTCTTTTGTACAGCAAAGTTGTACAAAGGGCCTATAAACAGAATAAGTTGCACCATTCAAGCAGTACAACTTATTCGATTAAACATTATTTCCGAGTCTGTTTCATACTTAATATGGTTTTCAGCAGAATCGTGCGCCTATCTCCTTTCAAAGATACCTTCATCGCATTCTTTATATGAGAAATATCCGTTTCAATACTTAATTGCTGCTTAGGCAAAATTACATACTCCTTTCCCGCTTCATTGTTTACGGAAAGACTGATACGGATAGGTTCATCCACAGGATTCTCTAATACAGTAATCATTATATTCTTCTTTTCCGGTAAAGTTATGTAAAAATACCCCTCGCCTGTTACAGATGATTTTTCAATAAGCGGGCTTCCTCCTCGCGAAAACGTGAACGGAGCCATCGGTCTTCTCCCATAGGGTACATATTGTACACCCGGTTTTGAATTCCAGCCACCATATGCCCCGGCATATTGATAACCATACTCATCAATCTTCAACTTATATTTGGCATCCTTCTCCTGCCCTTTCGGAATAATAGGAACCGTATTTACCATCAAGCCATTACAAAGAGCATTCACAATACCTCGCTCAGACGCATAATCTCCCCAAACAATAGAGTCACTCACTGCCACATATGGTTCATGCTTTTTATCAGTAGCCATATAATGTAATACATTTGAAAGAAGTTTATCTGCCACCGGATCCGTTCCACAATGATTTATCAAATCGAAACCCGACAATAACACAGACCCTTTACCCATAAACATCTCCGACAAAGCAGTTGCCGATAACGCACGACTATAATTAGCAAGAATTGCCACGTTTTTCAAATCAGCTGCATGCAAGTCATATCCTCTATCCACCGGATAAATAGCAGGAAATCCCTTTTGCGACTCATCATAAGAAGTATAATCAGACCAAAGTTTAAAACGTTTCGGTGTCAGCCCTTTAAAGACCGGATGATAAGGACGCTCAAGATTAATATTCATACCGTCTTTATATGCCAAAGAAGGAGACAGGTAGACCGGATTATTATTACTGTCTTCCAAGAATTTAACCGAAATCGGTAGCCATGATTGATTGAATCTAGCCGGATCCTGCTCCAGACAAACAACGCGTCCTCCTTTCTTTATATACTCCCTTAATTGTTCAACCTGACTGTTTATGTTATTGTCCCAAGAGTCCTTTCCCAAAACTAAAATGGAATTGCGAGGTAAATCCATAACCGTACGTATCGGCTTCACCATATAACCAAGCTTTTGCAAGCAACTGCAGGTTTGTTCCCCCGCCGAAGAGTCATATACATAAATCGTTTTTCCAATTGCATCCTTATTATTCCAATCCTGTCCTGCAATGAAAATCTCGCTCTCATTATGGGATATCTTCCTGCCATCCACCCAAATTTCACCTTTCAATACATAATCTCCCGAAGTTAAATCCCGGGGAATATCAATTGAAAGAGGACTCTTATATGTCCCATAGTAAGGAACAGACGGCAGTTCGATATCTCCTGACAAAAACTTCTCATTTCCTTTCTCAATCCACCATTGCAAACGAGCGCCATTCAAATCATTGCAATAGTCATCATCATTAACCACATGAGCAACGACCGACAACTTATTTCCTGCATAAATCTGCGACTGCCAGTTTTCCCAACTCAGCAATATCGGTTGATAACTTGTCTGATACTGCCACGCCACAGGTTTCGGTTTCATTTCTGCAAACGACTTTACTCCATCCCAATTATGGAATATTATGGTAAAAGGCATAGTACCTGCAAGATTACCATTCTGGCATCTCAACCGACGAAACAGTTCCGTAGCATTTTTTAGGACAAAGGCTTGATATGACATAGCAGCCTCAGCTTGTTCTTCATTTGGCAGATGGCCGGTCCAACACTTTTGCGAACCGGGCTGCTTAGTCCGGGAACAAAGGTTAAAACGCCCGTCTATCCCCGTATAGTTACCCACACACTCAGTAAATGTAATAGGCTGAACTCTACCCGGATTCTGCCACATACTTTTATCACGCATGTTTAGATAAGTCAGAAAAGTGTTGTAATACCACCCCCAATACCGGTGTACATCATAAATATCACCTGATTTTCCAAGTCCATAGCCAGTATTACCTATATACAACCTGGTATCATCCCATTTCTTGAGTTCACCACACATTTTTGTCAGAAACTCCCGATACCGAGCTCCAACTTCACCTTCAGGCGGCATTTCATTAGCCAATATATAAATGACAACAGAAGGGTGAGGGCTAAACGGGCCTAAATCTATTTCCTTATATGTCTTAAGCGATAAATCAAAGTCTGCCGGTGGTGCAGTCTTGGTTCCATGCTTAGGACGTCCATAGCGACCGGCAAAAATCATCATGCCTTCTTCATCGCATACATCCATCCAGTTTTGGTCATCAGGAATACGAATGATATTTATATTCAGACTTTTCATAAAACGGACATAATCACGAGCGAACTCCTTACTTCTTTCCAAGGGCTCAGGTATCCCTCTTTCCGGCGGATTAATGGCATTACCTCGCAAATAGATAGGTTTCCCGTTCAGATAGAACACCCCATCCCGCATCTCAAATCTCCTGAAACCGATCCGTTTGCGTAAAACCTCAGTATTCGTCTTTATCTCAAGGTTATAAAGAACAGGAGTAACCGGACTCCACAATTCCGGATTCAAACCATCTATTTTCCATACTATTGTCGTATCGACTTTATTCTTAAAAGAAAACTCTTTTGAACGATTACACAATACCTCACCATTACGGGTATTAGAAATGACTGCATCAAGAGACAGGTGTTCGTTTGCCTCAGCGGACAAACTTATTTCAACTCTGACATCCTTATCAGTAGTAATCGGAGTAAGTTTATGAACATTTGCCGCCGACACGGCCAATGGACACAAAAAATACAGCGTGCATAGTAATTTTGTCTTCATAGTGTATATATAATAAGTAAGTTTATTCTTCACCTTTTTGATATTGGGCAGGAGTCACTCCAAACAATTCTCTAAAGCGCTTGATGAAATAGCTTGGGGAATTAAAGCCTACTTCATACGCTATTTCTGAAACAGTCTTCGTATCCATTTGCTTGAGGAGCATTTGCGCCTTCTTCAACCTGATATTCAGAATAAAGTCGTTCGGTGTCTGTCCCGTAATACCTTTAACTTTCAGGAAGAGTTTGGTGCGTCCCGTATTCATAGCCTGGGCAAACATATTCACATCAAAATCCGGATTATCCAGATTCTGTTCAACACAGGCTACACATTGTTCCATGAACTGATAGTCCGCGCTATTGGTTGCCAGTATATCTACATTATTATCCATTTGTTTCGCATATTTCTGCTGTAACAATTTTCTACTGTTCACCAGGTTGTTACAACGCATAAACAAATGTTTCACATTAAAAGGTTTGGTTACATAGTCATCCGCTCCCATTTTTAACCCTTGCATGGTATATTCTTCAGCTGTTTGTGCCGTAAGTAATATCACAGGAATATGAGAAGTCTCGAAATTACTCTTTATCTTCCTGCACATCTCTATACCGGACATTTTGGGCATCATAATATCACTCAGTACAATATCAGGTTGTACTTCTTTTGTCTTTTCAAATCCTTCTTCACCATCCTGAGCTTCATAAACAGTATATATTTTAGAGAACAAACGCGCCAATAAACCTCTAAGTTCTTCGTTATCTTCTACAATAAGAATCTTGCTTCTTGTCTCGTCCGACTGATTATCCATATTTTCATCATCCACCACATCCGCCGGTACCTGCGAACCATATACTGTCAGCTCAGAGATACATGATGAATCAATATCAGGAGTAGCAATTTTCTGTGCATCGGTAATATGGCTGTCTCCTAAAGGTAGTTCAACAACGAAAGTCGTTCCTTTCCCTTCCATACTCCGGACACTGATTTTCCCTTTATGGGCTTCGATTATACTCTTTGCAAGCGCCAGACCTATGCCTGTACCTTTCTGGTTATTCATACTGTCCACTTGATAGAAACGGTCGAATATCTTATCCAGGCTCTCTTCAGCAATACCCACTCCCGTATCCGACACAGTAACCACAACACTGTTCTCATATTCCTGTACCGACAGTGAAATCGTACCGCCCAAAGGAGTATATTTAAAAGCATTGGACAACAAATTATAAATCACCTTTTCCAATTGTACCACATCGAACCAGACTTCAAGATTCTTATCCTTGTTAAGAAACTCAAGATTAATCTGCTTACCCCGCGCATACTCTTTAAAAGACAGATAAATTTCATCCAGAAAAGCGTAAATATCCTGCTTACTGTATTTAAACTTTTCAAAGCCTTGTTCCTGTTTTCTAAAATCCAATAGTTCGGTTATCAAACGTTTCATACGCAATGTATTCCTATGGATATTCACCAGCTTACTATACACCAAAGGTTGAATATCGCTTCGTTCCATCAGCATTTCCAATTGGCTCACAATCAACGTAAGCGGAGTACGGAACTCATGTGATATATTGGTAAAAAAGCGAAGTTTGGATTGGTTCAGTTCCTCAATCTGTTTCTTTTCTTTCTTCTCATACTCCAGCGAAGCCCTCAGTTTCAATTTTGATGAATAGAAACTCACCACCAAATAGACCGATATGATAATAATAGCAACATAAATACAATATGCCCAAGTAGATTTATAAAAAGGTGGTTTTACTATAATATCTATTTCTTTACAAATACTCTCCTTACCGGAATATTCTTCCGAACTTTTAATCTTCAATTTATATTCACCCGGATTAAGGTTTGTATAAGTAATGGCTTTACGGTAACCTGCACTCATCCAATCTTTATCAAACCCTTCCAACTTGTAATAGATTCTATTTTTCAATACTGATACATAATTGGATAATGAGAAGTTAACGGTTATTATGGAGTGATTATGATTTAAAGTGATCTGTGGCTGATACAGAATCGATTCCGTAAGAATTCCGGAACCGTCATTGGGCAAAATCTGCTGATTATTTACTTCCAATGAAGTAAAATTCAACTGATAAGGCTTCACATAGGAATTCAACTCTTTCTCGAAGAAAGAAATCATCATTTTAGGACCGGAAAGATATATCTCATTATCACTGGCCACAAACAAGCCATATGGATTCAATGCCGTCATAGGAAAACCATTCTGCTTATTATAGTTGTAAAAACGCTGGTTCTCCATATCAAAACGTGAGAATCCTTGATTACTGGCTATCAGGAGATAGCCGGAAAGCGACTCTTTTATATCGAGTATATAATCATTGATTAAATCCGAATTATGCGAGTTAAACGATTTGAATGTATTGGAGTCTTGTTCGTACAGGAATATGCCATCCCCTGAAGAGCCTGCCCAGATATTACCTTTCTTATCTTCAAAAAGTACATTAATCAAGTTCGGCCCAATGGCCTGTTTCGAAGTATTGGGAACAAAATACTCATTACGTTTCTGAGTCTCCAGATTATACTTTATCAATCCCAATGAGTAAGAAAACCACAGATTATTCTTCTTATCAACAAGCATATCTATAATTTGTCTGTTATTAAGCCGACTGTCATTCAATAGCTTCACACACTCTCCTGTTTCAGGATTGAAAAGACCAATCCCATTATGAGTAGCCAATAACAGGTTCCCTTTATAAGGAATAATTTTACGAACTATATCATTAATCAATGAATTCTTTTTCTCAGCATTATACCGGTAATTGGTAAACCGATATGTTTTCAGGTCCAAACGGTCTAATCCGCCCCGTAATGTTCCTATCCACAAAGCTTGGTTATCCTCATCTAGAAACAAACTCTGAATCGTATTAGACGCAAGAGAGTTCTTACTTACATCATGCTTATATTCAGTAAAGGTTCTTGTTTTTCTGTCGAGATAATTCACTCCGCCACCTTCGGTCGCAATCCATATTCCTCCCTTAGAATCCTCTATCATCCTTCCGGCAAAAGGAGAGGTCAGTTTTCCCTTTTGCGCTTCATCAGGATAATAATATGTATATATCTCATAGTCGGGATTAAACAGATTTACCCCGCCATAATACGTACCGATCCAGAAAGTACCCTGCCTGTCTTTCATCATACAGATAATAGAAGAATTACTCAAACTATACGGCTTATTATCTTTACTGTAATGAGTGAAAGTACCGGTTGCAGCATTCAGCTTATCCAAACCTTTAAAAGTTCCAATCCAATAATTACCCAAATTATCTTCCACAATACAGCGGACATAACTGCTGGATAGCATATTCTGGTGAGGAGCAGTCCCATAATTGGTTATTCCACCATTCCTGTCTAATCGAAAAAGACCGTCATCTTTAGTTCCTACCCAAATACTTTTTTTAGAATCTTCATAGATGCATGTTATATCTTTCTTAGGAAGATAGTTCAGCCATTTCTTATTACCGTCTATCATGTACAAACCATTGTTCATGGTTCCCACATATAAATTACCATCACTGTCCTCAATTACACAAGACATACGCGCACCTTCCAGATTATAATAATAATCAAGTTTATCTTCTACGCGATTATAAGTAAACAAGGAATCTCTCGTACAAACCCACAATTGCGTATTACCGTAACTGATAGCCTGAATATCATTATCACGAATTGTATGAAAAGTATTTTTCTTTATATCATACTCAACAACCGCATATTTGCAGCGGATATAAATGTGCCCTTGCTTGTCACCGCAGATTGTACCTATATTATTATTGTACAAACTATTCTTATCATCCTTTACCGGACGGAAAACATAAAAATCGGTACCGTTATAGCGGTTCAATCCATCCTTAGTCCCTATCCAGATAATTCCGAATTCATCTTGATAGATAGATGTTACTGTCGGTTGCGAGATACCGTCCTCTACTCCGATTGCCTGAAAATGTATATTCTGTGCAAACGAAAAAGAAGAGAAGAAACAGAAGAGAAAAGTAAGATATTTTTTATACATATAACAGACTTCCTTTAATACGAAAAACAAACTTATGAATTATTCCCGAGGTATATCCAATAAAACAGCCGATTTAACTAAGACAACCTCCTTTCCATCTTGCGCCAACTTATAGCAAAAATAGCGAGAAGAGACTATCACAAATATAAAAATAGAACGATTATATACTAATATCGTACGAAGGAAGCGGACATATAATATAAAAAAGTGCGCCGATATCCCATCGTCGCACTTCTCACAATAGTTTCTATATTGTTAACTTCAAAAAATATTCTTATTGCAACATTCCCCGATAGTAGTTCTCAACGTCCCTCCATTTATAATAAGGGAACATATCGGTTTGTACCGGAATATGCACTTCATTTTCATTATGCATAATCTTTACCAGAATATCATCGGATTTCTCATTCCGGAAAAAGATAATCTGCACATTGGCAGCCATAGGAACCACCTTGAAATCACTCCATACCTTATAAACTTCATACGGATCGTTGACTGCAACATTACAATTCTCTATTTGCATCAGTGCCACCAAAGGAATCACATTACCATCGTGTCCAAAACGGAGAGTGGCAGCGATACCACCTTTTCGGATTGCTTCATCAGCACTATCCAAAATATTTCTTAACAATGATTTGGCATTGGCTACTACAACACCCTTTCCATCGGCATGATTGGCATTCCCTACATAAAAACGATAATTGACACATTGCCACAAATCAAACAATTCCTGCGCCTCAAATAAATCATAGAAAGAAACTTTTGTTTCGGCATTCTGCATATCACTGGCCACCCAGTACATTCCCCACATCAGTTCTTTGGGATTTACCTTCTTTACAATAAAATGCTTATCTTTAAATAAAGCTGTGACCAGACGTTCCGGATTGGTATGAGCTTCTTCAAATTTCCTATATTCTTCAGCCCAAGGACCGTCATGAGAAGAAGTGAAACGGTTAGATTCATCTGTATGATAATTCAAATAATCCATATACTTCTCGCTCGCCTCATAAGAAATCCGCAAGCCGGGATTTAATTCTTTCAAACGGTCACCAAAAGCCACCATACTCATAGCACAGCGCAACACAACGGTAGAACGGGCAGATATAAAAGGATTGCCTTTAAACACCTCCGGGAATGAGGTATACATTCTTTCAGCAATGCCCCGGTGTTGCCTTACTCCCAATGGGGTTAAATCCCCACCATGCCCTTTCGCTTCCTCCCAAACTGTGAGTAAACGCTGATACGTATCCTCTCCCAAACCGGTAAGCGCTTGCGCACGATGCGCCTCCTCAAAAAGGTCTACCAACCATTTATAATCACGGTCGGCAATCAGATAACGAGAACCATGCCGTCCGTAATGACTGATATAAAAAGGTTTATATCCCTTAGGCGCTTTGGTCTGCGGAGCAAAATCCAAGGGATACGCCCAATATACTCCTCCCGTTTTCTCAGGAGTAGCAAACATCTCTTCTTTAGATGTCTGCGCCCCAAGCGGGGCACAGCACATTACTATCAAACTACATAATAGAATTTGTTTCAGCTTCATCATATCTTTATTTTATTACTTTATAACCATCGTTTTGTACTAAAGTAGGATTATTTGTCAATTCGCTCTCCGGAATAGGGAACAGATTATATTTATCATCCACATCCTCTCCCAAACGTACGCCATTTTTCCAATCCCAATTATTACCTTTCGTATATTTACCGAACCGGATCAGGTCGGTACGTCTTATCAATTCGGAAGCCAATTCCTTCTGACGCTCAAGCAGCAGAAAATCCAAATCAAGCTCATTGGCACCAATCTCACCGGACACATCGGAACGTACACCGCTTTTCGCATATTTTCCAGACATATAAGCTCTTGTCCTGACTTCATTTACATATCCCAGCGCCTCGCTTTGTGTGCCACTTGCTCCGCGCAAAATAGCCTCAGCAGCCATCAAATATGCATCAGCAGTACGGAACAACGGGAAATCAATAGAAGTATAAGCATCCCCCGAAGCGCTAAGTTCATCTTCTTTCGTTACGTTTCTCCACTTAATGTAACCATAACCGCATGTAAACGTACTCGTCATATCCATATTTACATCCCATGTATCTTTTACCTGATTAGGAAGAGCGGTCATAAACTGTGCTCTTTTATCTTTCTTGTTATTTCCCCAGGTATCATTGCCATCGAACATAACATCATCCGCATCGAACGCATCCACCAATGACACTTTAGCGCGAACATTGCCCCAACCTCTGGAACCAACACCTGTTTTATAGAGTTCATCCATAGGACCATTCACAAAAGCCTTCACATAGAAGTTCGTTCCGGCAGAACTCTGTGCGCGCAGACCATCCTGTACCAACGGCCAAATAATCTCCTTACAGGTATTATTATCGGCCAAAAAGATTTCGCGATAGTCAGAAGCCAACGGATAATGCCCATCGGCAATGACTTTCGTAGCATAAGTATATGCTTCCTGGTATTTATTCTCATTAATCCATGTCTGTGCATTCAAATACATGCGGGCCAGTAAAAACCAGCCGGCTACCCTATCGACACGTCCGTACTCATTGGTTCCCGGAGCCTTCAACTCATTCTCGATAGCCAATAACTCACTTTCTGCAAACTCAAAAATCTGCTTACGCGTATATTGTACCGGAATTTCTTTCACACCCGTATTTTCATCTACATAAGGAACCGCGCCAAATAAATCACAAAGCATCGAATAGCAATAAGCACGTATGAAACGAGCCTCTGCACGATAACTCATATAGTCGTCTTTCATCTCTTCCCAAAGTCCTCTGCCTTGCAATTTGCCTTCTGTGCATTCCCGCAAAAGTTCATTACAATAAGCGATACTCATATAAAGTCTCTGGTAGGTCCATGTAATGACTGAAGCATTGGAAGCATCCCACTGCAAGTTCAAGCATTTACGCAATCCGTTGGAAGAGGAAGGCATCAGGAAATTATCCGTACTCAACTCCTGCAAATAGAACAGCAGGCGTACATAACCGGAATATCCCTCATTAGCGCCTTCAAGGTCACCATCTCCTCCATCACCACCTTGTTGCCCCGTCAAAATCAGTGAGGCATAACACTTTGCCAAGACACCGGTATAACCGTCTTTTGTCTGATATACCTTTTCACTTACCAGTTGGTTATCATCCAAAGGCATCGTGTCCAAGTCACCCAGACAAGAGACCAGACTTATGCCCGCGAAAAACAAAATAAACGAATAAGCAATTATATTTTTCATATTGTATAGTTTTAAGCCGTTAGAAATTTAAATTAGCACTTAATGAAAATACGCGCGGACGGGGATATACCTCTTTATCGATACCGCTGTAAATCTCCGGATCAATACCGGAATAGCTTGTAAAGGTAGCAACATTCTGCACACCGAACGTCAGGCGCAAAGAGCTGGAACTATTCCATAACTTCTGGAATGTATATCCCAAAGAAATATTGTCGATGCGGAAGAAATTGCCTTTCTCCAAGAAATAATCCGAATAAAGTTGTTGGTTCTGGAAACCGGTGTCTTTAGTTCTGCGTAATATATTGGAGAAATTTCCTTGATCGCTGTACACCGATTGCACATACTGGTCGGCAGCCACATAATTATATACATAGTTACCGAATGCCCCGTGTCCGCTAATGGCAAAATCCCAGTTTTTATAAGTAAGCTGGGTATTGAATCCCAGATAGGATGTCGGCAATGCGCTTTTGTTCGTGGCATATTTTGTTTCTGTCGCAGAGATAGAGCCATCCGGTTGCACATATTGCCCTTCGATAGGTTTACCTCCATCATCATAAGCCTGTTTTGCCAGATAGAAAGTATAGGGACGTTGACCTACCATAAATACCTGAACCGTCTTGCCCGTACCAGAAATAGCTCCTGTCTGCACAAAATTGGCATCCGAATCAATAACATTCAGCTTGGTTATTTCAGAATCATTCCATGTATAATTCATGCCCACTGTCCATTTCCAGTTTTTTGTATGCACAGGCACCGCATTGATGGCAAATTCCACACCTTTATTATCCATCTCACCGATATTGGTTGTAATGACGGAGGAATAGTTGGTTCCTGAAATTACATTGATAGTATTCAGCAAATCTTTTGTGTGGCGTTGATAGTAATCAATAGAACCGTAAATACGATTGTTAAGAAAACCGTAATCCAAACCGATATTATAAGTTTCGGTAGTTTCCCATTTAATATCAGAATCATAGCCGTTCGGGCGATAAGTATAGTACCATTTGTCACCGAATTGATAACAAGATTCCGGATAAGATACCGTAAAGGTAGTCATATACGGATAGTCATTCAGAATATCCTGCTGTCCGGTTTGACCATAGCTCAAACGCAACTTCAAGTCTGACAATACTTCCGAATCGCGTAAAAATGCCTCCTGACTGATCTTCCATCCCAATGCAACGGAAGGGAATAAGCCCCAACGGTTATCCTTGGCAAAACGTGAAGAAGCATCTGAACGCAGAGTGGCTGTAATCATATAACGATTATCATACGAGTAATTTAAACGTCCATAGAATGAAAGTAGATAATATTCAGACTCATAATGATTTGGCGAGAACAGTTCTTTGCCTTCCGGAGAGAGAGTGGTCGCATCGAATTTTTTCCAGAAATGTTGCCAACCGTATCCCGCCATCGCGCTGAAATTATGCTTTTCATTGAACACATGAGAGTAGTTGGCATATAAATCCAACAAATAGTTACGCTTATTCTGTTTAGAATCATACATAAGTCCCGTACCGTCTTTCATGTTAGATGTATACATCATACCGGCCATATCGGGCACATTCTTAGTATATTTACTTCTCAATACATCATAACCCAAATTGGCGTTCAACTGTAAATCTTCCAAACGGTGCACTTTATAATTGATGGCAGCATTACCGATGGAACGGGTTACTTTATTATGCAAATTCTGCAATTCGAGTTGCGCCACAGGGTTATCGGTTTGAATAGCCATAGGAGAATTTCCATTCATCCAAATAAAATAACCCAATCCCGGCTCATCGGCTCCCGTTGCACTTCCGGTCATGACAGGACGGGTAGGATCGTATCGGAGCGCATTATTAACGACGCTTTCATCCACCTTCTGATTATCCTCATACGAAACTTTAACGTTCAGGTCAACGGTAAGATGATTGTCAAAAAACTTAGGAGATATACCTCCATTAAAGGTAAAGCGTTCATAGTTATTTGTCTTTACCACACCATTCTGATTATTATAACCTACCGACAAACGGTAAGGTGCATTTTTCTTTACCTTACCGGAAACGGAAAAGTTATGTTCTTGTCCGAATGCCGTACGGTAAATCTCATCCTGCCAATCAGTAGAAACCGTACCCAAAGTCACGGAGCCCGGAACACCCGATACCGTAGGAACGAACTCACGGAACTCATCAGCGGAAAGTACATCCAATTTTTCCGTAATGGTGCTTACAGAAAGGTTAGTAGAATAGTTGAAACGCAGGTTGGAATCGGAACCTTTCTTAGTAGTAATTACAATCACGCCATTAGATGCGCGGGAACCGTAGATAGCAGTGGCTGAAGCATCTTTTAATACGGTAAATGTTTCAATATCGTTCGGGTTGATACCTCCGATTACATTTCCGCCACCTTCAATAGTGGAGTTGTCCACCGGTACACCGTCAACAACAATTAGCGGATCATTGGATGCAGATAGTGATGCGCCGCTTCTGATACGGATAGTGGCGCCCGCTCCCGGAGCGCCGGAACTTGAAACGACATTTACACCCGGTACTTTACCCACCAAAGCATCTTGAGCGGTAGTACGTAAGCCTTTATTAAAATCATCCGGTTTGATAGCGGTTACCGAACCTGTCGCATCAGATTTCTTCACACTTCCATAACCTATAACGACTACGTCTTCGAGCATCTCACTATCTTCCTCCATCAAGATTTTCATCATTGGAGAAACGACCTTTTCCACATCTTTATAGCCGATATATTTAATAAGTAAAACAGCCTTGGGACTGCTGACGGTGATTGTAAAATTACCGTCCACATCACTGATAGTTCCATTTGTCGTCCCTTTTTCCAAGATATTTGCTCCGATAACGGGTAAATTTTCCCTATCAGAGATATTACCTTTAATAACTGTTTTTTGTGCAGAAACCCCTACACTGAAAACCAAAGCGAGCATCATAAACAGATACCGCCACTTTCTTCCAAAAGCTTCTGGATTTTTCTTGCCTTTCATAATGTTTTAAATTAAAGTGTAACAAAGTATACCACATTCGGTATAAAAATTAGATTGTAGGCGAAAGTAGATATTATACTTTCGCTTGACAAAGGTTATGAATGAAAAAGTAAGTAAAAGGAAAGATGATAAAAATATAGCACCCTTATTATCAATAAATTAACAAAAAAGTCATACACAATAAAAGTAAATTCAAAGGAGACGCTTTTTACAGTTTTTGTACCTGAACGGCCAAATCTTTTCCGGGAATAATCGCTTTATTCCTCATTCTTAAACGATAGTTATATACTGTCTGAAGCGAATAATGAAAAAAATTGGCGATTTTAGAATTATCATCAATACCCAAACGGATAAGGGCATAGATACGCAGTTCGGGCGTTAACAATTCACCTTCTTTTAGCTGTATACGTTCGTCCTCTTTCAATAAAGTATTGAAAGATTCCACAAAATCCGGAAAGATAGACAGGAATATAGTATCAAACTTACTGATGAACAGTTTAAAGTCTTCCGTAGTAGATGATTGATTATGAAGCATCTTGGAAATATCCGCCATAGAACCGGTATTGACAATTTTCAATAAGCTCTTGCGCTCGGTTTCCTGTTTATAAATATACTCAGAGCAGATATTAAACAACAAGCCAATATATTCTTCCTTAATATGGTTGGATTCTTTAATTTCCTCGTTCATCCGGGTAAGATTCTCCGTCATTTCCTGCAGACGCTGATTCTGTTCCGCCAACGATTGCTTTACCCTCAGCAGTTTACGGTTCTTTTGGCGAAGAACAAAGAAAGCGATAATCAGTGTAATAACGAGAATGGACAAAACTAAAAGAAAAAACAACACCTTGTCCCTGTCAGCTTTTACACGACTATCATTGGCGGCTTTAATAATAGGGAGATATTCAGCTATATCCACGATACGATAACGGGCTTTTCCAAAATTCACATCTTCCAGTGAACAAGAAATATAATTATAAGCTCTTTCGATATCTCCTTCCTGAAAAAGCAAAATTGCCAATTGCTGTAACGACATATACACTTTTTTGGCATTCGTTATATCGGTAATGGAAGCCCGGATAAGATAATGCTTTGCCAACTGTACATCACGTTTGCCCAAATATAATTCCGCCAACAGATATTCCACTCTCGCCTTGTCGGGATCATCATCCGTACAACGTTCATAATATCCGGTCAATATCCGGATAGCCTCATCCCATTTTCCCTGCAGGCTCAGACTGCCGCATTTATTCGTCACATAGCTGGCGGTATTAGGATCGCTGATAGCCACTAACGTATCCTTATAAGCCCTTATCTGCCGCATGAACAACTGTTTCTTGGACACTTCCATTTCATCACTGTAACAGGATAAATAGGTAGTATGATACAAATAATAAAAATAGGTATCCTTTCGCACAGCCTCAGTTCTCTTTACTTTATCCAGAATACCTAATGCATTTTCATGCTTTCCTACTTTATTCAAAGCATCAGCCAGATTCATCAACCCTTGATTAACGTATTCTTCACCCAATCCGTCTGCAAGTTCCAGCCTTTCTTCCGCTATAATCAACGCCGTATCAACCCTAAAGGAACGGTATTTGACAAACAAATCACCCAAAATATCAAACCTCGCTCTATCATCTCCTACATAATCCAACGTCCTGCGAAGCTCCGCAATATCCTTTTCCACCTTTTTCTGATATGTCTCACGCTGCTGAATCATCTTGTCCAGCTTCAAAAGCAAAATATCATCATCCGTTTTATCCCCGGCCGTCAAGCCCGAATAAAAACACAGAAGAAACACTATGAAAGCCGAATATCTGAACATGAGCAAACTGATTTATGCGCGGAAACAAAGATACGATTTTTTACAGCAATTCCCGCATTTTTTTCTTTAATACCGGATGAACTAAATCCGGTGCAATCTCCACCAACGGTTCCATCACGAAACGGCGTTCGTGCATCAAGGGGTGAGGCAGTTTCAGTTCGGGGGTATCCATCACCCGGTCATCATACAAAAGCAAGTCTATATCTATCAGCCGGTCGCTATATACCCCGCCGACAGATTTATGAGTGCGTCCTATCTCACGTTCCATCTCCTGAGTAAGATACAGAACAGACAACGGCGGAAGAAGCGTCTCCACACAAACAGCGGCATTCAAAAATGTATTCTCAGAGGAAAAGCCCCACGGAGCGGTAGCATAAAAAGCGGACAGGGAAATCACTTTCCCTATCCGCTCTTCTATTTTCTGAACGGCGAGACGGAGATTATGCTCCTTATCGCCAAGATTAGTCCCTAAACTAAAGTAAACGTACATCAATAAAAACAGGGATTGCCAACCTTTATTTTATTTATCCGTAATCAGCATTGCATCTCCATAAGTACCGAAACGGTAATCCTCTTTCAACGCTACATTATAGGCTTCCATTACCTGATCATAACCGCCAAAAGCGGCAACAATCATCAACAGGGTGGAAAGCGGCATATGGAAGTTGGACACCATCGCGTTGGCAACCGTAAAGTCGTACGGTGGGAAGATGAACTTATTCGTCCAGCCTTCGTATTCTTTCAAATGGCCGTCTGTGCTGACAGTGCTCTCTATCGCACGCATCACCGTAGTACCTACGGCGCATACCTGCCTGTTCAAATCCTTGGCGCGATTCACAACCTTTACGGCATCTTCCGTAACAATCATTTGCTCGGAATCCGTTTTATGCTTGGTAAGGTCCTCCACATCGATATCGCGGAAGTTACCCAAACCTGCATGCAGCGTAATATAAGCAAAGTCTATTCCCTTAATCTCCATGCGCTTCATCAACTCGCGGCTGAAATGAAGACTGGCCGTCGGAGCCGTTACGGCACCTTCGTTACGGGCAAAAATAGACTGGAAGCGTTCCGAATCCTCCGGTTCCACCGGACGGTTGATGATACTGTGCGGCAGCGGCGTTTCACCCAATGCGTACAGGGCTTTCTTGAACTCGTCATGCGGCCCGTCATAAAGGAAACGAAGGGTACGTCCGCGCGAGGTAGTATTGTCAATCACCTCGGCCACCATAGAATCGTCTTCGCCGAAATAGAGTTTGTTACCGATACGGATTTTACGGGCAGGATCCACCAACACATCCCATAAACGCAACTCCTCATTCAACTCACGCAACAGAAATACCTCGATACGCGCACCGGTTTTTTCCTTGTTACCGTACAAACGGGCGGGAAACACCTTCGTATCATTAAAGATAAATACATCCTTATCATCGAAATATTCCAAAATATCCTTGAACATACGGTGTTCGATTTCGCCCGTCTTTCTGTGTAATACCATTAAGCGCGACTCATCTCTATACCTTGTAGGATGTAAGGCGATCTTCTCTTCAGGAAGTTTAAATTTAAATTGCGACAGTTTCATAATTAGTTATGAGTTATAAGTTATGAGTTATTTATTGTTTATTTCAGTATATTTTTTAGTCATAAATGGTATAAGTTATCCAGCAGCATGCTCCTTCATTGCAAATAACTTATAACTCATCACTTATAACTAAATCCTGCCCGTCTATCCACTCTTTGAAATCAAGCGGATTAAGGCAATCCTCTATACGGACATCCCCTACGCGGGTGCGCTCCAAAGCCGTAAGATGAGCGCCGCTATTCAACGCCTCACCGATGTCACGCGCCAAAGCACGGATGTACGTACCCTTGCTGCACACTACCCGAACCTTGATTTCCGGCAGATTACATTCCAGCAGTTCAATCTCGTCAATCACCAGTAACTTGGGCTTCAGCTCCACCTCCTCGCCTTTGCGGGCAAGGTCATAGGCGCGTTTACCGTTCACCATGCAGGCCGAGAAAGCGGGAGGCACTTGCTGTATCTCGCCGATGAACTTCTTCAAAGTCTCCTCTACCAGCTCCCTCGTGATATGCTCCGTAGGATAGGTAGCGTCTATCTCATGTTCCAAATCATAGGAAGGGGTGGTAGCGCCCAGCCGGATGGTGGCGATATACTCCTTGGTATGATACTGAAATTCTTCAATCCGTTTTGTAGCCTTGCCTGTACACACTATCATCACTCCCGTAGCGAGAGGATCGAGTGTACCCGCATGGCCTACTTTCAGTTTCTTTACCTTCATCCGCCGGCAGATGTGATAGCGCGCATGGCCTACGACCTTGAACGATGTCCATCCCAACGGTTTATTGAAATACAGAACTTCTCCTTCTTTAAAATTTATCATCACACCACTTCCAAATTGTGTCCTGTAAGCAACAACAGAAGGATAATTCCCCCGACAATGATACGGTACCAGCCGAATGCCTTGAAACCATATTTCGTCACGAAGCTGATAAAGAACTTGATAGCAAGCAAAGCCACCACGAAAGCTACCACATTGCCGATTATCAATGCCGGCATATTGTTCATGATAATCTCCGTTCCGCCGTCCAAAAAGAGCTGCAACATCTTATAAAGCGTAGCTGCAAACATCGTAGGAACAGCTAGGAAGAAAGAGAACTCTGCCGCAGCCTTGCGAGTCATCTTCTGTGCCATACCGCCGACAATCGTCGCCATGGAACGGGACACACCCGGTATCATTGCAATACACTGGAACAGACCGATATTAAAAGCTTTCTTTTCCGTCAGGACAGTATCTTCACTGCCTTTGGAGAATATCTTGTCGCAGAACAGCATGAACACACCGCCAATTACAAGCATCACAGCCACCACAGTCACACTTTCCAACATCTCGTCAATCTTGTCACTGAACAGGAATCCCAATACAGCTGCCGGAACGAATGCCACCAGCAACTTCCAGTAAAAGTCGAATTTATGCAGAAAACACTTCAACGCAGAAGTCCCTGCTGGAACCGGAGTATGGTTCAAACGGAAAAAACGTTTCCAATACAGCCAAACCACCGAAAGGATTGCACCGAACTGTATAATCACCGTAAAGGCTTTTACAAATTCCGTACTCTCTATACCCAACAGATTCTGTGTAATAATCATGTGTCCCGTAGAAGAAACCGGTAAAAATTCCGTCAATCCCTCTACAATAGCTATAATAATTACTTCAAGTGTACTCAAATCTCCCATAATCATTCTTTTGTTTTCGGTTTACGCAATACGGCATATATCATAAATACAAATCCCAAAAGGCAAACCAATGGAGCCACCTTAATACGTCTTACACTAAAAATGTCCGGTTCAAAGTGTGTCGGTGTAGATACAGGGCCGGTCATTAAAATAAAACCAAGTATTACCACCGCCATACCGACAGCAAGCAGAATAAAATTGGTCTTGTCAAAAGCGAACTTCTGTTTACTCATCTATTTATTTACTATTTAATGATTTACTATTTCTTACCTCTTATATATAATACAATGTACTCGCCTTCATCCTCAGATACTTGTTGATAGAGAGCAATGCACACAACCAGGTAATGAGCACTCCGAACACCAGTACGGCAACGGAAACCAGCAACATCACCTCAGGCGTAATCACCCTGATTAACTCCGGTTCATAAGAAACCAGCCAATAGGCGGCTCCCCACAGAACGGCATCGGCAATGACAGCCGACAATACTCCTATCCAGAAATTACGCCGCAGGAACGGACGCCTGATAAAGCTCCAACTCGCCCCTACCAGCTTCATTGTATGGATAAGGAAGCGTTTGGAGTAGATAGTCAGACGGATTGTATTGTTAATCAGCGCAAAGGAAATGAAAGTCAGAATGACAGCCAAACCCAACAGCATCAGACTGATATTGCGGATATTATCATTCACCGCATCTATCAGGTCTTTCTGGTAAAGTACTTCCTGAATATTCGTGTTCCTCTTGATTTTCTTCTCTATCTTGGCAATGCTGTCCGAATTGGCATAATCGGAATGCAACTTAATCTCGATGGACGCCGTAAAAGGATTATAGCCGAGAAACTCCTGCGGGTCTGTCCCCATCGCCTCGGTTTGTTCGCGAAGCGCCTGTTTCTTGGAGATATATTCCGTCTCCTTCACAAACGGCTCTTTATCCAGTTTCTTCTGCAGTTTCAGGATATCACTCTCTTTCATATCATCACTGATAAGAATAGAGAAGTTGATATTCTCCTTTACGTATACGGAAAGGTTGTGAGCCCCCAATACAAAGAACACCACCAAGCCCAACAACAGCAATACCAATGTAGTACTTATGCTGGATGTGATGAACTGCATATCAAAATAGGATACCGAATTACGTTTAGCTTTCATTAAATCACCTTTTTTTTACGAAACACATAAATCATGGAACTGCTGCGCTCTTTCCTTACCAATGCATGGAACCATGCCAATGTACCGGTAATCATGCCCCGTATGAACGGACATGAACGGCGCATATTTTTCTCTGTCAGCATGGATACGTAGAACGCGTCAAACGGCATGGGATGACGCTCCGCCAAAATAAAGCCATGCTTGGAACCCAGCCGCTGGATAGTGCCGGGAGTGAAATGCCACAAATGCCGGGGCACATCGTAGGCAGCCCAATAAGCTCCGTATTTCCTGGCGTCGTACGAAGAGCAGTTGGGTACGGCTGCAATCAGCACCCCTTTTTCCGTCAGCAACGAGTTCAGCGTTTCCCAAGTCTCATTCAACGGTTCAAGGTGCTCCATTACGTGCCACAGCGTAATGACATCAAAACTATCCGGTTCAAAATCCTTCAAAGCCGTATCGGGCTTTACCTCCAAGCCGAAATGCTCCTTGGCAAAAGCGCGTGCATGGGCGTTCTTTTCAATGACTTCCACCTGCCAGCCGCAACGCTTCATTGTATCGGCAAAATAACCGGTTCCCGTGCCGATGTCCAGCAGACGTCCTGTTTTACGATGCGCTTCATGCGCCACCAAGCGCGCCTTGCGCTTCAACATATAGCTGCGCACCCAATGGTATACGGAGTTCATCACCCCTTTCTTCGTATCTGAATGGGATATATAATCGGGAGTTTCATAATAGCGTCCGATTTCCGCTTCTGCGGGAAAATCCTGGGTCAATATAAAACCACAGTCCCTGCAACGGCACAAGTGGAATACTTCACCCGAGGCATAATGGTCTATGCAGGTCAGGGTACGCTCCAAATGCGTTCCGCCACATACCGGACAAGCTTTTATAGTGAGTTTATTCATCGAACGTTTACCAATAAGGAAGTGCAGTCTGAACCGAACAGACCGCACTTATCCTAAATTTGGTGCAAAATAACAAATAAAAAGTGATTTACAAGGCTTTCATTAAGGAGATTTAATAAAAGTAATGCTGCGCCGAAAGTGACAAGGAAGGAATTCACCGCAATTAAAAGGCGCGCATTAAGAATACAGCCAAGAAACAGGCAGACATTAATCCGTTAAACGGTAGTCATTATTACGTCAGACAGCTGTCTCCCTTTCGTTAGACAGCTGTTTAACGCAAAGTCAACGGCTGTCTAACGAAAGGATAACAACTGTCTGACGAATTAAAATTCGCAAACAAAGAAGATAACAGAGAGCGGGGAGATACCTGTTATTCCTGCAGAATAAACTAATCACAGCCTTTGTGTTCGGTCTTGAGCGGACAAGTGTCCGATAACGAACAGACGCATAAGCATAATAACAATTGATAATCAACGATTTATATCTTTGGCACAGGATTTGACTTTTATCAGGCGAAGGCGTTCGAAAAAAAGATGAACCGAAAAGGCAACTTTTTATATCGGAAACAACGTCTAAAAATAAAACGGAAATAGTAACAATAAAAAAATAAAGATTATGAAAACTACAAATTTATTCAAAGCAATCGCATTCGTAGCAATGATTATCGTAAGCGTAATGAACTCGGAAGTAAAGGCTCAGGCCAACTTCATCACCAATGAAGAAGTAAAGGATGACTTGGTAGTAGCAAAAACAATCTTCAAGCAAGACGGCACATACCTCTACAACCACATGCGTTATGAATTTACATACGACAACGAAAACCGCCTGACCGGCAAGACCGCTTCCAAATGGGACAGCCTGCAAAGCCGATGGACACCTTACTTCAAGATGTCTTACCAATACGAAAACAATGAAATCATCATGTCATACGCACGTTGGAACAAGGCTCACAAGGCTTATGACAAGGATATGAAGAAAAGCGTATATGAGATGAACGAAGAGAACATGCCGGTAGCTTACAAAAGCTATGAAAAGAACAGTGAAAAATCCAACTGGACACTGGTAAGCTACAACCGTATAGACCATACGGCAAACTTGCTGGCAATGGCGGAATAACAGAAAAATTAAAGTTAACAATACATTAATAAGGGGAGCATAGACCGCGAGGTTCGTGCTCCCCTGCCTTTTTTATATCAAACTAAACTTCTTCACCTTTCAGCGTCGCCGAACTGCTTTCTGTAATCTTAACCGTCACAAAATCGCCCGTCCGGTGCGTTCCCCGGTCGAAAACAACTACCCGGTTCTGTTCGGTGCGTCCGAAGAGCTGGTCGCGCGAGCGTTTGGAAACACCTTCTACCAGCACCTCATAAGTTTTTCCTACGCAACGGGCGTTGGCCTCTGCAGAAAGACGGTTTTGCAAAGCGATAATCTCATTCAGACGACGAATCTTCACTTCCTCAGGCACATCATCCGGCAAATGCTTGCTGGCATACGTACCCGGACGTTCGGAATACTTAAACATAAAGGCGGCGTCATAACCGCACTCCTCCATCAGGGAGAGGGAAAGCCGGTGGTCTTCTTCCGTTTCCGAATGGAAGCCGGAGAAAATATCCGTAGACAAGCCGCAATCCGGAATGATGCGGCGAATGGCGTCAACACGTTCCAGGTACCACTCACGGGTATATTTACGGTTCATCAGCTTCAGGATACGGCTGCTTCCGCTCTGCACGGGCAAGTGTATATGCTTGCATACATTGGGAACTTCCGCGATGACTTGCAGGGTCTCGTCGCTCATATCTTTGGGATGAGAGGTGGTAAAACGGATACGGACGCCCGGAGTCGACTCGGCCACGGTACGCAGCAACGCGGGGAAAGTTATCACTTCCCCATCCGCCTTTTCAAAGCGGTAAGAGTTGACATTCTGTCCCAGCAAGGTCACTTCCTTATAACCCTTAGCCACCAAATCGGCAACTTCATTCAGGATGCTTTCCACATCCCGGCTGCGTTCCCGTCCGCGGGTGTAGGGAACGATGCAATAGGTACAAAAGTTATTGCAGCCGCGCATAATGGAAACAAAACCCGAAATATGATTTCCGCAAATGCGCGAAGGTATCACATCACGATAAGTTTCCGTTGTGGAAAGTTCCACGTTGATGGCTTTCTCGCCCGCCTCTACGGCAGCTATCAGGTCGGGCAAAGTAAGATAAGCATCCGGACCTACCACCAGATCGACATGATGGTTCGTAATCAGGTCGTCTTTGACACGCTCCGCCATGCATCCCAATACGCCGACAATCAGATTCTTTTTCTTCTTCTTGAGCGAATGAAAAAACTCCAGGCGGTTTAAAATCTTTTGTTCGGCATTATCACGGATAGAGCAGGTATTCATAAATACCGCATCCGCCTCTTCCAGCGTTTCGGCCACCGAATATCCCGCCATCTGCATCACAGAGGCTATCACTTCACTATCGGCCACATTCATCTGGCAGCCATAGGTTTCGATGAACAACTTTTTGTTCTCATCGGCAGTTGCAGATTTAAAGTCTGCTCCCGTCACATTTTCCATAATCAGTTTGTTTAAAATCAAGTTACATTAGTTACATTTTGTCATTCAGAGCGTAGCGAAAAACCTGCTCCCTTTATGTAGTCAGAGGGAAGTGATTCTTCGCCATGCTCTGAATGACAGCGTGCAAAGATACTTCTTCCCTTCCAATAAAGTGATGAAACCATGGAAAAATAACACATAATCCCCTCTATTTGATGTGTTTCTACTAATTTATGTTAAGCGAGTAAACATTTTCCGAGTGCTAATTTGGCATTGTTGGAATAAATTTCCAATTTTGTGGAATGAAAGAAACATTAGATTTTTTCATAGTTAAGGTTTAGGTTAAAAAAACAAGGGGAGCTGTGAAGCTGCCCTTTTTTAATGCCAATTTGTTGGCTACAATCAGATTAAATAATTACCTTTGGCGGTGAAAAAACAAAGAAAGGCTTATGGAAGACATCTTCAAATTTCTGTTAATTGCAGGCATTATTGTTATAAGTTTTGTCAGACAAGCAAAGAAAGAAGCAAAAAAGAAAGCTGGCAACAGCCCCGCCATGCCTGTGTTCGATGAAGAAAATCCCCTTCCTGAAAGCTGGAACGACGGAACTTACGGCGGTTACATCCCGGAAGGCCCCAAACCCGAAGCCGCCGTAATACGCAAGAAAACAGAAAAAAAACATAAGCCTGCCAAGAAACAGCCTTTCATTCAGCAAGATACCGACAATACACTTCCCGAACCTGTCGACGCCTCATCCGAATTTGAAATACACTCGGCAGAGGAAGCGCGCAAGGCTATCATCTGGGGAGAGATATTACAACGAAAATATTAACGCGATTGAAAGTTGAGTTGATTCCTTACACGAAAAATAACTATACATTATGGCATTTAATTACATTTCAGCAGCAGAAGCTGCGAGCCTGATTAAACATGGCTACAATATCGGCCTGAGCGGATTTACTCCCGCAGGAACAGCCAAGGCCGTTACGGCCGAACTGGCAAAAATAGCAGAAGCGGAACATGCCAAAGGAAACCCTTTCCAGATAGGCATTTTTACAGGAGCCTCTACCGGTGACTCCTGCGACGGTATCCTTTCACGCGTCAAAGCTATCCGCTACCGTGCTCCTTACACAACCAATCCCGATTTCCGTAAAGCGGTAAACAACGGCGAGATTGCCTACAACGACATCCATTTGTCGCAAATGGCGCAAGAAGTGCGCTACGGCTTTATGGGAAAAGTAGATGTCGCCATCATCGAAGCCTGCGAAGTGACACCCGACGGTAAAATCTACCTGACCGCCGCCGGCGGTATCGCTCCTACCATCTGCCGCCTCGCCGACCGGATTATCATAGAGCTGAATGCCGCACACAGTAAAAACGCCATGGGACTGCACGATGTCTACGAACCGCTTGACCCGCCTTACCGCCGCGAAATACCTATCTTCAAGCCGAGCGACCGTATCGGACAACCTTATATCCAGGTTGACCCGAAAAAGATTGTCGGTGTCGTAGAAACCAACTGGCCGGACGAAGCACGCTCATTTGCCGCCGCCGACCCGCTGACCGACAAAATCGGACAGAACGTAGCCGACTTCCTTGCCGCAGATATGAAGCGCGGTATTATTCCTTCCACCTTCCTGCCGTTGCAGTCGGGCGTAGGAAATATCGCCAACGCGGTGTTAGGCGCTTTAGGACGCGACAAGACCATTCCGGCATTCGAGATGTACACAGAGGTTATCCAGAATTCCGTTATCGGACTGATTCGCGAAGGTCGCGTGAAGTTTGGCAGCGCTTGTTCACTGACCGTAACCAACGACTGCCTGAACGGTATATACGAGGATATGGATTTCTTCCGCGACAAGCTGGTTCTCCGTCCGTCGGAAATATCCAACAGTCCCGAGGTAGTACGCCGTTTAGGTATTATCTCTATCAACACAGCCATTGAAGCCGACCTCTACGGAAACGTAAACTCCACCCATATCGGCGGTACGAAGATGATGAACGGTATCGGCGGTTCGGGCGATTTTACGCGCAACGCCTATATCTCTATCTTTACTTGCCCGTCTGTCGCCAAAGAAGGCAAAATCAGCGCTATCGTCCCGATGGTTTCTCATGTAGACCACAGCGAGCATGATGTCAACATCATCGTTACCGAACAAGGTGTTGCCGACCTGCGCGGCAAGAGCCCGAAAGAACGTGCTCAGGCAATCATTGAGAACTGTGTTCATCCGGATTATAAGAATATCCTGTGGGATTATCTGAAACTGACCGATGGTAAGGCACAGACTCCTCATGCCATGCGTGCCGCCCTGGCTATGCACGCCGAACTGGCAAAAAGCGGGGATATGAAGAATATCGACTGGGCACAGTACAAATAAAGGCTAAATACGCCTTTGATAAAAGGCTGACAACGCTCTGATCAACCTATCATTCTGTCATTCGGAGGAGCTTGCGACGAAGAATCTTCTCTCTTAGCTATATAAAGGGAAGAGATTATTCACTCCGTTCCGAATAGCAGAATGATAGGTTAATCAGAGCGTTATTTTAACAGCTCTTTATCAATCCATACCAACCGGTACCGGTCATTCATCGGATAAGTATATCACAGACAGTATCTTGGAATTTACGTGCCTCCCTGCCGGAAAGCACATTCTGATTCATTATGGCAAAAGCGATCTGATGCCCGTTATCTGCCTTTAAATAACCTGCCAGGCAATTTATAGCCGTAAAAGAACCGGTTTTAGCGTGCACTTTCTTATAAGAAGGCGTCCCTTTCTTCATACGGTTTTTCAGTGTTCCGTCCACTCCGCCGATAGGCAATGCCTTATATAATTTCTGAAACACATCCGTACGTGAATAAGCGAATTTCAAGAAGGCAACTAAAAGTTCCGATGAGATATAGTTATAGTTGGAAAGTCCGCAACCGTCCGCCAGATTATAACGGTCGGGAACATAGCCCAGCTTTTTTATCAACCGGCGGATAGCCGAAAGTCCGTCTTCGGCAGAGATATGCCTCCCGCCCGTAAACTGCGCACCTAAACGGCATAACATAGCTTCTGCATTCAAGTTATCACTCTCTTTCATTATTTGATTGACTACTGCCTGTACAGAAGTATTATAAGATGCCATTCGCACTGAAACGCTGTCTTTTTGAAACTCACTGAAAGAATAATCCGGAAGGCAACGGATACCTTTTGCCCGTAAACGCTCCAGGAACGTATGCATAAAGAAGTCCTGCGAAGAATAGATATTCACCGTACCGGTACGCTTCCCGTCCACATTACCCGATACCGTTATGTCATTGCCATTCTCCAGCCAATCGCGGGATACACGAAAACGTCCGGCAGAGGGAGCGCGGGTTTTTGTTGTATTGGTCAACGTATAGTAAGACGAAGCGGGAGTACATTCCAAACGTGCCGTATCACCCTGCATACCGGGAAAAGCTGTTACCGTAACCACTCCTTTATCAAGCATCAGCGGCGACAGGTATGGCTGAAAAGAATAGGGCGTATCATCCCACAGCCAACCGCTTCCCCAATACAAAGAGTCTTTCATGGAAACATCGCCATATATCTTGCCTTGAACCACAGAGAAAGGCAAACGAGACACCTTACCGACCAAAGAATCCAACGCTTCATCATCAAATTCCGGGTCGAAACCTCCGACAACGTATATATCTCCTTTCAGCGTATCACGCTCAATCACGCCCTTGTACCAAACCTCCGTACAAAAAGGCTCGTCCGCCTCAGGGCGCGCAAGCGCCGTAATCGTAGTCAGCAACTTCATTGTAGAGGCCGGACGGGAAAGCTTATCCGCCTGATAACTATACAGAGCCTTATCAGCAGTCAAGTCATACACTGAAATAGATACATTAGAACCTGCAGGCAACCGATACTTTATCAATGTATCCAGCCGCGAAGAAAGAGAGTTTGTTTCAGGTGATACTCCCTGTGCAGACAATATACAGGGAATTAACGTCAAAACCAATACAATCGGGAATAAGGTATACTTTCTCATCTTCTTACAAGCTATCATTCAGGTTCGTCAGTTGTCCGGCTGTTTTTGGCAACCGGTTTCTCAAATCTTCCTTTACATTGATTACAAACATACTCCCAATGGTTGGTGCCCGGAGCGGCACTGGCCAACAAAGAGGCAATAACCGCGGCAACAGCCCTCATCCGATGCCCTTTCCTCAATACGAACTTAATATCGGGGGAACCGCAGAAAGGACAGTATTTCAATTGTTCAGGAATCATCTGGTTTTGTTCCAACAGGCTGATTGCCGCCTCATAGTCTTTTTCACCCACCAATATATCCACTCCTGTCAGATCACCTACTTGCAATCCGGCCAGTAGCGTGGACATATTCTCGTTCCGCAACATGGAATCAATTCCTTCATTCTGTAACGCTCCCTGAACAATGTGGGCTTGAGTTGCAGAATCGCAAGTCATCAACTTTACGATTTTCATAATATAATGTATTCCATTTAAGTGAGTATTACAAAATATCCGTCATCCGGTTAAAGAGCTTCCTTAAAGATTTCGCCTACCGTAGGATGCGGGAATACTATTTTTTTCCATTCCGCAGCAGTCAGCTTGAGTTCGACAGCCATACCTGCCAACGTGATAATCTCCGAAGCCGGATTACCCAGCACATGTGCTCCCAAAACAGTATCATCTTCTGCCAGCAGTAACTTGCACATACCGTTAACCCCTTCATTCTCCGCGACAAAACGACCGGAATAAGCCATAGGCAGCTTTACCGTACGATAGGGAATACCCTTTTTCTGCAAGGCTTCTTCCGTATCCCCCACACCCGCAATTTCAGGATTGGTATATACCACGCCGGGGATAGCCCTGTAACTCATACAGTCTTTCTTGCCCAAAACGGCATGTACCGCCACTTCCGCCTCGCGTACAGCAGTATGTGCCAGCAAAGAGAATCCGGTTAAATCCCCGCATGCATACACACCCGTAACCGAAGTCCGCATCTGCCCGTCAACCCGTATGTTTCCACGTTCTGTTTTCTCCGGATTCAGATTTTCCAATCCGAAACCTTTCGTTACCGGACGACGGCCGACGCTCATCAATAATTTCTCCGCAACTGAAAAACCTGTACCTTCGGCATTTTCATAATTTACCCGTACCTGAGTTTCGCCGTTTTCTCCCGCACTTCCGTCCAATGACACCACCTTCGTATTCAGCATGAATTTAATACCGCGCTTGGCATACTCCGCACGAAGCATGGCGGACAGTTCCTTATCCATTCCGCCCAATATTTCATCCAGCATCTCGATAACAGTGACCTCCACCCCCAGACTATTAAAGAATGAGGCAAACTCCATGCCGATGACTCCACCGCCGATGACAACCAGCGATCTCGGAAGCTCTTTATTGTCCAACGCATCACGATGCGTCCAGTAAGGCACCGTATCTATTCCGGGAATAGGCGGAATAAAAGTTTCCGAGCCTGTGCAAAGCAATAAATTATCACATTCATACGTTTCGTCACCGCACAGAATATGATTCTTATCTACGATTGAGGCCTCGCCATTTACAATAGTCACATTATTGGCGGTCAGCTTTCCTTTGACACCCAACACCAGTTTACGTACCACTTTCTGTTTACGTGCTATGATTTTGGGCAAGTCGAACGAAACTTCCGATACATTGACCGCATATTTGGACGCATGACGTGCGCTGTCATACGTTTTTGCCGAATATAATAAAGTCTTGGTAGGAATACACCCTTCATTCAGGCACACCCCGCCAAGGCTTCGCTTCTCAAAAAGCACAACATTCAGGCCGGCCTTTCCGGCTGTTTCCGCAGCCGTATATCCCGCCGGACCTCCACCAATAATGGCAATTTGATATTTCATAGTTCTTACATTTATAGATTTCTGCATGCAAGATACAACAAGAAATTCAGAAAAAAAGCATGATACCTCACATAATTATAATTTATCGTGATATACGCTGCTCGAGCAAACGGATAAACTCTTCCTCTTTAACAGGAAGAAGCGCCACGCACTTACCCTCTCCATACCTTATCAGTACATAGCGCATAACGGCAAATCTGCCTATCCGCATGGAGGAAGCGCGTTCTACCGACGTAATATCCTTCAGCGGGATTTCTTTTCCTCGTGAAAAGCGTCCGAAGAACAATGACAGCTTATTATCGGTAGTAACGGTATAGGTAGTATGAATCAGCTTCTCAATACTGACAACCAGCAGGAGCATAAAAAGAACAGCAACAAGAATATTCTTTTCCCAAAGGCCGTAAACAGCGATTGTGCCTGCCAGAATGACAAACAAATACTGTCCGGCAGCGATACGCGCATGAAAAATTCGATTCATTTTATCCGGTTTTTGCCGCTAAGGTAGGTATTTTTATGAATTAATGCCCGCAAGGGAGACAAGGAACGTACTTATTTTGTAGTTTTGCGGTGTTAAATACACGAAACTATGGTAAGAAAGTTCGATTTCCTCGTTATCGGCTCCGGAATTGCCGGTATGAGCTTTGCGCTTAAAGTGGCGCATAAAGGAACAGTAGCCCTCATCTGCAAGGCCGGTCTGGAAGAAGCAAACACTTATTTCGCACAAGGCGGCATCGCTTCCGTCACCAATCTGGCGGTAGACAATTTCGATAAGCATATTGAAGACACCATGATTGCCGGAGACTGGATAAGCGACCGTGAAGCTGTGGAAAAGGTGGTACGCAACGCTCCCGGACAAATCAATGAACTTATCAAATGGGGAGTGAACTTCGACAAGAAAGATAACGGAGAATTCGACCTGCATAAAGAAGGCGGACACTCGGAGTTCCGCATCCTGCATCACAAGGACAATACCGGAGCGGAGATACAAGACAGCCTGATTGAAGCCGTAAAACAACATCCTAACATCACCGTATTCACAAATTTCTTTGCGGTGGAAATCATCACCCAACACCATTTGGGCATTATCGTAACCCGCTATACTCCGGGTATCAAATGCTATGGCGCTTACGTTCTGAACGAGAATACCGGAGAAGTGGATACATTCCTTTCAAAAATGACTATCATGGCAACCGGCGGCTGCGAAGCCGTATACCGTAACACTACCAACCCGTTGGTTGCCACAGGTGACGGCATCGCCATGGTCTATCGCGCCAAAGGCGCCGTAAAAGACATGGAATTCATCCAATTCCATCCCACCGCCCTCTATCATCCGGGCGACCGCCCTTGTTTCCTGATAACGGAAGCCATGCGCGGATATGGCGGCGTGCTCCGTACCATGGACGGAAAGGAATTCATGCAGAAGTATGACCCTCGCCTGTCACTCGCCCCGCGCGACATCGTGGCGCGTGCCATCGACAATGAAATGAAGCAGCGCGGTGACGAGCATGTCTATCTGGACGTTACCCATAAAGACCCTGAAGAAACTAAGAAGCACTTCCCGAATATTTATAAGAAATGCCTCAGCATCGGTATCGATATTACCAAAGACTACATCCCCGTAGCCCCTGCCGCACACTACCTCTGCGGCGGCATCAAAGTAGACCTGGACGGGCAATCCAGCATCCGCCGCCTGTATGCCATCGGCGAATGTTCGTGTACCGGCCTGCATGGCGGAAACCGTTTGGCTTCCAACTCGCTGATTGAAGCGGTGGTCTATGCCGACGCAGCCGCCAAGCATGCACTGAACGTATTGGAACGCTATGATTTCAATGAGGATATTCCCGAATGGAACGATGAAGGAACTATCTCCAACGAAGAACGGGTATTGATTACGCAAAGTATGAAAGAGGTGAACCAGATTATGGAATCTTATGTGGGCATCGTCCGCAGCAATACCCGCCTGACCCGCGCGTGGAATCGCTTGGATATTCTTTATGAGGAGACGGAAAAACTGTTCAAGAGCAGCAAGGCAACCCGTGAACTTTGCGAACTGCGCAATATGATTAACGTAGGCTATCTGATTACCCGTCAGGCCATGGAACGCAAGGAAAGCCGCGGCCTGCACTATACGATAGACTATCCGCACGCTCAAAAATAACGGTTATGGCGCACTTCAACGAGTATCTGGACTTATTGGAACTTTCTCCTTTGGTTAACCATTGCCTGCAAAACGGGAAAAAACGTCTTTATAAGAAAGGAGAGTTCTTTTGTCAGACAAGTGAAGTGTGTCATAACATTGCCTATATTTCCCAGGGAAGTTTCCGTTACTTCTACCTTGATACGGAAGGAAACAAACATATCATCGGCTATAGCTTTGAAAAGGATTTCGTGGCAGACTATGAGTCATTCACCAGGCAGACACCTGCCATTATCTATACGGAAGCAATCAAGGCGAGTACCGTCTATCAGTTATCTTATAACCAACTGGAAGAATTTTGGGCGGCAACCCGGCAGAACCAGTTATTAGGCCGTAAGATTGCAGAAAACCTGTTCTGTATGACTTACCACCGGCTATTGAATCTGTATTCGGCTTCCCCAAAAATACGCTACCAGGAATTGCTGAAAAGATGTCCCGACATCGTTCATCAAACAAGCCTGAAAGAAATCGCTTCTTTTCTCAATATTTCTCCATATACCTTAAGCCGTATCCGACGGGAAATAACTTTCGGACAAAAGGATTAATTTCTTGCTTTAAAGCAAGAAATTAAATTTTCCATATATTTATTTTTGTTAAAACATTGCCGGTCGCTATCTTTGCAAGTATTTTTTACAGAACCTTATAGCAAGCTGAAATGAAAAGCGGTTGTATCTACACATGTATACTTTTGTGTTTGTACGTTTACAACTCATACGGACAGACGCTTGATGACAACATTGTCATTACACAATGCAACGATTCCTACGTCTTTATGGAAAAAGACGGTATTCCTGCCGTACGCAACCGGAAAGAGACTTCCTATGAAGCCACAAGAATGGGAACTACATTGCAACCTTACACCTACTACGGAGAATTCATCTCGTTGGACGGAGCTTCCGCCAAAGGCGGGGGAAAGGCTGAGTATAAAAGTATTACACCGGAAAATGTTTTCTTTGACGACAGCAAGGTCTGCTTCTTCAACATCAATCTCGACCGTAAAGGAAAAAAGACAGAGGTAACATTTAAACGTACTTTTCACGACCTGCGTTATTTTACACGAATCTATTTGGGCGAAGACTATTTTATCAAAGAAAAACAAATAACATTCATCATTCCACAATCCCTTTCCCATTTCCGGCTGACAGAAAAGAACTTTACTCCTTCTATTCACTGCGAACGCGGTATCAACAGTTCGGGAGATTCCTTATTCACTTATACCGTAACGGATATGCCGGCCATGAAAGACGAGCAACATATGCCGGCATCAGGTAAAGTATATCCGCACATACTGATAACAGGATCATTTACAGATTGTCACGATATGTATCGTTGGTCTAACGGACTGGCACAGGTAGACTGTGACATACCCGAACTCGACAAGCTATTAGCGGAGATTACCGAAGGTTGCCGCACGGATATGGAAAAAATACGTAATACATATACCTGGGTACAACAAAACATCCGTTATATCGCTTTTGAAGCAGGTATATCGGGACACAAGCCAGATACTCCGGCAGAAGTGCTGCGCAAACGGTACGGCGATTGCAAAGGAATGGCAATCCTGCTCCGTACATTGCTGAAAGCACAAGGCTTCGATGCCCGCCTGACCGATATAGGCACCATAGACATTCCCTACCGAATGAGCGAAATAGCTACACTTGCGTCCGTCAACCATATGATATGCAGCCTTATCTACCGGGGAAAGACCTATTATCTGGATGCCACCAACGAATATATCAACCCGGAATTCATACCCGGAAGTATACAAGGAAGGGAAGCCGTAATAGAGAATGGAGAAGACTGTATCGTACACATATTGCCTATACTGAACAGTAACGCGTCTACAGACAGCCTGTCTTATACCTGCACCCTATCCGACAAACAAACGAACAAAGTATTGCAGGGTAATGCAACCCGTAGTTGGAGCGGAGACATGAAGGAATTTTTCCTCACGGCCTACCACGAAAACGATAAAAGCAGCCAGGAAGAATATCTTCCCCGTATCTTGACAGGGAATAATCATAATTATCAGGTTGATTCGGTCAGTTGGATACAGCAGAAGCCTCAACAAAAATGGGCTATACTGACCGGAAAAGTAATAAACAGCAGCGCGGTACAAGTAGCCGATGGTGAGTTTTACATAGAACTGGACCTCCACAATGACCTGTTCGGCCAACCGATAGACACCGCTAAACGTATTCATGATTACGAGCTCCCGCTCCGTTGCCGCATCGTACGCCATACGGAGCTGGAAATACCCTCAGGCTATGTACTTGTTTATTGCCCCGAAGGCATCTCAATCCATACGCCGCAAGGCATACTCTGCTGCTCATATAAAACAGAAGGGAACAAAATCATTTTCCGGAAAGTAATGGAGATAACCGAAAAACGTATTCCCCGCGACGAAATTACAACCTGGAACGCATACTTGCGGAAATGGGCCGATGCATCCAACGAACAAATCATCCTCAAAAAACAATAATAATGAAACAGAACATGTTATTCCTGATGGGGGTGTTGGCGCTTTTATTCATCACCCCTAATGCCAATGCCGATGACAAAGAGAAATACAAACTCTTTGCGGAGGAAACGAGAAAAGAAGTCTGGGCACTGGAACTGCCTGAATTTACCAACACGGCTGTTCCCGAAAAATACAAGGACGAATCAGCTGTCATTCTGGCTGCGCACAGCCGGTTAGAAGTCACCAAAAAGACCCGTTTCAACGTTGGCGCCTTTCTCGGAGGATTTCACTATATCGACCGTGAAGTAAATTGTCGCGACTTGTATCGTATGCTTGTGCAAATCAACGATAAGGCTGCTCTGAAAGAATTCTCCGAATTTGATTACAAAGCGGAAATACGTAAAAAAGAGTGGCGATATGACGAAAACTACCAGCAAGTACTGGGCGTGCGAATTATCAAACCGGACGGTACCGTAAACGAAGTAAGCACGGATGAATATATGACAGCCACCGAAGGCAGGAAAGACCGGGAACAACGTCAGAAACTTGCCGTACCCGGACTGGAAATCGGTGATAAGATAGATATTTTTTTCTTCAACTACACTTCATTGGAAAATCATAATCTCGACCCGTTCATCTTCCGGTTTCGCCAAAGCCATCCGATGCTTTCTTACACGGTGCATTGCGAGATAGACGATAAACTTACTACCCAATACCGTACTCTGAACGGCGCACCGGACTTCAAACAAAGTAAAGACGAAGACGGAAACATCCTGCTCGATGCCGAAATGAAGGATATAGAACAAACCGAACCCGGTTTATGGTACAACCCTATGCAGCAAACTCCAATGACATTGATGTACATCACCAATAGCAAGATGAAAAAATACACCTATATTCCCGAAAGTACCACGAAAAAAGGACTACAGGCCAATCCCGATGCGGCAGCCATGCAAGAGGACGACTGGGATTTTATGAAACAAGCGAAAAAATATACCGGATACGGCGGATTGAGTAACACCAAAAAAGGAATCCGGCTTCTCCGTAACGTGAAAAAGATAAAGAAAAAAGACTGGACAGATGAGAAGAAAGCCGACTTCATCTACAATTACTATCATTTTGCACTGATGACAGACCTCAAGAGCAATTGTAATAATGAATTGTTCATTATCTATTTTCAAGGATTGCTGAATTGGGTAGATGTTCCCAATCTGCTCGGAATGACTACCCACGAAAATAAAGAGCCTCTTGATAAATTGACAAACTATCGCAATACCACATGGTTTCTTGCACTTCCGGAAAGTAAGAAATATTATCTCCCACCTTCAGGATATCTCATTCCCCATGAAATCCCCGTCCGTTACCAAGGCAGGCAAGCTATCTTGGAACCGGATAAAGAGAAAGCCAAAAAGTTGAAAACAAAGGCAGAAAGAGAGCGCCTCAATCTGCCGGCAGGTACAGCCGATGACAACTGTAACATTACCGCCATACAAGCTGACCTTGATAATACGTTACTCACCGTTAACCGGAACGAATATCGCACCGGAACACAAAAAGAGTATATGCAGGAGATGTTAGTAAAAATGGAAGATGTGGACGCCGCTTACCGACGTCTGCTTAGCATTGACAAAGAATTTGCCGAAGAAGTAGGCAAGAAATATGCGGATGATCTCCAAGAAGCATTCCGCAAAGGTCGTGAACAGGAAAAGGAAAATTATAAATGGGAAATAGATTTCTATCACGGTGAAAACGCCAAAGAACTGCTCGACTATCAGATGCAATGTCTGGGTAATCGCCCGGACAGCGCAGCCTTTATTTATAATGTCCGCTATACAATGGATGGCTATATCCGAAAAGCAGGTCCTAACTACGTACTTTCCGCAGGCAAACTAATCGGTGAACAGACCCGGATTGAAGGTAAGGAACGTAAACGTTCCGCCGACATCTATATGTCCGCTCCCCGTACTTTCCAATGGAATATCACTGTAAATCTTCCGGCAGGCTACAAAGCGGCTCCCGAAGGAGTAGAGAAGCTGAACGTAAAAGTAGAAAACGAGTGTGGCTCTTTCACCGCAAAAGCTGTTACAGAAAACGGCAAACTTATATTGAATATCCTCAAACGGTATAATCATAAGGTAGAACCGGTTGCCAATTGGGAAAAGCTGCTTCAAATCCAAGACGCTTCCAAAGCCTATGAAGCGCTTTCCGTAGTACTGAAGAAATAAGAATACATCACAGAAAAAATAAAAAAAAGGCACGGATTATACGAATTCAACGGACAAAGCATTCCGTGAGCTTTCGTGTAATCCGTGCCTGAATTTAATATTCAGACAAGTATGCCGAATATTAATAATTTTCTTTCTTTACCTCGAAGTAAGCCTGCGGGTGCAAACAAGCAGGACACAATTCAGGAGCTTCCTTACCTGTGTAGATGAAACCGCAGTTACGGCATTGCCATACTACTTCACCTTCTTTAGCGAAAACAGTAGCATTCTCAATGTTCTGTACGAAAGCGCGGTAACGTTCTTCGTGTCCTTTTTCAGCAATGGCAATGTTACGGTACATAGCAGCGATTGCGGGGAAACCTTCTTGCTCGGCAACATCGGCAAAGTGAGGATAGTCCAAAGACCACTCTTCGTGCTCGCCTGCAGCGGCAGCCTGCAAATTCTCCAATGTAGTACCGATAACGCCTGCAGGATAAGAAGCGGTAATTTCTACCATTCCGCCTTCCAGAAACTTAAACATACGTTTCGCATGCTCTTTCTCCTGATCGGCTGTTTCAGTAAAGATGGCTGAGATTTGTTCGTAACCTTCCTTTTTTGCCACGCTTGCAAAATAAGTGTAACGCATTCTTGCTTGTGATTCACCGGCGAATGAAGTCAACAGATTCTTTTCTGTCTGAGTTCCTTTGATACTCTTGCTCATAAATTCTTTTTTTATTAGTTAATGTAATTACGTATAGATTATTCGTATTTCCTTATGTCAACCGGACAAAAATACGAATTTAGTTTAATAAAACCACACTTTGCCTCATTGGATTTGTCTATCACTTCATAGGTAAAATCTATTTCGTTCCATAAATCCAATGAGGCTATTTTTTAATCTCTAATTAATAACAAGCAGTTTGATGTTAATAACAAGAAACAACCTGTTTATGTTCAAATATCCACAAAAAACAATCGGCTGTCTCCCCCAAAGGATACATAAAAACAAAAAGAATGGAATAGTTATAGCTATTTGCATTATTTTACCTAATTTTGCACTCTCTTTTTAATAACTGAAATTCATTTTGACACAACTTCAGGTAAAATAAAGTTTCTAAAATAAAATGAAAGCGTTCGAATTCAAGCCAAAACTGTACACGGCTTTAAAAAATTACTCAAAAGAACTTTTCATGGCAGACCTGATGGCCGGTATCATTGTGGGTATCGTTGCCTTACCACTTGCCATTGCGTTCGGTATTGCATCAGGCGTATCGCCCGAAAAAGGTATTATTACGGCCATCATTGCCGGTTTTATCATCTCACTGTTAGGAGGAAGTAAGGTTCAGATTGGCGGCCCTACCGGTGCGTTCATCGTTATTATTTACGGCATTATCCAGCAATATGGAGAAGCGGGGCTGATTGTCGCCACGTTAATGGCGGGCGTCATCCTTATTCTTCTGGGAATATTCAAGCTGGGGGCAGTCATTAAATTTATCCCCTATCCCATTATCGTAGGTTTTACAAGCGGTATCGCCGTTACTATCTTTACCACTCAGATTGCGGATATATTCGGATTGAGCTTCGGCGGGGAAAAAGTCCCGGGAGACTTCGTGGGAAAATGGATAATCTACTTCCGTCATTTCGACACTGTCAACTGGTGGAATACGGCTGTCAGCATTGCCAGTATTTTTATCATTGCCATTACTCCGAAATTCTCGAAGAAGATTCCCGGCTCGCTCATTGCCATTATCGTAGTGACCGTAGCCGTTTATCTGATGAAGATGTACGGCGGTATCGACTGCATCGACACCATTGGCGACCGTTTCAGCATTAAAGCCGAACTTCCCGACGCTGTGATGCCCGCACTGAACTGGGAAGCGATTAAGAATCTATTCCCCGTTGCCATTACGATTGCTGTATTGGGAGCCATAGAATCCTTGCTTTCGGCTACCGTAGCCGACGGTGTTATCGGTGACAAACACGACTCCAATACCGAATTGATAGCTCAGGGTGTTGCCAACATGGCTACTCCGCTTTTCGGAGGTATTCCCGCCACAGGCGCTATTGCCCGTACAATGGCTAATATCAATAATGGCGGTAAGTCGCCCGTAGCCGGTATAGTGCATGCGGTAGTACTGCTTTTGATTCTGTTGCTGCTTATGCCGCTGGCTCAATACATTCCGATGGGATGTCTGGCAGGCGTACTGGTAGTCGTATCTTATAATATGAGTGGTTGGCGCGTATTCAGGGCATTGATGAAGAACCCCAAATCGGATGTCACCGTATTATTGATAACTTTCTTCCTGACGGTTATCTTCGATTTGACAATCGCTATTGAAGTAGGTTTGGTTATTGCCTGTGTACTCTTCATGCGCCGTGTCATGGAGACAACCGAAATATCGGTTATCAAAGACGAGATAGATCCGAACGCCGAATCGGATATTACCACAAGCGAAGAGCATCTGATTATACCGAAAGGCGTGGAGGTGTACGAAATCAACGGTCCCTACTTTTTCGGTATCGCCACAAAATTCGAGGAGGTGATGGCGCAACTCGGTGACCGTCCCAAGGTACGTATTATACGTATGCGTAAAGTTCCTTTCATAGACTCTACGGGTATCCATAATCTGGAAAGCCTTTGTAAGATGTCTCAAAAAGAGAAAATTACGATTGTATTGTCCGGCGTTAACGAAAAAGTACATAATGTCCTGGAGAAATCCGGTTTTTATGAATTGCTTGGAAAAGATAATATTTGTCCCAACATCAATGTAGCGCTGGAAAAAGCAAAACAATTGCTATAAAAGTCTGTTCACCACTATTCATTATGGCAAGAAAAGGAAGAAAACAAAAGCAATCCAAAGGATTACTCTATTTGATTATATTAATATGCATCGTTTGCATCTGCTATGAGCCCATAGCGGGAGCCTTGCATATTAATCTTCCTGCTGCCGTAACGGAACTCAGTGAAAAAACACCGGTAAAAGCAACCTCCACCGAAGCAATATCCATAAAGAACGTACTCTACCCCGCTCCCCTAAAAAACACACCGGAGCAGATATTGTACCGTAAAGGATATACAGTGTCTTATAACAAAGAAACAAAAATACCGAACTGGGTAGCCTGGGAACTTACTCCCGAAAAACTGATAGAACGTGAAAGCCGTACCGACAAATTCATGCCTGATCCCGACCTGCCCGAAAGCCAGGCCGTAACCACCGATGACTATAAACGTAGCGGCATGGACAGAGGACATATGTGTCCTGCAGGCGATAATCGCTGGCATTGGAAAGCCATGCAGGAAAGTTTCTACATGACCAATATCTGTCCTCAAAATCACAATCTGAACCGAGGCGACTGGAAAGAGTTGGAAGAAGCCTGTCGCTTATGGGCGAAGAAAGAAGGAAAAATCTATATTGTTTGCGGACCTGTCCTTTATCGGCAAAAGCATCGTACTATCGGTAAGAAGCATAAAATCACCGTGCCTGAAGCCTTTTTCAAAGTAATACTCTGCACAAACAGCAATCCGCCTAAAGCTATCGGGTTTATTTATAAAAATACATCAGGAAATCATCCCTTAGATACTTATGTTAATAGTGTGGATGAAGTAGAGCGTATTACCGGCATGGATTTCTTCCCTGCCCTACCCGATAATATTGAAAAACGGGTAGAAGCAACCTATAATTTGAATTTATGGGGAAAGCGATAAAACGAAACACTTTTTAACCTTACATATTTATACAAACATATTGTCACACATCCACTTGCTTTTCACACTTTATATCACTTATTTTTTTATCTTTTCGATATACACTCTATAATCATCTGTCCTTTTTCTATTTTTTAATAATATAAGCCCTTTATAAACTTACAATTCGATACATAATTATTTGCTATTTTATTAATGATGCTGTTAGTTTATTTAATACCTTTGCAACGGTTTATATAATAGATTTTATTTTCAGCTAAAAAATGAAATACAATACTGTACACAGTCTATCTTTTGTTTGGAGAAACGTAAAAAAGCGTGATGAGATTTCACGTTAAGAAGAAGACTATTCCAAAAATTCCACAACAGCATATTTATCAATTTTAATTTTAATCAATAATAATTTAAAGACAAGGATGAGAAAATCAATTCTTTGGTTTGTCTTTCTTACATTATTGACTATTCAATCTGCTTTTGCACAAGGATTCTTTGTAAAGGGTAAGGTCATTTCCCAAGAGGATAATGAACCGTTGATTGGTGTGTCGATTTTGCAAGAGGGAAGCACAAATGGTGTAGTAACCGACGTTGACGGTAACTACAGTCTTGAGATTAAAGGTACGGCAAGAGCCACTTTACTGTTCTCGTACATCGGTATGCAATCGCAAAAACATGAAGTCAGTGCCAAGACCGGTACACTGAATGTTCGTCTTGCTCCGGATGCCGCGTTAATAGACGAGGTAGTGGTAGTAGCGTATGGAGTCCGCAAAAAGGGGACGATTGCCGGCTCTGTATCAACCGTAAAATCGGAAAAAATGGAAAATGTACCGGCAGCCGGGTTCGACCAGGCATTGCAGGGACAGACGCCGGGTTTGTCAGTTATCTCCAATTCCGGAGAGCCCAGTAAAGCGGCGGTATTCCAGATTCGCGGTACCAACTCTATCAATTCGGGTACATCCCCGTTGTTTATTCTGGACGGTGTGCCTATTTCCAGTTCGGATTTTAACACAATCAGCCCGGGAGATATCGAATCTATCTCCGTGTTGAAGGATGCTTCTTCAACATCTATCTACGGTGCGCGTGCCGCAAACGGTGTGGTTGTAATCACTACCAAACGTGGTCTGGCAATGGATAAGGCTAAAGTAACGCTGCGTGCTCAGTACGGTTTCTCACAGTTGGCGTCTAACGACAACTGGACAATGATGAACACTCCCGAACGTATTCAGTTTGAGAAAGAAATCGGTCTGGATACCGGACAGGATTATGAAATCCTTTCACGTACCAATGTAAACTGGCTGAACGAAGTATTTAACGACCGCGCTCCGCTGCAGAACTACGAACTCTCCGTAAACCGCGCTACCGAACGCTTGAACTATTACGTTTCCGGAGGTTTCTACGACCAGGACGGTATTGCCCAAAGCTCTTCCTTCCGTCGTTACAATATGCGCGCCAACGCAGAAGTAAAAGCCAGCAACTGGTTGAAAATCGGAACCAACACCATGGCCGCTTACGAAGAAGTTCAGCAGGCGGAAGAGGGAGAAATGGCGCTCTATACTCCTATTTCCGGTTCCCGTTTTATGTTGCCTTATTGGAACCCGTACAATGCAGACGGTTCTTTAGCTTCCGAAAACAACGGAACTTGGGCGGGAACAGGTCAGAACCCTATTGAGTGGATGAACAACAATCCGGTTAATTATAAGAAGTATAAAGTACTGTCTACCGTATTTGCAGACATTACTCCGATTAAGAACCTGACCATTCATACGCAATTCGGTGCAGACTACTCTCACTCTACGGCTTTCATGCGGTCATATCCCAGCTATATTATTAATGACGGAAACGGTTCTGCCGGACGTAACTCCTCAGACGCTCTTACATTGAGTGAAACTACTACCGTCAATTACCGTTGGGCATTGAACGATGACCACTCGCTCAACTTCCTGTTGGGACAAGAAGCGGTGGACTATCAGTCAACAGGCTTCCAGGTAATTACCCGCGGGCAAGCCAATGACAAATTAACGAATGTAACTTCCGGTACACGCGCTTCTTCATGGGCGGATTCCAATGACTCTTATTCATACCTGTCATTCTTCTTCCGTGGTGAATACAATTATAAAGATTTGTATTACGCAGAAGTTGCCACCCGTACCGATGCCTCCTCACGTTTCGGTAAAGACCACCGTTGGGGTGTGTTCTGGTCGTTAGGTTTCATGTGGAATGTTAAGAACGAGGCTTTCCTGAAAGACATCGAATGGCTTACCAGCGCACAAGTTGCATTGAGTACCGGTACTTCCGGTAACTCGGAAATACCCAATTACGACCACTTGGCATTGGTTGCCGGCGGTCCTAACTACAATGACGAAGCCGGAATCTATCCGAAACAGAGCGGAAATGAAGATTTAGGCTGGGAACAGACCTGGGCAAACAATGTCGGTCTGCGTCTGGGCTTCTTCAACCGTGCCAACCTGAACATCGACTTTTACCATAAGAAGACAAGCAATATGTTGATGTACGTTCCCGAATCATACGCCGTAACCGGCGAAGGTTCCCGTTGGGAAAACATCGGCGCAATGATAAACCGTGGTGTCGAAATCTCAATAGACGGTGATGTAATCCGTACCAAAGACTTTGCCTGGAATTTGAATGTCAATGTATCTTATAATAAGAACAAGCTCGTAGAACTCTATAACGGTGTACAGGAATATGTGAACTCTACTACCGGATTGAAATACGTAGTAGGCCACCCGGTACACGAATTCTTCCTGAACCGCTATGCCGGAGTAAATCCTGCCAACGGTGATGCCTTGTGGTACACTAAAGACGGTGAAATAACCACCGAGTTCCGCGAAGAAGACAAAGTAATGACCGGAAAGACTTTCGACTCTCCTTGGGCCGGCGGTTTCGGAACAACTTTCAGTTGGAAAGGCTTGTCATTATCTGCCCAATTCAGCTGGATGGCCGACCGTTGGGTAATGAACAACGACCGTTTCTTCGAAGAAAGCAACGGATTGTACAGCGCATACAACCAGTCAAGACGCCTGTTGTACGACCGCTGGAAAAAGCCGGGTGACATTACAGACATTCCCCGTTACGGAGTGGTTGCCCAACTCGATGACCGTTTCCTCGAAAACGCTTCATTCCTTCGCTTGAAGAACCTGACGCTGGCTTACGCACTTCCTCAGCCGTTGCTGAAGAAAACCAACTTCTTCACATCCGCACGTGTCTACCTGCAAGGTCAGAATCTGTTGACCTTTACCGGTTTCAAAGGACTCGACCCGGAAGTTGCAAGCAATATTTACAGAGCACAATATCCGGCATCACGCCAGTTCACATTGGGTATTGAAGTTTCATTCTAATATTATAAGCAGAAAGAAAGATGATTAAAAAATTCAGATTATATATAATGTTGGCTGCCGTGATGTTGTCCGCTACTTCCTGTTTGGACAAACTGCCTGAAGACGAAGTGCCTTTCGACCAGGCCATTCAGACGGTAGACGATGTAAACCTGGCTGTTATCGGTATTTACGACGCTTACAAGAGCAAATACCTGTACTCCGGTAACCTTACATTGTTGCCCGATTTGCAGACCGACCTCGTTTATGGAATAAACGGCAATACGAATATCTACGGCGATATCTGGCGTTGGAAAGACATCCTGGCTACCAATACCGATATTGAAGCCGTATACGGTTCATTGTACGAAGTTATCAACCGTTGTAACTTCCTGCTCGACAGAGTAGACAATGTAAGAAAGAACACAACGGACGATACAGCCCTCGACAAATTGGATCAGTGTTGCGGTGAAGCCTATTTCGCTCGTGCACTGGCCTACTCGGAACTGATTAAACTGTTCTGCAAGGCATACGAAAGCGACGAAGATGCCGCCAATCAACTGGGTGTTATCCTTAGTCAACACTATCGCGGTGATGAGGAAATGAAACGCTCTTCATTAAAAGACTCTTATCAGTTTGTATTGGACGACCTCGACCGTGCAGCCGATTTGCTGGAACTTGAAGAAGATTTCAGCGGTGCATTATACGATACTCCGTACTTCAACGAATACACCGTCTACGCATTGCGTGCCCGTGTAGCCCTTTACATGAAAAAGTGGGACGAAGCTATCAAATACTCTACCAAGGTTATTGAAAGCGGCTATTACACATTGTCAAGCTGTACACAGCAGATTTCTTCCGGCATCAGCTATTATAAATATATGTGGACAAACGACCACTCCACCGAGGCTATCTGGAAAGTTGGTTTCACTATCAACTCCTATGGCGGCCGTTTAGGAACTATTTTTGCGAACTACGATTACACCACTCTGCGTCCGGATTATGTTCCTGCAAAGTGGGCTATCAATCTATACGATGCAAATGACTTGCGTGCTTCCACTTTCTTCCAGTCTTTCACTACCGGATACAGCCACGGACTTACCTGGCCGTTGTTGATTAAGTATTTCGGTAACGAAGAGTTCACCAATTACAAGATTCTTCACGTTACCATGCCGAAAGTACTCCGTTTGTCGGAACAATATCTGATACGTGCCGAGGCATACGTACAATCAGGAAAGACCGCTGAAGCAGGAAAAGACATTACCGCTATCCGTGCGGCACGTTACGCTACGTATGGTGGTTCTACCCCTATGGGTGACAAAGAAAACGCAATGAAAGTCATTGAGGAAGAACGCGTAAAAGAGCTCTATATGGAAGGTTTCCGCCTGCAAGACTTGAAGCGCTGGCACAAAGGTTTCAAACGTGAACCGCAAGACCAGTCACTTTCCAACGGCAGCAGTCTGAAAGTGGAAGCGGACGATCCTATGTTCGTATGGCCGATACCTCAGCACGAACTGGATGCTCCGGGCTCGGAAGTGGAACCTAATGAAAGTAACAAATAAGACTAAAAACATACGATAATGAAAAAACTATTATTTGGATGTATTACAGCCGTTGCTGCACTGATAGCCCTTGTCGGATGCGAACAGGACAAGGTGGTATACAGCGGGCCTAATTATCTTATGTTTTCCGACACGCTCTACCAATACGGTGTGCAAGAAAGCAATGAGATATTCAATGTCCCCGTTTCAGCCACTGTACCTGCCGATTACGATCGTACTTTCGCTGTCGAGATATTAGACAAGAAGAGCAACGCTATCGAAGGAAAGCACTATAAACTCCTTTCAAATACAGTGACTATCAAAGCCGGTGAAATGGCAGCCAATGTGGAAGTACAAGGTAACTATGAGAGTATCGAGCCTACCGATTCATTAGGATTTGCCCTGCACCTCATCATTCCCGAATCTAACGAGTGGGAAATGTACGGCACCGAAACTAAAGTTGTACTGCAGAAAGTTTGTCCGTTCGACATCAATAACTTTACAGGATACTGTACAGTTACTTCTACTTTCTTTGGCGGTAACGACATACCCAATCAAAATGTGGATATGCGTCTGATTACTTCCGACGTTGCGGAAGAAGAAAATACAATTATCCTACACGGCATCTACTACGATGGATACGATACAAAGATAAAGTTCAATACCAAAGACCCGCTTAAACCACTGATTGAAATGAAAGAGCAAGTGTGCGGTAGTACAGGAGAAGCTTTCGGAACTATCTACGGTAATGGCAATTTATTATTGAATCAGCCTACAAGCTATACTTCTTATTATAGAACTTGCGAGAATTACCTTTTGCAATTCGTTACAGTAAGTGTCGATAATAAAGATGGTTCGGAATATGGTACAGTAGGTACTTTCATTAATGTAATCGAATGGATTAGTGAAGCAGAGGCTGAAAAATTAAAAGAACAAGGATATTAACATTTAAAATCATACAATTATGAAAGCATTAAATTTAAAAAGTATGAGTTGGATCATGGCATTAGCTATGATGTTTATTGTGTCATTCACAGGTTGTTCAGACGATGATGGAGAAGACGGTGGTCCTATCGCTCCTGTATTCCCTGAATTAAAAGAAACCAATTGTGGAGCAAATGAAACCACAGAAATCTCTTTTGAAGCAAATCTGGACTGGGAAATATCCAGTAATGCAGGATGGTGTAAATTTATAAATGGTGAAATATCTGAAAGTATCATGTCTGGAAAAGCAGGTAAGCAAACCATCAAAATTGCTGTATCTGCCGATGGTCAGAATTACAATGACGATGCCATTGCTGAAATTACTTTGAAAATGGGAGAAAAATCTCAGGTAATATATAAAATCAAACGTGCAAAGAAAGAATATTCTGATTTGGTTATCACCGATGAAGAAGGTAATGTATATGATGCCGAGCACCCGCTAACTATTAAAGGAAATAACATTTCTATACCAATCTACACATCACTTAAAGCACAAGCAGAAGACGGTATGGAAATTGGATTTACTAATCCGGAATGGTTAACATATCGTATTAATGAAGAAACCGGAATGTATGAATTTACATTTAATACAGATAATGAAGAAGGCTTAAACATAAAATATCCAATTGCACAAGGTAATGGTGTATTAGTTTTCGCTACAGCAGATGCTGAAACTGCGAAAACAGATAAGATTCGTAAAGTTGAAATACCCCTCATTTATGAAGGAGTACAGGCTGACGCTATTGGCATTAGTCCTACTCACATGAACGTAATAGTAAAACCTGACGGACAGAGCATCATTAGTGGTGAAACTACAAGTAGCGAATTAGTATCAACTATTATAGCACGCAATGATGAGTTTCATATCATTGAATTTGTACAAACTTATAATAGTGCTGAAGGAGCATACACGTATGATTTTAGTGATGATGGAGATGTGGATTGGGTACAAAGTGTTATTGGTACAGGAGAGAATAAAGATAAAATAACACTTACAGTTGGAAGTAATGAAGGAACTGATGAAAGAGCTGCTATAGTAATGGTATTTCCTAAAGCTGTTTATGAAACAATAAAGAATGACTTATCCGGAAACATTATTGATAATAATACAGGTGACATTAAGACTATGTATAATACAAACATCATGGTCACATTAAAACAAGAAAAAATACAACAACAAGCTGAACGAATTACCTTCAAAGCTGAACTATATGGAAATAGTCAATATCTCAATTCAATGGAAGAAGGGTCTGAAAATGATATTACAAACTTAAAAAACTCACCTAATGTTGGAGATTATCATGTAGAAAATGATAACGTATGGAAAATAACCATTCCTCAAATGGCAGCATATATGTATAGTCAATTCACAGAATTTGGTGAAACTACTACTACTGCTCTATTGATTGAAGCTGTTGGTATGGCGACAGGTCAAGAAATAACAGAAAAAACATCTCACAGCAATGCACATGGATTAAGTTTAACAGGTAATTTTTATGACCTTGAAATGGGAGAATTAGTATCAAGAAGTGGTTGGGGAATTTATTTTGATGACCCTAGTACTTATGATAATAATTATCAATTAGTTGTTAAAGGTGAAGATGGTAAGACACTTGCGCTTTGTATAATTGAGATAGCCGCAGAATAAATATTCCCGTATTACGTAGTTTTTTGTTATAAAACTACGTAATACGAAAAAATATAAGCAATAACTGTAACAATAATACAGAAAAGAAAAAATAAATGAAGTCAAAAAGAACTATAAAGTGGAAACTGTTTCTTGTACCGCTTTTTACCCTATTATTAGGTGTAGCGGCAAGTGGATGTTCTGATGATAAAGATGAATTACAGGGAAGTCAATATGGCTATGTACAATTCAAGATTTATAAATCAGCATCCTATATACAAGAAGAAGTAACCGAATCAAGTACTACAACCACCCGTGCTTCAAATGAATTAAGCAAATTAGGCGAAGCACAAAAAGTTGAAGTAGAGATGCAATACAATGGCAAGAGTATTACTCAAACCCTTGTACTAAATGCCTATAACGAAGAAAATGCCGAATACGGTATGCGCAGTGATAAATTACAATTGTTAGTAGGTGATTATAAAATTGTAAGTTATAAATTGCTTGACAAATTGGATAAGGTTATCATTGGTATATCTGCCGATGATAATGATACATTTTCTGTTATTTCACGCGGGTTAACCATAAAAGATTTAACAGCAGATGTACAAGCTCGCGGAAATGTGACTTTTAAACTTATCAAAGAGGGACTCACTACACGTGCCAATTCAAACAATGAAAAGGAGTACTTATTTAGTAATATCGCTATTATAGATGTAACTGTAACCAATACTTTTACACGTATTCCTACTACTATCAAAGGACTGAAAGTTAAGTATAAAGAAGAATCTGTAGAGCACCAAAATCCTGACAATGTCGATGATAAATACATGGATGTTGGTACAGCCGAATGTGATTCTGCTGTATGGCTACCGGTAGGTACTTATCAAGTTACTGAATACATTACTTATTCCAAAAAAGGTGCTATAACTTCTACTCTTGGAGCAGCAACTAATATTAAAGGTGATGAATTCACGATTACAGATAATAAATTATTTGAAGGAGCTATTATTCCTATTAAACTTTCTGAAACAGCCGAATATATTAAAGACTATTTAGCTCTTAAAGAAATTTGGGAAAACCTGGACGGTAAAAACTGGGGATATCATGGTATCGGCAGTCCTGAAGGTACTAATTGGAACTTCAACAAAGAACTGGATATGTGGGGTGACCAACCGGGTGTATCGTTGAATGACGAAGGTCGTGTTACGGGACTTACTATTGAAGGTTTTGGTGCAAAAGGCAAAGTACCTGATGCTATCGGACAATTGACTGAGTTGAGAGTTCTTGCCCTTGGTTCGCATAGCGAAACTGCAGGAGGCAGACTGTTTACCAACGAAAATATGCAAGAATCACAGAAACAAAAAGTACGTATGAACTACAAAGAAATGTTTCTGGATTATGACCCGCGTATAGAAATGTCTGAACTGTTACAAAACTCAGTTAACCGCAATCCTAAAATGAAAGCTATTAAAAAGGACAATCGCATTCATTTGAAAGATACGCAAATAGGGAACTATACCAACCAGATTACACATGTATCAAAAGCTGTAATGCGTCTTACAAAATTACAGCAATTCTATATGGGTAATTCCCCACTCCTTGCTGAGAACATCTGTACAGACTGGATAGATCCAAATTCTGAATATGCTAAAAAGTATGCAGCAGACAAATTGGATTGGAAAAAGATGACAGAATTGACAGACATCGAATTGTATAACTGTCCCAAGTTGACAACATTACCGGAATTTTTATATGAGATTCCAGAAATGCAAGTACTGAATATAGCTTGTTGTAGAGGTATTGAAAGTTCCCAATTAACTGAAGACTGGAAAAGATTAGCTACTCCTAATAAGTGTGAATCTGCAAAAAAAATCCAAATTCTTTATATGAGCTATAATAATCTGGTACATTTTCCAAAAGAATGTTTACCTAATATGGAAAAATTAGGCTTACTAGATTGTATGGCTAACAAAATAGAAACATTACAACCTTTTGGAAAAGATGTTAAATTGACTCAGCTAAATCTGAATTACAATAAAATCACAGAAATTCCAAAAGACTTTTGTGGCTTTACTGATCAAGTAGAAAGTTTAAGTTTTGCTCATAATAAGCTGAAATATATTCCTAATATATTTAATGCTGGTTCGGTATATGTAATGGGATCAGTAGATTTCTCTTATAATGAAATAGGCAGTGAGAGTGGTGAAAACATAGCTCCTGAAGATCAGAAGGATTATAAAGGAATTAATGCCTCTACTGTAACATTATCATTCAATCAAATAAGCAAATTCCCTACTGAGTTATTCAAAGCAAATTCACCGATCACTACGATTACGCTGAATAATAACTTATTAGAGAAAATTCCTCAATATTCATTGTCCAGTAAAGAAGGAAACGGTAAGGAATTTAAGAACACATATCTGTTAGGCACTATTGACTTACGTTTTAATAAACTGACAGAATTGTCCGATGACTTCCGGGCGACAACTTTGCCTTACTTAACCAATATGGACGTAAGTTTCAACTGTTTCTCCGAGTTCCCAACTCAACCACTGAACAGTAGTGTGTTGCAAGCTTTCGGTATTCGTCATCAACGTAGTGCTACCGGTGAACGTTGTCTGCGTGATTGGCCGACCGGAATCACAAAATGCCCAAGCCTTCTTCAATTACAGATTGGTTCAAACGATATTCGTAAAGTAAATGAGGAAATGACACCAAAACTCTGGATTTTGGATATTAAAGACAATCCGAATATCTCTATTGACCTCACCAGTATATGTCCCTACATTGAAGCAGGCATGTATATGCTGATTTATGATAAAACGCAGGACATTCGTGGTTGTGATGCTTTAGATATTAAACGATAAACAATAAGAAAGATCCAATTAATGAAATATTTAAATAAAATAACATTAGGACTGATTCTTTGCATGGGGCTTATGACCTCATGTAAAGATGACGATGAAATAGGAATCCCCGGTGGCATTGCAGTCGATAGAGAAGAAATCACAATCGTTGCCGAAGGAGGAACAGAAAAGATTGCTGTTTCATCTAATAGCAATTGGGTGTCAAGTTCATCCCAGCCCTGGATATCCATATCCCCTGCTAATGGTTTGGGTTCGGCGGACTGTAGTTTGGCTATTGATTCTACTTTGTCAGAAAAATCACGTGAAGCACAAATACGTTTTTCTGTAGAGGGACAAGAATCAAAGTCAATCAGAGTTATTCAGTTTGGATATGGTAAACAAATCATATTAAAAGAACCAACTGTAGAAATAGAAAGTTCAGCCAGATATGATGATCGTTATTTCGATGCCGTCATCTCTGCTAATGTCGCTTTCAAAATAGATAGCAATGTAGAATATTCTTTTGAAGGCCTAACAGATGCAGACAATGAAAATGAGCTAGAGAGTGATAGAACAGGATGGATTGAAATGCCTAAAGCTGATGATTTGGAAATAAACCTGGATAGGGGCTATCGTCCACGTACAGTTAAAGTACGTTTTAAATGGAAAGCAAATATAGTTCCTTGTACACGCGTTGCAAAAATCCGTTTATTACCAAAAAATGCGGACGAACAATTAATAGATAATGAAGGTAATCCTACCGGTGAGGTTATTTTAACTGTAAAACAAAAACCAGCTTTGAGAATTACAGATGACCGTGCAGGTGACTCAATCGCTATTCTTGCTATCAATGAAAAAGTTCAAAGCATGATAAATTTTGATAGTAGTGAAAGTATGCTGAATTGGAATTATGTAAAACTTTGGGAAGCGACTGACAAACTTCCTAACGGAGATAAAAATGCTATTGGTCGCGTACGCTCTGTACAATTCATGCTTATCGATTTAAAGGACGGTGAAACACTTCCTAAAGAAGTTCGTCATTTAAAATATCTAGAATCATTCACTATTCAAAGTAATGCAAACTGGCAAATCCGTAACATTTCTTTAGGTGAAGAAATCTGTGAATTGAAGCATCTGAAAGAACTGTCCGTATATGCTTTAGGTTTGGAAAAATTATCTGAAAACTTCATAAAATTAGGTGGTAAAGTAGATGATAGCTATGTCGGTTTGGAAGCATTGAATCTCGCAAGTAACGGTTTCAATCAGTTATCGGATATTACAAATGTGGTAAATCAAGAGAACTTTCCGAATTTAACCGCATTAAGTTTAACCGGATGTCGTCGTGTAGATATAATAAAAGACTTGAGTCAAATTAGTGGAACTAATGAATACAATGGCAAAAAAGTCGGTTTGCATATCAACCTTGATAATCCATCAGACAAGAGTGCATTTATGAAGTTATTGACTTGGGATAGCTTAAGAGAACTATCACTTTCTTATAATTATATTGAAGGAGAGTTACCTGATGATGATTACATAACTAATAATCTGACTATCAAGAGTTATCAAGAAAGTGATTTCTTTACAGAAGACGAACTTAAAGCTGAGCCTTCAATCTATCTTACTAAAATATCTGCAGATACCTGTGGTTGGTTAAAAACAATGAATAAGGAAGTTATTTACCAACATGATGAAAGTTCAACTTCTTGGAAAATAACAGGACAAGATGTTCCACGTGTACTTCCAAACGCTCGTGCATTCTCTTTCAATTTAAATTATCTGACAGGAGCATTACCAAAATGGATATTATTCCATCCTTACTTTGTAGAATGGAGTCCGGAAACTTTCATTTTCGCTCAAGAAGATGAAGCAAAAGACTCAAAATCTCAACCTGTAGGATTCAATAATATAAATAACGTAAAATTTGATTATAAATATTATTACGGTACTACAGGTAATAAGGACGAAGAAGGTGTAGCATATCCATTATACTATAAGAGATATGTAGCCAACTAAAAGCTCCGAAATGAGTATATCATTAACAAGAACAATTTTTAAAAAGAAACAATGAAGAAAAAATTCTTATACGTAGCACTGTTTGCTTTGACACTGGCATCTTGTTCGGATCAGGAAATCATTGAACAACCGTCCACCCCGACCGGGGGAACGGAAGTTCAACTTCCGGCGGATGTCACTTCAGGTGAGTTGCTGATTAAGTTCAAACCTGAAATGACCGACATCCTCGACCAAACAATGACACGTGCCACAAGAAGCGGCGGAGCAATGACCCGCTCAGGAATCCCATCTACCGACGAAGTTCTGGAAATTCTGGGTGGATACCACTTTGAGCGCATCTTCCCTGTAGACCAACAAAACGAAGAACGTACCCGTGCCGCAGGATTACACCTGTGGTATTTGGTGAAATTCGATGAAAATACGGATTTACAGGAAGCAGCCAACCGTCTTTCCAAATTGGGAGAAATTTCTAAAGTACAGGGTAACAGCCGTATCAGACGCGCTTACTCCGGTAATTACCGTACTTATACCAGTGAAGCTGTACTGCAAAAAACAGCAGCTACACGTACACTTAGTACAGCGCCCAATGACCCGGGATTTGTAACCCAATGGAATCTCAATAACGTAGGAGACATTGATTTTGGTAATTCAAATGCCAAATCGGTAACAGGATGTGACGTTAACTGTCTGGAAGCATGGAAAAAATGTACAGGTGACCCTTCCATTATCGTTGCCGTATTGGACGAAGGCGTAATGTATACACATCCCGACCTTGCTGCCAACATGTGGGTTAATGAGAAAGAACAGCTTCGTGCCGGAAAAGATGCTGACGGAAACGGATATAAAGACGACAGATACGGTTATAACTTCGTGAAAAACAGCGGGCTGATATCTTGGACTGATGCCAACGATACCGGTCACGGAACTCACGTAGCCGGTATAATCGCCGCTGTCAATAACAATGGCGAAGGTGTTTCCGGCATAGCCGGTGGAGACGGTACACCAAACTCCGGTGTCAAGCTCATGTCTTGCCAGGTATTCGACGGTGAAGGTGGCGTTACATTGGACGGCGAAGCCAAAGCCATAAAATATGCTGCCGACAATGGTGCCGTTATCTTGCAATGCAGTTGGGGTTACAACTCCGGCGATGCCAATCTGGTAGACGGTTATACACCCGGTCCGGCCACTCAGAAAGAATGGGAAGAAACCTATCCATTGGAAAAAGACGCAATAGATTACTTCCTCAACAATGCCGGCTCTCCTAACGGAGTAATTGACGGTGGTATCGCTGTTTTTGCCTCAGGTAATGAATATGCGGGTATACCGGGTTATCCGGGCGGATATACCAAATGCGTTACTGTAGCTGCCGTAGCTGCTGATTTCACTCCGGCTTCTTATACCAATTATGGTGAGAACGTAGATATCTGTGCCCCAGGCGGTGACACTGAATATCACAATACACCTGCGATGGACGATCCCGAAGAATGGACAGAAATCAATAGGACAAAATCCGGTTCTATCCTTTCTACCTGGATAAAGAACGGTAATGCCACTTACGGCTATATGGACGGTACTTCCATGGCTTGTCCTCACATATCAGGCGTAGCCGCATTAGGCCTGTCGTACGCCGTAAAGCAACGTCGTCATTTCAAAGCGCCTGAGTTTATAGAACTGATGAAGGAATCCGTAAAAGATGTGGACGGCTGGTATCAGAATGTAAAAACAAAGAAATATTACCGCAATCATCTTTCTCCGTCAGGCGGTTCTATCGATGAAATGAATTTGCTGAGCTATATAGGTAAAATGGGTACAGGTTTGACAGATGCCGCCTTACTGCTGAACAATATCGAAGGAAGCGGTTCGGACATGAAAGTACCTAATGTTTATGTAGCCGAAGGCAATAAATCCACTATCAACCTTGCCTACTATTTTGTAAACGGTGAAAACCTGACGTATACCTGTACATCGAGTGATGCAGCCATTGCAACAGTAGCCGTTAACGGTACATTCATGGAAGTATCCGGAGTAAAGACCGGTACTGCCCATATCGCAGTGAAAGTAAGCAACGGAAGCGAACAGACTATTGCCGTTACTGTTCGTAAGAATGCTAATGATAACGGATGGATGTAATTTAGATTACCAATGAAACCAATTACTTGGATACAGTTACTGATATTCTGTACGGGAGTCGGACAATCCCGGGCTTTGACAGCCCAGGATTTCCCTTTCCGTTCACAGGAAAAAATCGATTTGCTGATAAACCCGCCTTTAATGAAGCAGGCGGAACAAATCCTGCGTTTCGATAAAACTGTATTGAATATTGGAACTCTGACTGAGGACGACGCTCCGCAAACGTACCGTTTTACATGCAAGAACATAAGTAAAAAAACACTTACCATTACACGTGTAAGAACCACTTGCGGATGTGCAGTAGCGGATGTACGTACCGGAGATATATTACCGGGTGAGACACGGACAATCTCTCTGACTTATCATCCGAAAAATCACCCCGGAACGATAGATACGAATGCTTTCGTTTATCTGTCTTCCTCGGATAAAACTCCGGTGGCACGCCTGACGCTGGTAGGAAATGTCGTTCCCGGAGCAGATGAGTGGGCACGTTATCCGTATGCGATGGGAAAACTGAGATTGAAACAGAACCAAATGAAATTTAGTGAAGTGGGTGGCGGCAGTCAGTCCTCGGAACGGATTTTATGTGGAAATAGCGGAGACAAGCCGCTACGCCTGTCAGCTCTCATCATCCCTAAATTCGCGACTTTCCGTACGGAACCGGAAGTTATTCAGCCGGGCGGTGAAGCTGATATTGTAGTAACAATCAACGCATCACTGATTCCTACAGAAAAAGGTAAATCGTTTACCTTTCCGATTATCCTTGAAGGAATAGATGCGCGCCCGTCAGACCGGACATTGAATATAAAAGTAAACTGTATTAAGTAACGATAAAAACAAGAAATTCGATATGAAGAATATTTTCAAACTGATGGCTTTATTCGCCTTCCTGTTCTGTCTTACATCCTGTGATGACGACGAACCGGTAATCCCGACTTTGGAAGTTACCCCTGCCAACCTGAACGGTACGTGGGAACTCTCCGAATGGAACGGAGCCCCTTTGGCAGAAGGTACATACTGCTATATAACTTTCAACCGTAAAGAACAAACTTTTGAGATGTATCAGAAGTTCGACAGTATGTATGCCCGTTACATCACCGGAAATTTCAGCATCGAAGTAGACCCTTATCTGGGCTCTATCATCAGCGGTGACTATGATTTCGGTAATGGTGACTGGAACAATAAATATATCGTAACCGACTTATTGGAAAGCGGTTCAATGATTTGGACAGCCAAAGATGACGAAAATGATGTGAACAAATACATTCGTTGCGATAAAGTTCCCGAAGAAATCATTGCGGAAGCAAAGATTGGCGAGGACGAAAACTAAAACTCAAATTTTCATTTTTTTTTCATAAAATTACTCTACAAAATTCATAAGGGGGACGTCTGCGAAGGATATCCCCCTTAACTGTTTTTTATAAGGCATAAATCCGATAAGTTTTATCAATAAGAAACGCTTACCGCTATTCCCGCCTCTTTCACTAATGCCGCAATACGGTCCAATTCCTCGTGTGTAGCTTTTTGCAGGTCATGGTCGGGAGTTTCCCTGTCAATAGTATAAATCATTACCTGGCGGGGAGAAATCTCTTTTACGGCCTCTAACCAGGGCAAAACATACTTATCAGACGTATTATCCATGTCCTTGTCCTGAAAACCGCCTTTCAGGAACATGGTTTGAATAATGCAATTGCCTTTAAAAGCTTTTATCCCCTCGATTATTTCACGCACGGAATAGTGTCCCGCCGGGCGGTCAAGCTCATGGATATAAGCTTCATCCACCGTATCTAATTTCAGAATATTATTATCTATCCTGTTCAAAGCCTCGAACACAGCGGGACGATGAATAAAAGTAGAATTGGTAAGTACGCTCACCTTCGCTTTCGGAAAATATTTATCACGCAGAGCAAGCGTATCCTCTATAATTTCAGGAAAATGCGGATGTGCGGTCGGTTCTCCGTTCCCGGCAAAGGTCAGTACATCGGGAACGGGTCCGTTCTTTTGCATATCCTGCAACCGGGCTTCCAATGCAATACGTACTTCCTCACGCGTAGGCAACGGCTTTTTAGGGCGATGATCGGAGTTAAATCCACATTCACAGTAAATACAGTCGAAACTACACACCTTACCGTCTTCCGGTAGCAGATTGATTCCCAAAGATACTCCCAAACGGCGGGAATGGACAGGACCGAATATGGGAGACGGATAAATAACAGTCATCTTATCTATGATTTATATTAATGCGGCAAATATAGAAAATAAACATATAAATACTTCTAAAAACAGCGCGGTTAAGTAAATATTGAAAATTTTATATCAGATAGTATAAGCTAATTATGCGTATTTACTTATTATTCAAAACTTAATACGGAACTGCATTTGCAAGTCTGTTTTTTTATTCCCCTCTATCAAATCGTTACCGGAACCGATAGTCTTGCGATTTCGGTAAACAGTTTGCCCGAACTTAACGAGAAACATAAAAGTTTTGTTCATATCATAGCGTACATGAGCCGAATAACGAAAACCTTTCCCATAATAAGAAGGAGTATAAAATGTATAAAGCAACCCTTTTTCGGAAGCGTAGATACGGGAATCATAATCATCCGTATAAAAATAAGTACCTTGTGCAGATATAGCCAAAGGAAAACCGGAAAACGTATAAGCACAAGATTGTGTACATTGCCATCCTTGTTTTCCCTCAAAACTATAACCTTTTCCGTCCTGCTGCCGAAAATGATTATAATCAATTGTAATACGATGCATAAAAGCTCCCGACATATAAGTAAGCCTACATCGAAGTTTATGATGATAAACAGGTAATGTAACCTTTCCTCCCGTTTCCGACACGTCCCTCTCCTTTTGTTTGTAACGATAATTAAGATATACGCTCAAATTTCTGCGAGGAGAATAAACCGCCTGAAACATCCCGTCCATTCCTTTTGAGGATTTACTGATACGGTATTTCCACCAGGGAAAAGAAAACAAGTCCAACGAAACGAAAAACGTCCAATGCGCCAAAGGAGTTGCTTCCGTAGCCAGATACCAGCCATTCTCATTCTGAGGCATACTGCCTTCTCCGAATGAACGACCGAAGAAAGACCAATAATCATGTGAATAATAACGGTGAATCAACAATAGTTGATAACCTGTTAATAGTTTATATTTCAATCGGTTCAGCAAAGCATAACCTTGCTTTCCCACCGCCCCCTCTCCTACCCATACCAATTTTCCCGAACGGTATTTATAATCCACACTTAAATTATAAAAATCATTTCCATGCAAATTATATTTTGTATACTTCTTCAAGTCCGGTTCATAAGGGTGATTGAAAAAGTAATAAATACCGGTTATGCCCACCTTCAACTTATTCTTCTCATAAGTCAGATTACCGCCTGTCAATTGCAGGATAAAAGCATTCATCTTATCCGCTTCTTTCTCCGTACGATGCAGTCCTGTTTTATAAATAGAAGCGATTTCCCCGTCTTTTACCACTCCATCCATAGAACGATGTGAATAGAAAGCGGAAAACTCCAAAAAACGAAGAATTTCAACTGTTGCCGCCGCCCCTCGAAAATAATTGTATTCATCCGTAGAACCGTGCTTCCGGATTCCCCCCGTACGATATTCCGACGTAGACATAGAAAAAGTCTTTCCTAACCCGAAATCAGTACCGAGTACCAATCCCTGGCCGAAACTCAACTTATAATTACCCAACGCCAACGATTTCATTCTACCCAAATTTTTGAACAGACAATAAAAAGAATAGTAGTCATACCCTTTTTTATCCTGCAGAGCAAAGAACGGCTCTCCCGCATCCTTCTCTCCCACTATTCCCGCTTGCAAATAATCTCCGTAACGAAAACCATAACGCAACGAATGATAAACGGCAGGTCCCAAATAGTTTTTCTCATATCCTTTACGGGTATAGAAAGGAACATCCATACGTGTCAGCACTTCCTGTTTACCGTATTTCAATATCGTCTTTAAAGAAGGGTAACGGGAAGCGTCTTCAACCACTTTTACGCAAACAAAAGGCAACAGCAATTCAATGGTTTGCTTATCCATTGTTTTCACCATCTGCAGTTCATAAATAGTCTGCATCTGTCCGTGTATATACACATATGCCAGAATATTTTCTATTTGAATTTCCGTCAGAAAAGGAAACTCTTCCAATTGCCGTTTAGTGGCAACATTGATATTAACCGGTTCTTGCAAGCGGTTGGAAAGTTCTTCCAACTCATCTTCCCAATTTTTCTCTTCTTCATCCATAGAAAGCTGTTCCAGATTTTCTTCCCACAGAGAGACAGTTGCGTTTTGAGCTACAAGCATAGGAGTTATTAACAGCATACTTATAAAAACTCCTACCTTGATTATTGTCATTGATAATAGGGTATTCCAAATTTACGGACAGCGAAGTTACCTTAAATTAGTTAATTGAACAAGGAAAAACGGAAGCAATGCAACAACATTACACAGAATGGTGTACTTTTGCGACATGAACATACGGCTTAATATAGTAATACTCATTGTGTTTCTCTCATTGGGAAGCCTGACCTGCCATGCCCAGCGACAACCCAAAACCGATATGTCCGGAAGTATCTACCTCACCCCCATGTGCATTTATAACGGCGATACGATTCCATACGTAAAACTTCCTACCGTCTATATATTCAAACCGCTTAAGTTCAAAAACAAGCGTGAAATGGCAAAGTACTATAAACTCATCCGTGATGTAAAAAAAGTATTGCCCATTTCCAAAGAAATCAACCGTGCCATCATTGAAACCTACGAATATCTGCAAACCATCCCTACCGAAAAAGAACGGCAAAAGCATTTGAAAGCTGTGGAGAAAGGGTTGAAAGAACAATATACCCCCCGCATGAAAAAACTGTCTTTTGCTCAGGGAAAGCTGTTGATAAAGTTGGTAGACCGGCAAACCAATTCAACTTCTTATGAACTGGTCAAAGCGTTTATGGGACCTTTCAAAGCCGGATTCTATCAAACCTTTGCCGCATTGTTCGGAGCCAGCCTGAAAAAACAATATGACCCTACGGGAGATGATGCTCTCACCGAAAGGGTTATCCTGATGGTAGAGAACGGACAACTGTAAACCCGGTTCATATCATGTTGATAACGTTGTTAGCAACGTAAACAAGTAAGAGTATAAACTAATAAAAATCAATTAGATAATTCTGTTAATAATCAAAGCATATATCTGTTGATTACAATATACTTTTAGGCACCCTCTTGATTCTTATTTCAGTTTATTGAATAAATCCCAAATAACGATACCTGCCGTAACCGATACATTCAAAGAATGCTTCGTGCCGTATTGCGGAATTTCAATACAACCGTGAGAATGGTCGATAACTTCCTGTTGAACACCTTTCACCTCATTCCCCATTACTATGGCATATTTCCCGATTCTATCCAAAGTCAACTCATTCAGCATAATACTACCTTCCGCCTGTTCCACGGAATAAACCGTATATCCTTCATTCCTGAGGTTATCAACAGCTTCAACAGCGTTATCAACATATTTCCAGTCAACGGTAAATTCGGCTCCCAAAGCCGTTTTATGCATTTCAGGATGGGGTGGAACAGCCGTTATACCGCACAGATAGATACATTCAATACGAAAAGCATCCGAAGTGCGGAATACGGAACCTATATTATGCAAACTGCGAATATTATCCAATACAACTACCAACGGCAATTTCTCCGCTTCCTTAAACTCCTCTGTACTAATACGATTGAGTTCGGTTATTTTCAGTTTTCTATTCATGCTCATATGCTTTATGTCAATCTGTGTAATATGTAATAACTCACACTGCGCAAAGATACTTCTTTCCGTTCACATCCCTGTTAATAACCGTTGAAAAGGTGTCAATAGTGTATGGAAAGATTTTTAGAAATAATACTTGCATTATTCAAAGTAACGCATATCAGATAGGCATAACGAACAAACCAAAAAAGTTAAGCTGAATTTTCAAAGGCTGTATAAACACATTTTTAAGTCCTATTTCACTGATTAATCTCTCTAAAGTTATTAACTTTGCAGTTTATCAACAAGATGTTAATGAAGTGAAGTGATGAGAGAGTAGGGGGCTTATTATCAATAGATATAACTTTGATTTCTTACGTTAATAACCTTAGGATAAAATTTTATCTGATACTAATAACTTCATGGGCAAGAAAAATCATATTAATTTGTCCACACTATTAACAGCCTATCATTACTATCAAAGGATTTTTAAAGAAAGAAGAGAAATAAAAATTATTATTATGAATAATCTGATAGAAGCTATCAAGCAGCTGAAGAAAGAGAAGAATGCGGTCATTCTGGGGCACTACTACCAGAAGGGTGAGATACAGGACATAGCCGACTACGTTGGAGACAGTCTGGCTTTGGCGCAGTGGGCGGCAAAAACGGAAGCCGACATTATTGTGATGTGCGGCGTCCACTTCATGGGTGAGACGGCAAAGGTGCTTTGTCCCGGCAAAAAGGTATTGGTGCCCGATATGGCGGCAGGTTGTTCGCTTGCCGACAGCTGTCCGGCAGATAAATTTGCACAGTTTGTCAAGGAGCATCCCGGATACACGGTTATATCTTATGTGAATACGACAGCTGCCGTAAAGGCTGTTACAGACGTAGTGGTAACGTCCACCAACGCCAAGCAAATCGTTGAAAGCTTCCCCAAAGATGAGAAAATAATATTCGGTCCCGATAGAAACTTAGGAAATTATATTAACTCCGTCACCGGTAGAGACATGTTGTTATGGGACGGTGCATGCCATGTACACGAACAATTCTCGGTTGAAAAGATTGTTGAATTAAAGCAGCAGTATCCCGGTGCAATAGTACTGGCTCATCCCGAATGTAAGAGTACGGTTTTGAGACTGGCGGATGTAGTGGGTTCTACGGCAGCTTTATTGAAGTATGCGATTGCTCATCCCGAAAAGGAATATATCGTTGCTACGGAATCCGGTATTCTGCACGAGATGCAAAAGAAGTGTCCGCAGACTAAGTTTATTCCGGCTCCGCCCAATGATAGCACTTGCGCTTGCAATGAATGTAACTTCATGCGGCTAAACACATTGGAAAAACTCTATAATTGCTTAAAAGACGAGTCTCCCGAAATCAAGGTAGATGCTGAAATCGCAGAAAAAGCAGTGAAACCAATCAAGAAGATGTTGGAAATTTCCGCAAAACTGGGATTGTAGATTGAGACTATAATTATAATTAATTATATCCCTTATATCAGGCATAATTATATTATTCAAAGATATCTGTCATTCAGAGCGAAGCGAAGAATCCACTCTCTCTTATATCTCAATGTATATAATATAAAGAAGGAATTCTTCGCTTCGCTCTGAATGGCGGATACTGTTTACTTTGAAAGAAAATTGCAAAGTTTATTCGTAGCCAGTGCCCGATGGCTGATTTTATTTTTCAATTCATTACCCATTTCGGCATACGTTTGCGTATATCCTTCGGGAATAAAAACAGGATCGTATCCGAAACCGGAAGTACCGTGCCTGTGCTTCGTTATTTCGCCTTTTACGATACCTTCGAACAGATGTTCCTTTCCATTGATGATAAGGGCGAAAACGGTACGGAATTGTGCCTTACGGTTCTCTATGCCTTCCATGTCCTGCAATAATTTCTTCATATTGGCTTCCGAATTGTGCGCGTCACCGGCATAACGTGCGGAATATACTCCCGGAGCTCCGTTCAGCGCTTCCACCTCCAAACCGGTATCATCGGCAAAACAATCCAGCTGATAATTTTCAAAGATATATCTTGCTTTCAGCAAGGCATTTCCTTCAAGTGTATCTGCAGTTTCAGGAATATCTGCGTGACAATTGATGTCTTTCATGCTAAGAAGCTCTATTTTATTTCCTAAAATGGCAGTTACTTCTTCCAACTTATGAGCATTGTTGGTTGCAAATACAAATTTCTTTTTCATTTTCCTTTCAATTTATCGAAACCTTCTCCATACACACCGATAACGGAACTTTGAGAGATAAAAGCATTCGGATCGATGTCCTTAACCAGGCGGAATATCTCGACAGACTGACGTTTGTATGCCAATACAACCAATACTTTCACATTACGTTTGCTGTACCAGCCTATACCGTCGAGCACTGTCACACCCCGGTGGGTCTCTTTGGTGATACGGTCGGCAATCTTTTCATAATCTTTGGAAAAGATAAAGAATTGCACCGACTGTCGTGCGCCGTTAACGATGTAATCCAATACGATACCAATGACAAACAGCGTTACAAAACCAAAAATAACCCGTCTCCAGTCATTGAATATAAAATAGCAGGAGCTGATGATAATCACGTCGCAAGCCATAATCATACGGCCTAAGGTAACATCACGGTATTTGTGGATGATGGCGGCGATAATATCCGTACCGCCCGTACTTCCGTTGCAGTTGAATACTACACCCAGGCCGACACCGCACATGGCGGCACCTATCAGACAAGCCATGAAGTCCTGTCCGGGTCCGAGAATTTGCGGTGGCACTCCATCCGGTCCGTTTACCAACATTTGAAAGAACCATAGGAAAAAAGTCAGTCCGAAGATGGCGAATGTGGTCTTGATACTGAATTTCGGTCCTAAAATCTTAATGGCAAACGTCATTAAGACCGCATTGATGATGAAATACGACCATTGGATGGGAAATCCCGTGGCATAATAGATGATGGCTCCGATACCTGTGGTACCACCGGTCGTAATCTGATAGGGGATAAGGAACGCAGCCCATCCCATAGCGTAAGAAATCAGTCCGAAAGTGATGAAAATATAGTCTTTCAACTCTCTCATCACTTCCGTTTTGGTTGGTTTTGTAATCTGCATATTTGTTATTTGATAACAATGTTTACAATTTTCTTGGGCACTACGATTACCTTGACGATATTCTTTCCGTCTATCCACTTGATGGAACGCTCATCTGCCAATACCGTTTCCTGAATAACGTTCGATGCGGCATCGGCGGGGAATTCCATATTGAAACGCGCTTTTCCGTTGAATGAAATGGTATAGTTCATCGTATTTTCCACCAGGTATTCCTCATTGTATGCAGGCCATTGCGCATCGCATACCGAACCTGTGTTTCCTAATGTTTCCCACAATTCCTCGCATACGTGCGGAGCGAAAGGAGCTAACGTGACGGTGAGCTGGTTCAATATCTCTTTCTTGCTGCATTTCATCGCAAACAGTTCGTTTACGCAAATCATGAAGGCGCTGATGCTTGTATTGTAAGAGAACTGTTCGATGTCTCCCGTAACTTTCTTGATGAGCTTGTGCAAAGATTTCAATTCCTCTTTGTTGGCGGGTTCATCGGTTACCAGATAATTATCGTTACGGTCGTAGAACAAAGACCAGAATTTCTTGATGAAACGGTGTACACCATCGATACCGTTCGTATCCCAGGGTTTGGACTGTTCTACGGGTCCGAGGAACATTTCGTACATACGGAGTGTATCCGCACCGTATTTTTCCACAATCATATCGGGATTGACGACGTTGAACATGGATTTGCTCATCTTCTCGACAGCCCATCCGCAGATGTATTTTCCGTCTTCCAGAATAAACTCCGCCGTTTCATATTCGGGACGCCATGCCTTGAACGCTTCCGTATCGAGAACGTCGTTGGATACGATATTGACATCCACATGGAGCGGGGTAGTGTCGTATTGGTCTTTCAGGTTGAGCGATACGAATGTATTGGTATCCTTGATGCGATATACAAAGTTACTTCTTCCCTGAATCATACCCTGGTTCACTAATTTCTGGAACGGTTCTTCGACAGCGGAAATACCGAGGTCGTACAGGAATTTGTTCCAGAAACGGGAGTAAATCAAGTGACCGGTAGCGTGTTCCGTACCACCTACGTAAAGGTCGACGTTACGCCAGTATTCATCCACTTTCTTGTCTACCAGGGCAGTATGGTTACGCGGGTCCATATAACGCAGATAGTATGCGCTCGAACCTGCGAATCCCGGCATTGTATTCAGTTCCAGCGGGAAGACAGTTATGTTATCAATCTTGTTGTTGTCCACTACACATTTGTTTGCTGTGTCCCAAGCCCATTTGGTGGCGTGCCCCAACGGCGGTTCACCTGTTTCGGTAGGCAGGAATTTCGCTACTTCGGGAAGTTCCAGAGGCAGACAGCTTTCATCAATCATATAAGGCATACCATCCTTGTAGTAAACGGGGAACGGTTCACCCCAGTAACGCTGGCGTGAGAAAATAGCGTCGCGCAGGCGGAAGTTCACCTTTACACGTCCCAGATTATGCTCTTTCACGTATTTTTTAGTAGTAGCGATAGCTTCCTTGATAGTCAGCCCGTTCAAGTTCAATGAAGAATTACCGTTCGCCTCTACATCGCAGCCCGATTCTTCATTCTTCATTCTTAATTCTTCATTTATAATCGGTGAGTTACATACGATACCTTCCTTGGCATCGAAACTTTCTTCGCTCACATCGCAACCTTCTACCAACGGAACGATGGGTAATCCGAAATGTTTGGCAAAAGCGTAGTCGCGGCTGTCGTGTGCAGGTACTGCCATGATGGCGCCTGTTCCGTATCCTGCCAATACATAATCGCTAATCCAGATGGGTACTGCTTCGCCCGTAAAAGGATTGACGGCGTAGCTTCCGGAGAATACGCCTGTTACGCTGCGGTCGGAGATACGTTCGCGTTCGGTACGTTTCTTGGTACGTTCCAGATAAGCGTCTACATCGTCTTTTTGTTCCGGGGTGGTTACTTGGGCTACCAATTCGCTTTCGGGAGCCAGCACCATAAAGGTAACTCCGAACATGGTATCTGCACGGGTGGTGAAAATGGTAAATTCCAAATCACTGTCTTTTACCTTGAATTGGATTTCGGCGCCTTCGCTGCGGCCTATCCAATTCTTTTGTGTTTCTTTCAGGGATTCGGTCCAGTCGATGGTATCCAGTCCGTCCAGCAGGCGTTGCGCATAGGCGGACACGCGGAGACACCACTGACGCATCTTTTTCTGAACTACGGGGAAACCGCCGCGTTCGGATACGCCGTCTACCACTTCGTCATTGGCAAGCACGGTACCGAGTTGCGGACACCAGTTTACCATTGTCTCACCCAGATAGGCGATACGGTAGTTCATCAGGACTTCCTGCTGTTCTTTTTCGCTCATGGCGTTCCATTCGTCGGCAGTGAAGCGCAGTTCTTCGCTGCATGCGGCGTTCAGTCCTTCGTTTCCATATTTGGCGAATGCTTCTGTCAGTTCTTCAATGGGACGCGCCTGCTTTTCGTCGTTGCAGTAATAGCTGTTGAACATCTTCTGGAAAGCCCATTGTGTCCAATGATAGTATTCCGGATCGCAAGTACGTATTTCACGGTTCCAGTCGAAAGAGAAACCTATTTTGTCCAATTGCTCGCGATAGCGGTTGATATTGTTGACGGTAGTGATTGCGGGATGTTGCCCCGTTTGTATGGCGTATTGCTCTGCGGGTAGGCCGTAAGCGTCATATCCCATGGGATTCAGGACATTGAAACCTTGCAGACGTTTGTAACGGGCATAAATGTCCGAAGCGATGTATCCCAACGGATGTCCCACATGCAGACCTGCGCCGCTGGGGTAGGGGAACATGTTCAGTACATAATATTTTTGCTTTGTTTCGTCTTCCGTCACTTGGTAGGTTTTATTTTCTACCCATCGTTTCTGCCATTTTTTTTCAATCTCTCTGAAATTGTATTCCATAATGGTTTTTATTATATTATTGTTGAAAACTTGTTGATATACTTACTAAAACTTGTTGATAGTTTGCTTAATTCGGTTTATATCCTGTTAATTAAACGGTGCAAAGTTAAGTCTTTATTTTCAGATTTGTAGCGAAGTAGCGTAAAAAAACAGCATGAAATACTTGACAATACGCTTTTTATTCACTATATTTGTAAAGTGCTTTTAAAACTAATTTTTTGTTTGTAATACAAATAATGGCTGAATTAATTCAATAGGATTTTACAAAAAAGATTTTTTAGGATATTTCAAGGGATGTAATCTGTGAAGATTGCATCCCTTTTTGTTTATTTTTATTGTAAAAACCCTGATAGGGGAAAAATAGGCCGTTAATAAATTCAGAGAGAATTTTACTATAATTTTTTTAGAATTATAGCAAATTTCCGAAGGCGTTTATTAAAGGTGTTATTTCATTGTATTGAAAATAGAAATAGCGTATCTTTGCCGATAACTTATCCGTGTCGTATATGAATGCGAAGAAAAATTACATTTATCATATTATTGCCATTCTTGTAGTGGGGATATGGGGGCTGACGTTCATCTCTACGAAGGTATTGATAGGATACGGACTTTCTCCGCAAGAGATATTTTTGCTTCGTTTTCTGATGGCTTATCTGGGTATTTGGTTTATCTCTCCGCGCAAACTGTTTGCCGATAATTGGAAGGATGAACTTTGGTTGTTGTCGGGTGGTGTTACGGGTGGCTCGTTCTACTTTCTGACGGAAAATACGGCATTGGAAATTACACTGGCTACCAATGTGGCTTTCATTGTTTGCACGGCTCCGTTGCTCACCACTATTCTGTCTTTGCTGATTTATAAAAGGGAGAAAGCCACTGCCGCGCTGATAGGCGGTTCTTTGCTTGCATTAGTAGGGGTGGCGTTAGTAGTGTATAACGGCCATTTTGTGTTGAAGATTTCACCCCTTGGCGATTTCCTGACTTTGCTTGCCGCTTTTTCCTGGGCATTTTACAGTTTGATAATGAAAAAAATGTCAGGTCGTTACCGTACGGCTTTCATAACCCGCAAGATTTTCTTTTATGGGGTACTGACTATACTTCCCGTATTCCTTGTTCGTCCCTGGCAATTTTCTCTTTCCGGATTTTTGCAACCGGCGGTTTGGATGAATCTCCTTTTTTTAGGGGTGCTGGCTTCTTTAATTTGTTTTGTGGTATGGAATATGATTTTGAAAAAATTGGGTACGGTACGGGCTTCCAACTACATTTATTTAAATCCGCTTTTTACATCGATAGGGTCTGCCGTACTGCTTGACGAACGGTTTACCGTAATCTCGCTCATGGGTGCGATGTTGATATTAGGTGGAGTGTATTGCGCGGGAAGAAGATAGAAAGAGGTATTAACACCAAGAATGTAATAAATTTCATATCTTTGTTGCTGAAAAACCTATAAAAATGAAAAGAATCATCTTCTTCATATCGATATTGTTACATTTCTGTGCTGGACAGGCTCAAAACACCGCTTTTCCCTCTTTGGAAGATTTGGATAGAGTAGTGGCTGAACAACAGAAATATGTTGATATTCGCGAGGGACGTATTTCTGACGTAAAATCAAAATTACGCAAAACCGCATCGGAAGAAGAACGCTATCAGTTGAAGAACTTTCTTTTCAATGAATATTCTTCTTATGTGGTTGATTCCGCACTTCATTATGCGCAGGAAAAACTGGTATCTGCCTATAAGATGAATCGCCAGGATTACATTGACGATTCAAGATTGAATATGGCTTATGTGCTGATACAGGGCGGTATGTATAAAGAAGCATCGGATATTTTACAAAATATTAACCGGGCTACGCTGGCAGAATATCTGGAGAGGTATTATTTCCTCATTTACAATACACTGTATGAAGCTATGGTAAAGTATACCATTATCGAGTCTCAAAGCAAGGAATATCGGGCAAAAGCCATGCTTTATAAAGATTCGATTATGCAGAAAAATGATTCTACCGATGTTTATATACGTGCTGACAGATTGTTGGAACAGGGAGATTATAGCAAAGGATTGCAGATATTACTCGATTTTTACCGCCAACTGGATCCTGATAACCGTGATGTAGCCTATGTGGCCTACTCCATATCCGATTTTTACAGAAGACAAGGAAACAGGGAAGAAGAAAAGAAATACTTGATTGTCTCTGCAATGGCTGATATGAAATGGGCAGTAAAAGAATATATTTCGCTGCGCCGATTGGCCACTATCCTCTATGAAGAAGGCGATATCAACCGGGCATATATTTATATGCGCCGTTCGTTGGATGATGCTACATTCTGTAATGCCCGCCTGCGTACTATTGAAGTGACACAAACATTGCCTATTATCGATAATGCCTATCAAGTCAAAACGAAGAAAGAAAAGAAACAGATGATGATTGCATTGGCATGTATCAGCATATTGTCTGTGTTTCTTATCGGTTTGGTAATTTATGTACGGCGGCAAATAAAAAAACTATCGGCGGCAAGAAGCGAGCTGAACAAGGCCAATGAACGGTTAAGACAGTTGAATGTGGAGCTTAATTCTGTAAACGAACAACTTCAATCTGCCAATAAAGAGCTCCATGAAACCAATCACGCATTGTCGGATATGAACCAGTCGCTTTCGGAAGCTAACAATATTAAGGAGCTTTACATTACCAAGTTTATGACAGAATGTTCTTCTTACATCGACAAGATGGATAATTACCGCAGAATGCTCAATAAAAAAGCGGCGTCCGGTAAACTTGAGGATTTATTTAAAACATTGAAATCTTCCGTCATTATCGAAGAGGAACTCGAAGCGTTTTATAATACCTTTGATGAAACTTTCCTGCACCTGTTCCCGTCTTTTGTAAAAGCATTCAATTCATTGTTATCTGCAAACGACTCCATTGTGCCTAAGCAAGAGGGTCGTCTGACTACGGAACTGCGTATCTTTGCTCTGATTCGTTTGGGAATCACCGATAGTGAACGCATTGCATCTTTTTTACGCTATTCTAAAGCTACCATCTATTCTTATCGCTCGCGGTTAAGGCTGAAATCGCTGAATCCGGAGCATTTTGAAGAAAATATTATGCAGATTACATCCTTTTAAGTATTGTACGGCATTTATATTTTTATGTCTTGATCTTACTATCAAATATTTGATTTTCAGGTATTTGATAGTAAACTATCTTTGTATTTTAATCTTATATATTTATTTGTATTAGATTAATTTATGATTTTTACATCAGCCTTTGAATTATAACAAGGACTGATTATAATATCATTTAATAACCAATAAATGTAATTACTATGAATTTAAAGAAAACACTGCTTGTAGGTTCTTTATTTTGCGGGGTATATGTATTTCCGTTATATGCGGAGACTCCATATTCCGAAAGTGAGACTATCGAGCAGCAAAAAGGTATCCGTGTCAGTGGTACTGTCATCGACAAAGAAAAAAACACTTTACCGGGTGTAAATATTATGGTAAAAGGTTCTTCAGGGGGGACTATTACCGATATTGACGGTCATTTTTATATTGAAGTACCTGATAAAAGCAGTATTCTTGTCATCACCTATGTAGGATTTAAAACTCAGGAAATTCCGGTTGGTAATGATATCAATTTTAATATTACTTTATTGGAAGATGTAGAAGCATTGGATGAAGTGGTAGTTGTGGGATACGGTAATCAGAAGAAACTCTCGGTTATCGGTTCCGTACAAACTTTAGAGCCTGCGAAATTACAGGTAGGTTCATCCCGTTCCATGAGTAATAATCTGGCGGGACAACTGGCAGGTGTCATTGCCGTACAGCCTTCGGGAGAGCCCGGGTATGATAACTCAAATTTTTGGATTCGTGGTATATCTTCATTCAGCGGAAATACGTCTCCGTTGGTTTTGGTAGATGGCGTAGAGCGTAGTTTGAATGATATCGATCCGGCGGAAATAGAATCGTTCTCAGTATTGAAAGATGCATCGGCCAGCGCCATGTATGGTGTGCGAGGTGCCAACGGTGTTATTTTGATTAATACCAAACGTGGTTCGGTATCTGCTCCTTCCGTAAATTTACGTGTGGAGCAATCTATTCAGGCTCCTACAAAGCTTCCTCAGTTCATAGGAGCTGCCGAATATATGAGTTTGCTGAATACGCTTCAGTCCGATCCGAACAAAAGGCTGTTTACGAAAGACCAGATTTTGAAGACTTATTATGGATATGATAAAGATTTATATCCTGATGTAGACTGGATAGATGCGATAACCAAGGATTACGCTAATTCTACGCGTGCAAATCTGACAGTATCCGGCGGTACGGAAATACTTCGCTATTCATTGACAGCTTCTCTTTACCATGAAAACGGAATTATGGGGTCTGATAAAACACTGCCTTACGATACGCAAAGCAAACTGAACCGTTATAATATTCGTGCCAATGTGGATTTGGATTTGACGAAAACAACGCTTTTACGTTTCAATGTGGGAGGTTATTTACAGAATCTTCGTAAATCGAGAAGTAGCACGGATGAACTGTTTCAAGCTGCTTTCGAGACTCCGCCGTTTGTACATCCTGCCGTTTATTCGGACGGTACCATTCCTCGTGTCAGCAATACCCGTAAAAACCCGTGGGCTATGAATACGCAGAACGGTTATTACCGCGGTGGAAAAAGTAAGCTGGAATCTCTTTTTTCTTTGGAACAGAATTTAAAGATGATTACTCCGGGGCTGAAAATGAAAGTGACGTTTGCATTCGATACATATAATGAGAATTTTGTTACTCGCGGTAAGGAACCTGATTATTACAGTGTGGCCAAGTCGCGTAATGATGAAGGAGAATTGGTACACAGTATTTTGAGTTATGGTAGTGAGTTTTTAGACCATTCAAGTAACGCCAATTACGGAAACCAAAGTACTTATCTGGAAGCTGCCGTTACATATAACCGTACTTTTGACAAACATGCGCTCGATGCGCTTTTCTTATACAACCAGCGTAGCTATGACTGGGGTGATGTACAACCTAATCGTACACAAGGTATCGCCGGTCGTCTTTCTTATACTTTCGACCGCCGTTATATCAGTGAATTTAATTTCGGTTACAACGGTTCGGAGAACTTTGCAAAAGGCAAGCGCTTCGGTTTCTTCCCTTCCGTAGCCATCGGTTGGTTGATTTCAGAAGAAAGCTTCATGAGGAATTTGCAGGAAGACATTACAAAATTGAAGTTGAGAGCTTCTGTCGGTTCGGTAGGTAATGATAATATCGGCGGTCGTCGTTTTGCATATATCACTACCATTAACAGTAATTCCAGCGGTTATCATTTCGGATATACCGATAGCAACTATTACACAGGTATTCAGGAAGGTGAAGTAGGGGTTTCCGATCTGACTTGGGAAAAAGCTCTTAAAATGAATATCGGTCTTGAATTGGGGTTGTGGAACGAGTTGGATGTACAACTGGATTTCTTTAAAGAAAAACGTACCAGTATTTTTATGCAACGTTCTACCATCCCTACCCAAGCAGGTTTCGTGTCTAATCCGTATGCCAACTATGGTAAAGTGAATAATCAGGGATATGATCTTTCGGTAACTTACAACAAACGGTTCAATGATGATTGGGCAATGAGCCTGAGAGGTACTGTCACTTATGCTAAAAATGAGATATTGGAGAAAGACGAGCCGGAATCGGTCAAAGGAACTTACCGTTCCATTACGGGACGCTCCATTAATACCCTGTGGGGATTGCAGGCAGAACGCCTTTTTACGGAAGATGATTTTATAAACGGGGAACTGAAACCCGGTATACCGAAACCTGAATTAGGAACTGAGGTACGTCCGGGAGATATCAAATATGTCGATATGAATGATGATGGGGTCATTACGGAAGCGGATGAAGGATATATAGGCGGAACAAAAGATCCGCGTATGGTATACGGTTTCGGTGGTAACCTGAATTACAAGCAATGGGATTTCAGCTTCTTCTTCCAGGGCTCTGCAGATGCGTATCGCGTTATCGGTGGTTCCGATTATTTTATTCCGGGGAGCGGACAAGGCGTATTGGGTAATGTATACGATAATTATACCGATTGCTGGACAGAAAAGAATCCTTCGCAGGATGTGTTCTGGCCTCGTCTATCAGAGAGTACGAATACCAATAATAACCGTGCTTCTACCTGGTGGAAGAAAGATATGAGTTTCCTGCGACTGAAATCAATAGAATTGGGTTACAGTATTCCTCAGTCTGTTACGCGTAAAATTCATGCCAAGAGCATCCGCTTCTTTGTGAGTGGTAACAATCTGTTCTATCTTTCCAAATTCAAACTTTGGGATCCTGAACTGGATACCGTCGACGGTTTGAAATATCCGTCCATGCGCTCTTTGATGGTGGGATTTGACTTGAATTTTTAATGATAACCAACTATACAATCATATTATGAAACTATTTAAATATATTATAACCGGAGTTTTGGGTATGCAACTCTTGACTTCATGCGTCGATTATCTGGATAAAGAATCAGATACGGAACTGACACTCCCTATGGTATTCGAAGATAAAACCCGTACAGAGGGTTGGCTTGCCAATGTATATTCTCATGTTCCCGATCCTTATTGGGGATACGCGCGGAAATTAGGATGGGATATTCTCAGTGATGATATGACGGCCTCTGAACGGTGGCGGCAATGGGATTGGAAAGTAATTCCGATGCTATTGGGCGAATGGACACCTTCTACGGATTGGGACGGTAACTATTGGTCACGGTTGCCCCAGCTGATACGCGAGGCTAATATTTTTATAGAAAACGTACATCCGCTGCCCGATCAGGGAATCAGTGCTACTGAAGTGACGTATATGAAAGCGGAGATGCGGTTTATGATCGCTTATTATTATTATCTGCTGTCAAATACGTATGGTCCGGTTCCTTTCAAACCGAACTATATAGCGCCGACAGACTTTAATTTGGCGGATTTAATGGAAGGACAACGCCCCTATTATGAAGTGGTGGATTGGGTGGATAAAGAGTTGAAGGAAGTGGCCGAAATTCTTCCTGCCAAATATACCGAAGCACGTAAATACGGCCGCGCTACTTCTATCATGTGTCTTGCAGTACGTGCCCGTATGTTACTTTTTGCCGCCAGTCCGTTGGTAAATGGAAATCCTGATTATGCAAATCATAAGAATAAGGACGGCGAGAATCTTTTCAGTACTACTGCCGACAAGACTAAATGGGCGTATGCGGCGCAGGCTTGTAAAGAATTGATTGATGCCGCTGAAGCTGCCGGACATAAATTGTATACGGAGAAGAATGATGATGGTACAATAGACCCGTTTATGTCTTATCAAAATCTTTTCCTGACAAGATATGACGAAGGAAATACTGAAATTCTGTTTGCACGTCCCGGTGGTTCGGAATATGGAGAATATGAAAAACATGCTACTCCGGCTGCCAGTGGCGGTAGCGGCGGCTTAGGCGTTACGCAGTCGTTGGTGGATGCATTCTTTATGGAAAACGGTCTGCCTATCAATGATGATAATTCCGAATATGTGGAAACAGGTTATTCTGTTTCTGATGAAACGCGTGATAATACAGTGTGGGATACGGAAGTGAACGGAGGAGCGATAAGCAATAAAAATACTTATAATATGTATTGTCATCGTGAGCCTCGTTTCTATGTTACGGTGAGCTATAATAACTCTTATTTCACACAGGAGAAGCGTGTATTTAATTTTTTCAATGGAAGTGCCGACAATCCGCATACCCATGATGCTCCGCAAAATGGTTATTTGATACGTAAAAAAATCTCTCCGGACTTAAATGTAAAACAGGGTACTTATAAGTATCGTCCGGGTATTGTCTATCGCTTGGGCGAGGCTTATCTGAATTATGCGGAAGCATTGAACGAATCCGATCCGGGTAATGGAGACATTTTGGTCTATCTGAATAAAATTCGTGAACGTGCGGGCATTCGTCAGTATACCACAGGTGCTACGGATGATAATTTTATTCATGTTGATTTGAACGACCAGGCGGAAATGCGCAAGTTGATTCGTGCCGAACGTCGTGTGGAATTGAGCTGTGAAGGAATCCGTTATGATGATCTTCGCCGTTGGAAAGAAGCGGAAAATGTATTGAACGGTGATTTCTACGGAATGAATTTCAGCGGAAAAGATAATTCTTCTTTCTATGTACGTACGCCTTATCTAAAACGGGTATACAAGAAAGCCTATTATTGGTTCCCTATCCATCAGTCGGAAATAGATAAGAATGATAAACTTGTTCAAAGCCCTTATTGGAATTAACGGTTAAAAATGCAATTGATTATTATGAAGAATGCGATAAAAAATATTCTAATGACATTACCCTTCGTAATTATGGGCTGTCAAGATGAAACGGAGCGGATAACTTTGGATTCCCCACAAGACACGATGGGACTGAAAGTTTCTTCGAGTGATGTGGTATTGAATCAGGATTTGGGTAATGAAGAAGCAATATCCTTTACATGGGGAAGTGCTGCCAATCGAGGAGAAGGAACGAAACTCACATATTATTTTAAGATGGATATGGCCGATAATAACTTTGAGACTTCCATCGCAAAAGTAGAAATTCCGGAAGGTGTACAAAGTATCAGTTATACGCACAAGGAAATGAACGCTTTATTGAGCGGGTGGAAGGTAACAGCGGGAGAAACCGCCATGTTAGAGGCAGAAATCATAGCTGAAGTTTCAGGAGGCAGTGTATATATGAAACCGGAAATATCCAAGGTGCAGTTTTCGGTGACAGGTTATTATATTGCGGCAAGAGATCTTTTCATTGTAGGTAGCGCCGTTGAAGGGATGGATGCAACTAAAGCGCTTAAAATGAATGAGGTGCTTTCCGAACAAAAATATGAATGGGGCGGACATTTGAAGCAAGGTGACTTTAAGTTCATAAAGAGCCGGACAAGTCTGACACCTTCTTATACAAGAGGCGCCGATAACAATACATTGGTTTATAATGAAACGGATGATGGTACGGAAACATTGTTCCACATAGATACGGAAGGGTATTATTTCATTACTGTCGATGTGGAGAAATTAACTATTGCAAGTGAATATCCGGAAAATAAATATGAAAAAGTTTGGGCGATAGGTGATGCTACTCCGGCAGGTTGGACTATTATGAATGCGGTTGGATTGACGAAAATTAATAATATACAGTTTGTTTATGAAGGGGATTTATATGGAGGACATTTAAAGTTTCCGTTGGAATTACGTGAGGATTGGAATATACCTTATCTGATGCCGAAGACGCATGATACAGAGCCTGGCGGTGATAATACTATGGAGTATGTAGAGAAAGAAAAAGTAGAAACTCATGATTATCAATGGAAAATTACGGAATCTCAGGCAGGCAGTTATAAAATAATTTTGGATACTTATCTGATGGAAATAACATTTGAAAAGAAACCGAAAATAGAAATACCTGATAATCTCCCTATTAAAGCTGTTTGGATGACGGGTGACGCTACTGTAACCAAATGGAATACACCATTTAAAATAGCTTTCCTGTATAATCCGGATGAAAAGGAAGGTACGTTTGTATGGGAAGGACATCTCGACTCAGGAGAAATAAAATTTCCCCTGAGTAATACTGAAGGTTTTGAGTGTGATTATTTGATGCCTGAGGTAAATGGTACTTCAGTTACCAATGCCCTGAAAATGGTACGTAAAAATTATCCTGATAATACAGATGAGAACGACTATAAGTGGAGAGTGGATGAAGCCGGGAAATATAAGATATCTCTGAATGTGATAGATATGACAGTTAAATTTGAAAAACTACCGTAATACCAGGTAATTATGATAAAAATATTTATTATACAATTTTTATTGATTGTGGCATCCCTTTTTGGGGGATGCCAAGATGAAGGAACCGGATGGACGCCTGATATGATTCCTGACGAGAATTTGCCGTCTGATGATGATGATGACGATGAACAGGTGTATGCACCTATCAGTTTGAACGCTCCTTTATATTGGAGTGTATATGAGTATGCCTGGGTAGCCGAACAGGCCGGTAGTAATACGAATATGCCTGAAGTGACTTGGGATGCGAATATTGATTGGGTATCGGAGAATCTTCTGCCTTATGGTTACGGTATGATTTGTACGGACGGCTTTATGTCAATGACAAACGATCCCGGTATTGATCCGGGTGGGTATATGACCCATTATGCCGGTATAAAACTGACGGATTTAGTAGCTAAATGTAAGGCCAAAGGTTTGAAACTGGGTGTTTATGATAATCCGTTATGGGTACACTGTTCGTATGAAACGGTAGTAAAAGGTACGGAAGGTATTACAGTGGGGAGTTTAGTGTACAATTCCGCCAAAGATGATGTTCTTTATCCGGATAAAGGGGATGTCTTTACTTGGATAGTTCCCAGCCATAAAGGTGCTAAGGAGTTTATTGATGGCTTTTTTAAATATTATAAGAAAATAGGAGTAGAGTTTATCCGTATGGACTTCCTCTGTCTGTTTGAAACGGCAGATGGTGCCGGCGGAATGCCCGGTAGAGGATATGGACGTGAAGAATACGAACTCGCGCTGAAGTATATTTCCGAGGCCGCCACAAAGTATCAGGTATTCACTTCGCTTGTGATGCCTAATCTGAAAAATGATGCGGAGTTGGAGAAGAAATATGGTAATATGATTCGGGTAGATGCCGATACAATGAAAGGCGGGTGGCAACACTTTGCAAGCAATGGCCCTACATGGTTCAATCCCAATGGATGGCCGTCTACCTCTAATATGTTTACCGGCCTTATCAGTTGGTCGCACATTGCGGGAAGGGGAAAGGTAGTGCTGGATGCTGATTTTACCCGTTTGAATACATTTGATACGGAAGGTGAAAAACAGAGCGTGATTTCTTTGCAACTGATGGCGGGTGGTCCGATTGCCGTAGCCGATCAGTATAATACGATTGTCAGCGGTGATTTAAAGTTTTATCAGAATGAAGAATTGCTGGCTTTGAACAAAGACGGATTTGTAGGAAAACCTTTGTCGGATGATTTGTGGAATGCAAAAAATCAAATATGGTACGGACAGATGTCCGACGGAGACTATATCGTAGGTTTTTTCAATAAAGAAGATAATGAATATGACCGTACACTCGATTTTTCTGAAATAGGTATTGAGGGCAAAGTAAAAGTGCGTGATTTGTGGAAACATCAGGATGAGGGGGAAGCTGAAGCTTCTTTGAGTTATAAGATTCCCGGGCGTTCTTGCAAGATTGTACGGCTGACAAAATCTGAGTAATAATGAAAGTATAATAAAACAAGTATTGTCTTGTTTGAGAAATTCAGGTAAAAATAATGATATGATAAAGAATTTGAATATGAAACTGTTTTTGATGGCATTGACATTCTTTTTCGGAGGATGCGAGGATAAGGGTACAGGTTGGACACCGGATATGATTCCCGATGATCCCGTGATAACTCCCGGTGATGACGCTGATACGGAAGGAATACATACTTATAACGCCCCTCTCTATTGGAGTGTCTATGAATACTGTTGGAAATTGGAGCGCAGAAATGAAGAATTGGTCAATGCCGGTGGGCAAGGACAGGCTATTGATATGTCTGAAGGTTCCTGGCAGAATATAATCGACTATGTGGCGGAAAATCTGCTTCCTTATGGTTACAATATGATTTGTACGGATGGTTTTATGGCGATGGATGGTACTTCCGAGCCCGATCCTACGGGATATATGACGAAATACGGATCGGTAAAACTGAAGAAACTTTCGGAAATGTGCAAGGCTAAGGGACTGAAATTGGGTGTCTATGACAATCCTTTGTGGATACATGGTCCGGAAGAAACCATTATAGAGGGTACTGATAATATTACTTTCAAGGATTTGCGTTATAAGCAAGGTGAAGATAATGTACTTTATCCTGATGCCGACGATGGCTTCTGGTGGGTAGTAGCAAGTCATAAAGGCGCTGAGGAGTACATCGATGGCTTCTTTAAATATTATAAGAATCTTGGTGTGGACTTTATCCGTATGGACTTTCTTTGTTATTATGAAAACGGATACGACCGCGGTATGAATGCCATAAAAGGTAAAGGGTACGGACGAGAGAATTATAAGCTTGCTCTGCAATATATTTGTAAGGCTGCAAAGAAATACGGTGTATTTACTTCGTTGGTAATGCCCAATATGCATGAGGACGCGGCTCTGGAGCGCGAGTATGGTAATATGGCGCGTATCGTTGGTGATACGTGGAGCGGTGGCTGGCATCATGTGTCTAATTCCGATCGCGGCAAAGTATTTGAAGATTGGCCCAGTTGTGGCAATATGTTCGATGGCTTTACGCACTGGTCTAAATACTCCGGACGTGGTAAAATGATTATGGACGGTGACTTTATCCGCTTGAATACATTCGGTTCCGATGCGGAAAAGGAAAGTGTCATTTCTCTGCAACTCATGGCGGGTGGTCCGGTAGCGATTGCCGATGTGCCGGGAGATAGTTTTGCCAATTCAGATTTGAAGTTTTGCCAGAACGAAGAAATGCTGGCTTTGAATAAGGATGGTTTTGCCGGTAAACCTTTATCCGATGTTTTAAATAGTACGAACAGTCAGATATGGTATGGACAGATGACAAACGGTGACTGGGTGATAGGCCTGTTCAATCGCGAAGATTCCAAGCAGTTTCGTTCGGTGAAATTCTCCGATTTAGGTATTGAGGGTAAGATGAAAGTGCGTGACTTGTGGAAACATGCAGATGAAGGAGAAGCTGATAACTTGAATGTGGAACTTGAGGCGCATGCCTGCAAGATTGTGAGGTTGACCAAACTCTGATTGTCTCACTTATGAATAGATAGAGAAATATGAAAAATACAATTAATATAGTGTTATTTCTACTTCTGGCAGCAGTGGGGAAAGCGCAGAATCTTTCCTCACCGGACGGTAATTTATTACTGAAGACAGGAGTAGAAAGGGGAATTCCCTATTACGAGCTTTCTTACAAAGGTAAAGCTGTGCTTGCACCGAGTCGTCTCGGATTGGATATTAAATATGAACGTGGATTAATGAACGATTTCAGTGTGAAATCGGTACAGACGGATTCATTGGACGAATCGTGGAAACCGGTATGGGGTGAGCAATCGCTTATCCGTAACCATTATAACGAAATGCTGCTTACCTTGGAACAAGGTTTCAGCGGGCGCACGTTGAATATACGTTTTCGTCTCTTTAATGATGGTTTGGGATTTCGTTATGAGTTTCCCGAACAACCTACTTTGAATAAGTTCGTTATCAATGAGGAACTGACTCAGTTCAATTTGGCGCATGATTATACGGCTTTTTGTATGCCGGGTGATTATGACACCAATGAGTTTACCTACACCACAGCTCCTCTTTCTCAGATACGTGAAGAGATGCCTAAACAATCCGTGGCCATGAAGTCGTATGAAGCGAAATCGGCGGGTGATTTGATAATACAGACGCCTCTGATGCTGAAAGGGAGTAACGGATTGTACATTAATATCCATGAAGCTGCTTTGGTGGATTACGCAGCTATGGAATTGAATGTAAATGATAAGTCTTTTTGTTTGACTGCCTGCTTGGTACCGGATAAAAACGGTGATAAAGGTTTCTTGCAAACCCCTTGCTTCTCGCCTTGGCGCACAGTGGTAGTAAGTGATGACGCAAGGAATATCCTTGCCAGTAAGCTGATTCTGAATCTGAATGAGCCTTGCGGATATGCAGATACATCTTGGATTAAGCCGATGAAATATATCGGTGTATGGTGGGAGATGTTTATCGGGACAGGGAAAGATTGGGCATACAGCAGTTATAATCGTGCAAAACCGGGAGTGACCGATTATAGCAAACTGACTCCTAATGGGCGTCATGCGGCCAATACCGATAATGTAAAAAGATATATTGACTTTGCTGCCAAACATGGTTTTGCCGCCGTATTGGTGGAGGGATGGAACGAAGGTTGGGAAGACTGGACGGCTTATACTAAAAATCGCCAGTTTAGTTTTACTTCTCCCTATCCGGATTTCGATGTAGATGAATTGCAACGGTATGCCCATGAAAAGGGGGTGCGTGTAATGATGCACGCATGAAACGTCTGCCAATGCCGCTGATTATGAACGACAATTGGATGATGCTTTCAAATTTATGGTGAATCATGGTTATAATGCAGTAAAAACGGGTTATGTAGGCCCTATAATTCCGCGTTGCGAATATCATGCTTCGCAATGGATGAATAATCATTATATACATGTGGCAAAGCGCGCAGCGGATTTTAATATTATGGTAAACAGTCACGAAGCTGTACGTCCTACAGGGTTGTGCCGTACTTATCCAAACTGGTTGGCGCAGGAATCTGCCCGTGGAACCGAATTTGAATCAATGGGCGGTAATCCGGTGGATCACACTACTATTTTACCTTTTACCCGTTTAATGGGCGGACCGATGGATTATACTCCGGGTATCTTTCAGGGAGATTTGAGTTATTACGAGAACGGTTATAAAAAGGATCAGCAGGCACGTACTACACTGGCCCGTCAATTGGCTTTGTATTGTACTATGTATAGTCCGCTCCAAATGGCTGCGGATTTGCCTGAGAATTACGAACGTTTTATAGATGCATTCCAGTTTATCAAGGATGTGGCGGTAGATTGGGATGAAAGCAGGTATTTGGAAGCCGAACCGGGTGATTATATCACTGTAGCACGACGTGCCAAAGGTACAAATAATTGGTTTGTAGGCTGTACAGCCGATGAGAATGGACATGTATCCAATCTTAAACTTGATTTTTTGATTCCCGGTAAGAAGTATATCGCTACTGTTTATGCCGATGCAAAAGATGCCGATTGGAAGAAAAATCCGCAGGCTTATGTTATTCGCAAAGGGATTGCTACTTCCAAAACCAAACTGAAACTTAGGGCGGCTTCGGGTGGAGGCTATGCCATTAGTTTGATAGAAGTGCAAGATAAAGCAGAGTTAAGGAAAATGAAAAGTTTACCAACTAATATTTATTGAAAAATGAGACGAATAGGATTATGTAAATTCAATGCTTTACTTCTCTTGGCAGGACTATGCGTGATGGGCAGTTGTGCCGAAGACGAATTACCGGCACCGATGAAGAAAGCGCGGACTGTGGTAAAACTTACGGCAGATTGGTCGGAATGTTCTTCGGCAGTACCGGCGAAATATATGGTGCGTATAGGCAATGAGACACAGGAAGTAACCGGTAATGTAAATAGTTTTTTATTGCTCTCCACAAGTGATTATGGCATGGTGGCGTATAATGAACCGCAAGGAGTTAGTGTTAACGGTAATATAGCTACCCTGAATACGGCCGTTACAAGGAGTGAGGGAAGTTCTGTCGTTACAGGTAATCCCGATGATTTATTTTCTGTTTCGGAGGATTTAGTACAGGATGAACTACTTGCTTTGACAGGAGATACATTGCGGCTGACTGTAAAGATGCAACAGCGTACACGTCAAGTTAATATAACAATGGATACCGATGTGGAGAGTATTAAATCGGTGACAGGTATGCTGGATAATGTAGTTTCGAGTATAGACCTAACTACCGGTGAACTGCTGAGTGTGGCTAAAGCTTCTGTCAGTTTTACTGCGTCACCGGTAGCAGAAGGTGAGGCAAGTATGCGGCTCAAAGGTACTGTGCGTCTATTGGGGGTATCTCAAGAAAAAGCCCAGCGGCAGATAATGACGGTGGAGATAACTAAAGAAGATGAAACAACTGAGACAATAACTACCGACCTTACTGAAGTATTGTCTAAACTTGACGAAGGCGGTAATACGCCGTTGGATATAGAAGGAAGAGGTGGGTTCAACGGTAATGTCATAAATTGGGTTGTGGAAGAAAAAGGAGATTTAGATTGGTTAAAATAATTAAGAACTTTAAAGACTTAAGCAATGAAAAAGAACACATGTTTTGTTATGCTGGCTGCTTTGATGATGGCAGGTTGCAACAATGAAATAGACGAACAGGTAATGGATAGCAGACGGGTACCACTGCAAATAAATGGTGATATCAATATGCTGATGACACGTGCGGCAGATGACCATTGGGATGAGAAGGACGCTATCGGTGTGTATATGGTAAGTGCAGAAAATAGCATAGTAGGTGATGTAAGTAATTATCGTTATGTAGTAATTGATAAGAACAATGGTAATTTTTCTCCTGACGGGGAAACTAATACGGCTTATTTTCCCGAAAGTGATGATGTTGTGAATGTAGTGGCTTATTATCCGCAAGGAAATGTAGTTGAAAATAAATTATCGTTGGATTTAGCTAATCAGGATGAGCAGCCACGTATAGATTTAATGTCAGCAAAAGCAGAAGGTGCAAGTAAAAGTACTCCTATTATTAATCTTGGATTTAAACACCGTTTGACTAAACTTTTTTTTGAAATAGAAGGTGATGTCAATACCGATGGTATATATGCTGCAATAGGCAATCAATATACTGATATTCAGTATGATATTTTGAATGATAAGTTGTTGATTGCTGATGGGAGTGAAAAAAAAGACATAGTTATGAAATATTGGAATTTGAGTAATTATCGTTTTACAGAAGCTATTGTGTTACCCAATGAAGAAAACAATAGTGCAGAAGATCGTAAATTGACATTTCAATTGAATGAAAAAATATTTAATGCGACGATTAGTAACAGTACTACATTTGAAGCTGGTAAGAAGTATACTTATAAAGTTAAATTTGAAACAACTCCTTCAGGAAATATAAATGTAAGTATTACAGGAGTAAGCATTAAGAATTGGGACGATGGTGATATAAGTGATGATAATATAATAGTTCCTGGAACATTGAAATTTGATAGATTATACTTGGCAAGTGGTTTCACGGATTGGGGACGGCCGTATGAAATGATGAAAAGCGAAGATGGGAAAACCTTTACTTGGACAGGAAATGTAAAAGATGATAACCAAGAAATGAAATTTGCTCTCCTTCAACAAAGTATTATTGGAGATGTACAATTAATGCCTAATATGAATGGAACAACTAATAAAGAAGTAGAATTAAATGTGGAAATGAATGCATATCCTGTGATATATTATGATAATGAATCCATTAAACGTGATAATAAGTGGGTGATAAAAGAAAAAGGTACATATACTGTCACTGTTAATGTGGAAACTATGAAAGTAGAAGTGGAAAAGTTAGATGTTGTTTATTTGGTTGGAAGTGTTTTATCAGTGGAAGAGGGTGAAAATCAAAACAATGGTTATGATTTGAAAAGAGCTCCCTATTTTACAAAGATAGATAACGATAAATATGAATTGATAATCAACTTGCATGAGGGTGACTTTAAAATACTCTCCAAAATAGAATATACTAATACTAATGATGATTATTATGCTCCTGAGGCAAATACTCCATTTGTAACAGGAAGTAACATGAATGTAGATTGTCGTCAGGAGAATGGTAAAGATTACAAATGGCAAGTAACTGAAGCCCAAACCGGTACTTATAAACTCACTCTGAATACTTCCGAATTGGAAAATGTAACATTAACCGCAGAGAAATTATAATCAGCAACAACTGAATCAACAGGGTGAAATAACAGTTTTCAGGATTTTATAAAAAGCTTATATCCTCATTCATAAATACATGTCTATATTAACGGAATAATCTATGAATGAGGATATTTTTTGTACTATTAAAAGCCTTTTAATAAAGGCTCATATAGTAAAGGGGCGGGGAGGTATAATCAAGGAATAGACATAGGTTATACAAACTGTCAGTTAGTGATATGAATTCAGATAAATCATACAGATTTATTTATTATTTACTTAAACAGGTACTTTTGAATATGAAACAAACTTTTCAAATGATAGTATTGGTAACTTGTGCGTTGTTTATGGCACTGACGGTGCAAGCGCAGAATGCTACCAAGGTTTACCAACAGGTTTCTCCGGACAATAATGTCCATCTTTCTTTTGAACTGCAAGAAAAAGGCAAACCCTCTTATTCTTTACAATACAAGAAATCTCAGGTTATCAATCCCAGTACCTTGGGCCTTGAACTGAACGGGCAGGAAAGCTTGCAGGAGGGATTTGAAGTAGTAAATACCTCTACATCTTCGTTCGATGAAACTTGGCAACCGGTGTGGGGAGAGAATAAGGATATACGTAATCATTATAACGAACTGCTGGTGGAACTGAAGCAAACATCGACCGGCCGTTTTATGAATCTTCGTTTCCGCGTGTACGACGATGGGATAGGCTTTCGTTACGAATTCCCTCAGCAGAGGAATTTAGTCTATTTCGTTGTCAGGGAGGAGCATTCGCAGTTTGCCATGAGCGGTGACCATACTGCATGGTGGATTCCGGGAGATTATGATACACAAGAATATGATTATACGGAGTCTAAACTTTCCGAAATCCGCGGGTTGCTGCAAGGCGCTGTCAGCGGTAATGCTTCGCAGACTGTTTTCTCGCCTACCGGTGTGCAGACTTCCCTTCAGATGAAAACGGCCGAAGGACTTTATATCAATTTGCACGAGGCTGCGTTGGTTGATTATTCATGCATGCATCTTAATCTGGATGATAAGAATTTAATATTCGAATCATGGCTGACTCCGGATGCGGTAGGAAACAAAGCATATATGCAGAGTCCTTGCCATACTCCTTGGCGTACGGTGATGGTGAGTGACGACGCACGGAAGATATTGGCATCGAATCTTATTCTTAACCTGAATGAGCCTTGTAAATATGAAGATACTTCTTGGATTAAGCCGGTGAAGTACATCGGTGTGTGGTGGGAAATGATTGCCGGTGGAAAGCCATGGGCGTATACTTGGGATATTCCTTCGGTGAAACTCGATGAAACGGATTATACCGGGGTGAAACCCAACGGGGTCCATCCGGCTAACAATGCTAATGTAAAGAAGTATATTGATTTTGCCGCCGAACATGGCTTCGACCAAGTATTGGTGGAAGGCTGGAATATTGGTTGGGAAGATTGGTTTGGCAATTCTAAAGATTATGTTTTCGACTTCCAAACTCCTTATCCCGATTTTGATATTAAAATGCTGAATGAATATGCTCATTCAAAAGGGGTGAAACTGATGATGCACCACGAAACATCATCCTCTGTACGTAACTACGAACGGCATATGGAAGCGGCTTATCAGCTGATGAATAAATATGGATATAACTCGGTCAAGAGTGGTTATGTGGGGAATATGATTCCCCGCGGAGAACATCATTACGGACAGTGGCTTAATAATCATTATCTGTATGCTGTGACTGAAGCTGCGAAGCATCGTATCATGGTTAATGCCCATGAGGCAGTACGTCCTACGGGACTTTGTCGCACGTATCCAAACCTGATTGGTAATGAGTCTGCCAGAGGTACGGAATACGAGGCTTTTGCCGGTAACAAACCTTTTCATACCACTGTGCTTCCGTTTACTCGTCTGCAAGGCGGCCCGATGGATTATACCCCTGGTATTTTCGAAATGGATATGAATAAATTGAATCCCAACAGTCATTCTCATGTAAACTCCACTCTTGCGCGTCAACTGGCATTGTATGTCACTATGTATAGCCCTTTGCAAATGGCTGCCGACCTTCCGGAGAATTACGAACGTTTTATGGATGCTTTTCAGTTCATCAAGGATGTAGCGGTAGATTGGGATGAAAGCCGTTATCTTGAAGCCGAACCGGGACGTTATATTGTGGTTGCCCGTAAGGCTAAGGGAACGGATAATTGGTTTGTAGGCTGCACCAGTAACGAGGACGGTCATATTTCAGCATTGAAGTTGGACTTCCTTGATAAGGATAAGAAGTATATTGCCATTGTCTATGAAGACAGTAAGGATGCCCATTATCGAACTAATCCTCAAGCTTATACCATTCGGAAAGGAATTGTGTCGGCCAAATCTGTATTGAAAATGAAAGCAGCGCCGGGTGGCGGTTATGCTATCAGTATCATGGAAGTTACGGATAAGGCTGCAATGAAAGGAGTGAAGAATCTGAAATAATATTTTAATTGAAACATTGAATGCCCAATGAATGGATTTAAGAAATCTTCTTCTCAAAAGAAACCCTTGTTGCAAGGGTTTCTTTTGAATTTTAAAAAGGGGAAAACAATTATTTGTTTGGTTGCCCTACTAATGCTGGCAACCGCAAAGACTTCAGCGTCCGATAATAATCCGGTTGCCAATCCTGAAGCGGTGGTGATTTGCGGAAAAGCGCGCTTCACTGTTCTTACACCGGAGATGATTCGCATTGAATACAGTGCTAAAGGTATATTTGAGGACCAAGCTACGTTTACCGTAACCAATCGTAGACTGAAGGTGCCACGTTTCAGGAAGAGGGAAGACAATACGTATTTGTATATAGTTACCGATAAGGTAAGGTTGAGATATCGCAAAAGTACAAATCCGGTGACAACTCCTGCGTCTCCTGAAAATCTGACCATAACTATCGATAACAATGGATGTGAGTCTGTGTGGTATCCCGGTAAATCAGATTCGTTGAATCTTAAAGGTACCTGCCGCACTCTTGACGGAAGTAATGGAGATAATAAGCGTGCCGAAATGGAGAACGGATTGATATCACGTTCCGGATGGGCTGTCATAGACGATTCATGGGCTGCCATACGCTCTGACGGTGGGCGTTCTTATGCTCTCCGGCCCAATGCGGATATGGAGTTTGACTGGTGGGCGGAACGCTCCGATACGGATGCTCTTGACATCTATTATCTGGGTTATGGTAATGATTATAAGAAAGCTATTTCCGACTACACTAAAATTGCGGGTAAGATACCATTGCCGCCCGATTATGTATTCGGATATTGGTATAGCAAATACTCTGCTTATTCGGCAGATGACTACCGCCGGATTATGTCTGAAATCAAGGATAATAAGATTCCTGCCGATGTAATGATTCTGGATATGGATTGGCACTGGAACGTAGGAAATGGACAATCCGGAGATAAAGGTGGTTGGACAGGATGGTCGTGGAATACCAATCTGATTCCGAATCCTAAGGGCTTGCTCCGGGATATTCATGATAATAATTTTAAGATTGCCCTTAATCTTCATCCTGCCGACGGTATAAACAAGAATGAATCGCCTGTCTATTTCGCGGCAATGAACTCGGAACTTAACGGTAAGTATCTTAACGACAAAAAAGATAATATCTCTTGGAGCATTGACTATACGGATTTTACAAAATCATTCTTTAAAAATATCATCCGTAATCACGAAAGTGAGGGAGTTGACTTCTGGTGGATTGACTGGCAGCAACATCTTACAAGCAATGATACTTACGGATTGAGTGAAACATTCTGGTGCAATCATATATTCTTTAACGATATGGTGAGAAAACGTACAGACCGCAGACCTGTAATTTTCCACCGTTGGGGAGGCTTGGGCAGCCATCGTTATCAGATTGGTTTTTCGGGCGATGCTCTTATAAACTTTCAGACTCTTGGCTTCCAACCTTATTTTACGGCTACAGCTTCGAATGTAGGGTATGGCTATTGGGGGCACGATCTTGGCGGACATGCATTCACAGATGAGAGTATTGTAAATGATCCGGAACTTGTACTTCGTTGGATACAATTCGGAGTGTTTACACCGATTTTCCGTACGCATGCGACAAACGATGCACGCATAGAACGTCGAATTTGGAAATTTGATAATTTTCCGACGATGCTTGAGGCGGTACGGCTTCGCTACTCGCTTTTTCCCTATCTCTACACTATGGCCCGTAAAGCTTATGATACCGGTATATCTGTTTGCCGTCCTCTGTATTATGAATATCCGGAGAGTGAGGAAGCTTATGTTTATGAGAACGAGTATTTTTTCGGTGATGATATCCTTGTAGTTCCTATCACTGAAGCTGCTGTTGAGGGTATCAGTGCCAAGGAAATCTGGTTTCCTGAAGGAAAATGGTGGAGCGTATCTACCAATGAACTTATTGAGGGACCGTGTAAAAAGGTTATGAATTTCACACACGAGCAAATACCCTATTTTTTCAGACAAGGGGCTATCATACCCTACAACCCTCCTACTGTAATGAATGTTACCGAACGTCCGGATAATCTAATCCTGAATATTGTAGCCGGTTCTGATGGTGAAAGTTCTTTATATGAAGACAGTGGAAATAATAGTGATTATGCCACTATGTACTCTACAACAGCTCTGAAACAAATAGCTGATGGAAATAGAGGTAAGTATATTATTTCTGCACGTCGGGGTAATTATAAGGGTGGCGCGTCTGTACGTTCATATACGTTGCGGATATTTGATACTGCCGCACCCGTATCCGTAAAGGTGAACGGTAATACTGCTGTATCGTATGTTTATGACAAAGATAAAAGATGTACTACGGTCGAGGTTCCTGCCATAAAATGCTCCACAGGAGTTAAAGTTGAAGTTATCTATTCTTTCGAATAGATAACTTCAAATCTGTTTTTGAATACGCTATTGTCGAAAGATATTTTTCGGCAGTTGCATTTTTTATAATGTTCGCTTTTGCGCGGACAGTTGTTCGGAAATGAACACAGCTTTGTTTTAGATAATCGTTGATTATCAGTCGTTTATAAGTTTGGCACAGCAATTGACTATATATAGCCGAAGGCGCTCGGCAAAGAAAGCCTGAATAACTCAAACTAATAATAACAATAAAAACATAACGATTATGAAGACAAATGTAATTCTTAAGGCAGTGGTAATGGTAGCGGTAGTAATGGCAAGCGTATTAAACTTCTCTGCGAATGCAATGAATCCTACGGATTACGTAAAGAACGAAGAAATGAGCGGCGAACTGGTAACAGCCCGGACAATCTTCCGTAATGAGGATGGTTATTTATTCCGTCACCTGCGTTATACTTATGGCTATGACAATGAGAATCGTGTAATCAGCAAAGAAGCTTCCAAATGGGACAGTGTAAAAGAAGCGTGGGTTCCTTACTTCAAGCTGGATATCGAATATACGGGTGATGAGGTTTCTTTGAGCTATGCCCGTTGGAACTCCAAGGACAATGCTTACAATGATAATATTGAAACCAGCGTTTACGAACTGAATCACAATGACGCTACTTTGATGCTGGCAAGTGTGAAATGAAACATACAGGCATAAAAAAAGGAGTACCGCTGTACTCCAACCTTTGTTAACCTTAAATCTAATACTATGAAAAACACATTGCAAAGGTACGGACTTTTGGGAAATCTCCAAATAAAACAAATAAAAAAGTGTGTTTTATAACACGTTTTAGCAAAAATACCCACTTTGTTAAGGCTTACTAAGGATTTAAACCCTCTACATACGTATTTTCTAAAAAAGGATTATCTTTGTCCTGCTTAATCAAATTACATTAAAACTCTAAACAGATACCGCTGTGAACGAAGATATTGTCCTTACCCCGATGATGAAACAGTTCCTTGACTTGAAGGCGAAACATCCCGATGCCGTCATGCTGTTTCGTTGTGGCGACTTCTATGAGACTTATTCCACCGATGCTATTGTAGCTTCTGAAATCTTAGGCATTACCCTGACAAAGCGTGCCAATGGCAAAGGGAAAACGATTGAAATGGCCGGTTTTCCTCATCATGCGCTCGATACGTATCTGCCCAAGCTGATACGTGCAGGCAAGCGCGTAGCCATTTGCGACCAGCTGGAAGACCCGAAGCTCACCAAGAAACTGGTGAAACGCGGTATCACCGAGTTGGTAACACCGGGCGTGTCCATTAACGACAACGTACTGAATTACCGGGAAAACAACTTCCTTGCCGCCGTTCACTTCGGTAAAGGCGCTTGCGGCGTGGCATTTCTGGACATCTCTACGGGTGAGTTCCTGACCGCCGAAGGGCCTTTCGACTATGTGGACAAGCTGTTGAATAACTTTGCTCCGAAAGAAGTGCTTTTTGAACGTGGCCGTCGGGGAATGTTTGAGGGTAACTTCGGCAGCAAGTTCTTTACATTCGAGCTGGAAGACTGGGTATTTACGGAAACCACCGCCCGCGAGAAGCTGCTGAAACACTTTGAAGTAAAGAATTTGAAAGGATTCGGCGTGGAACACCTCAAGAACGGTATCATTGCTTCGGGGGCTGTCTTGCAGTACCTCATTCTGACGCAGCATACGCAGATAGGGCATATCACTTCGCTGGCGCGCATAGAAGAAGACAAATACGTCCGCCTGGATAAGTTTACGGTGCGCAGCCTGGAGCTGATGGGCAGTATGAACGACGGCGGCAGCAGCCTGTTGAACGTGATAGACAAAACTATCAGTCCGATGGGAGCCCGTCTGTTGAAGCGCTGGATGGTGTTCCCCCTGAAAGATGTGCAGCCTATTAATGAGCGATTGAACGTAGTGGAGTATTTCTTCCGCCAACCCGACTTCAAGGAACTGATTGAAGAGCAGTTGCATTTGATAGGTGACCTGGAACGTATCATCTCCAAAGTAGCCGTGGGGCGTGTCTCTCCTCGTGAGGTGGTTGCCTTGAAAGTAGCCTTGCAGGCAATCGAGCCTATTAAGGAAGCCTGTATGGATGCCGATAACGCCAGTCTGAACCACATTGGCGGGCAACTGGACATCTGCCGCGCCATTCGTGACCGCATCGATAAGGAAATCAACAACGATCCCCCGTTGCTCATCAATAAAGGCGGCGTGATAAAATCCGGCGTGAATGCCGAGCTGGACGAGTTGCGTCAGATAGCTTATTCCGGTAAGGACTATCTTTTGAAGGTACAGCAGCGGGAGAGCGAACAGACGGGGATTCCCAGCTTGAAGATAGGTTATAACAATGTGTTCGGTTACTATATCGAAGTGCGCAATGTGCACAAAGATAAAGTGCCGCAAGAATGGATTCGCAAGCAGACGCTGGTCAATGCCGAACGCTACATTACGCAGGAATTGAAAGAGTACGAAGAGAAGATACTCGGCGCTGAGGACAAAATACTGGTACTGGAAACACAGCTTTACACAGAGCTGGTACAATCGCTGAACGAGTTCATTTCCGCCATTCAGATTGACGCGAACCAGATAGCGCGTCTAGACTGTCTGCTTTCCTTTGCCACCGCGGCCCGCGAAAACAATTATATCCGTCCCGTAATCTCCGACGACGAGGTGCTGGAAATACGCCAGGGACGTCATCCGGTCATCGAGAAGCAGCTTCCGATAGGCGAGAAGTACATAGCGAACGATGTAATGCTGGACAGCAGCACGCAGCAGATAATCGTCATCACCGGTCCCAATATGGCGGGTAAGTCGGCGTTGCTCCGTCAGACCGCTTTGATTACGCTTATGGCGCAAATCGGCAGCTTCGTTCCGGCCGAAAGCGCGCATATCGGTTTGGTGGACAAGATATTTACCCGTGTGGGAGCCAGCGACAATATCTCCGTAGGCGAGTCTACGTTTATGGTGGAGATGAACGAGGCGGCGGACATATTGAACAACCTTTCTTCCCGCAGTCTGGTGCTCTTCGACGAATTGGGGCGCGGTACTTCTACTTACGACGGTATTTCCATTGCGTGGGCCATTGTGGAGTATATCCACGAACATCCGCGCGCCAAGGCGCGCACGCTCTTCGCCACGCACTACCATGAGCTGAATGAGATGGAAAAGTCCTTCAAGCGTATCAAGAACTATAACGTGTCGGTGAAGGAAGTCGACAATAAGGTCATTTTCCTGCGCAAATTGGAACGCGGCGGCAGTGAGCACTCCTTCGGTATCCATGTAGCCAAAATGGCCGGTATGCCCAAAAGTATTGTGAAACGCGCCGACGATATCTTGAAGCAGCTTGAGACGGATAATCGTCAGCAAGGTATATCGGGCAAGCCGATGGCCGAGGTGGGAGAGACGCGTGGCGGTATGCAGCTCAGCTTCTTCCAGCTTGACGACCCGATATTATGCCAGATACGCGACGAAATACTGAATCTCGATGTCAACAACCTGACACCGCTCGAAGCGTTGAATAAGCTGAATGACATTAAACGGATAGTCAAAGGAAAGTAGCCTGCGATATAGATTCTGTTTCAAAGGATGGAACGAAGTGTTCCCCTGTGGGGAACAAAGTGTTTCGCCCGGTGGAACAAGAAGTTTCAAGGCATGGAACTTTCAGTTTCCTCAGGTGGAACTGTCGGTTTCATGCCTTGAAACTTTTTTAGTGTTGCGGGAATGTTATTTTCCTGCCGTTTTCTTGCCGTAGAAGAACATGAAGTAAACTCCGATAAGTATGAACGGAATACTGAGCCATTGTCCCATATTCAGCGCCATTGTCCTTTCAAAATCCACCTGGTCTTCTTTCAGGAACTCGATGAAGAAGCGGAATACGAATATTTCTGTCAGGCAAAGGCCGAAGAAGAAGCCGCGGTGATAGGGTAGGGAAGCTTTCTCCCGCTTCTGCTGCCCGCGCTTGTATAGGTAGACCATGCCCAGGAAGAAGATGAAATAAGCGATTGCCTCGTAAAGCTGCGCCGGATGGCGGGGCAGCATGTCTACCCGCTCAAAGACGAACGCCCAGGGTACATCGGTCGGCTGGCCGATAATCTCGGAGTTCATCAGGTTGGCAAGGCGGATGAAGCAGGCGGTGATAGGCGTGGCCACGGCTATCATGTCCAGCACGTCCATATAGTGCATCTTTGTTTTGCGGCAGTACATCCAGAGGGCGATAATCAGTCCCAGCGTACCGCCGTGACTGGCAAGTCCTTCGTATCCCGTCCATTTCCAGCCGCCGTCCGGAAGGAACTTCACGGGGAGTATCATTTCCCAGAAATGGTTCAGGTAATAATCCGGCTGATAGAACAGGCAGTGTCCTAATCTCGCTCCTATCAGGATGCCGAAGAAGCAGTAGAAGAACAGCGGCTCGAATGTCTTTTCGTCGATTTTCCGGTCGCGGTATTGGCGGTGTACTATTACGTAGGCAAGAGCGATACCGACAACCCATAACAGGCCGTAATATCGGATTGGAAGGCTGCCGAAAAGGTTGAACAGTTCCGGGTTGGGATTCCAGTTGATGGAGAGGAGAGTCAGCATATTCATAAGTAGTAAAAATTAGTAAGTAAATGTTGAAATTCGGCTTATATCAAGGCTGTCTGTCATTCAGCGCGCAGCGAAGAACCTTTTTTCTTTTTCTCCCGTTTCCCCTTACATCAGGAGAGGAGATTCCGCGCTACGCTCCGAGTGATAAAAACAGTATGGGATAATTAAGCGAAGGTATAAAATTATTTGAATTTCTCCGCTACCATTCTGTATGTGGGGATGTCAATTCCCTGTTCCTCTGCTGCCGTAATCATGTCGAAAAGTAATCCCTGCACTTCGCTTTGATGCCCGCGCGCCATGTCTTTTTGCATGGAAGCGGTGCTTTCGGGGGCAAGTTTGTCGATGACCTTGAGGTTGTACTCTACGATGTCTTCCTTGAAGTCAATGCCCAGTTTCCGTCCCAGTGCGGCGCTTTCCTGTGAAAGTCCGATGAAGGTGTCGCGTACTTTTCCGGGTTTCTGTACTTCGCCCATAGGCACGTCGTAATAAGCGCCGGTTACGGCCATAGCCGAGATGAAAGACCATTTTACGAAAGTGTCGCGGTTGATGTCGGGAGATATTTCCGCCTTGATGCCGCTTTCCTGTAAGTCTTGTTGAATGGCTTCCAATGTTTCACGGGAAACAACGGTGTCTTTGTGGGCTCCGTAAACCAAACGGAATATTTTTCCCATCTGTGTGATTTCGCCTTTGCCGGAAACGAATCCTACGATGTAGATGCAACCGTCCAGTACCGTAACGCCGGGAACCAGCCGCTGGATGCGAGGCCCTGTGCCGTAGACGTTCAGAATGGGGATTACCACCGTATCTTTGTGTGCGGCGCGTTTGATTAGTTCCGTAATGGAGTCTACGGAATAGCCTTTGACGCATACGAAGATAACGTCTGCCTTGCAGTCGGCTGACGAGGAAGCGAGAGCGGCGTATTCCTCCGCGGTATAAGCGGGTATCTTCAGGGTTTGCTCGCCTTTTAAGTCGGAATGTAACCGCAGGCCGTACTCGCGTATAGCGGCAAGGTGCTCGCCGCGTGCGATGCAAGTAACGTCTTTTCCTGCCAATGCGAGGAAACCTGCAATGCTTCCGCCCACGCCGCCTGTGCCTGCGATGAGGTACTTCAGATTGTTATTTGTCATTTGTAGTGTATTAGTCTGGCTCATGTCTTTATACGTTGAATCGGAAGTGCATGATGTCTCCGTCCTGCACTACATATTCCTTGCCTTCCACACCTAGTTTTCCGGCTTCGCGCACGGCGGCTTCACTGCCGTATTTGATGTAGTCTTCGTACTTGATGACTTCCGCGCGGATAAAACCTTTCTCAAAGTCGGTGTGGATAACGCCGGCGCATTGCGGGGCTTTCCAGCCTTTGCGATAGGTCCATGCTTTTACTTCCATTTCGCCGGCGGTGATGAACGTTTCGAGGTTCAGCAGGCTGTAGATGGCTTTAATCAGTCTGTTGCAGCCGCTTTCTTTCAGGCCGAGGTCTTCGAGGAACATTTGCTTTTCTTCGTAAGTTTCCAGTTCGGCAATGTCGGCCTCGGTCTGTGCGGAGATGATGATGAGCTCGGCGTCTTCGCCTTTGATGGCTTCGCGCACTTGCTCTACGTATTGGTTGCCGTCGGCGGCGCTGGTGTCGTCCACGTTGCAGACGTAGAGCACCGGTTTCGTTGTGAGCAGGAACATCTGCTTGGCGCACTGTTCTTCATCGTCGTTCTGAGGTATTACGGTGCGGGCGCTCTGTCCTTGTTCCAGCGCGTCTTTGTAGCGGAGCAGGAGTTCGTACTCTACCTTCGCCATTTTGTCTCCGCCTACTTTGGCTATCTTTTCCACGCGCTTGATGCGGTTTTCCACCGTATCAAGGTCTTTCAGCTGGAGTTCGGTATCGATGATTTCCTTGTCGCGTACAGGGTCTACGCTACCGTCCACGTGTACGATATTGCCGTTGTCGAAGCAGCGCAGTACGTGGATGATGGCGTCGCACTCGCGGATGTTGCCTAGAAACTGATTACCCAGTCCTTCACCTTTGCTGGCGCCTTTCACCAGTCCGGCAATATCGACAATATCGCATACGGCGGGTACGATACGTCCCGGATGAACGATTTCGGCGAGTTTGGTCAGTCGCTCGTCGGGTACGGATACCTGTCCCATTTGGGCGTCGATGGTACAAAAAGGAAAGTTTGCCGCCTGTGCTTTTGCGCTGGACAGGCAGTTGAAAAGAGTGGATTTCCCTACGTTGGGCAGTCCCACTATACCTGCTTTTAATGCCATAAGTATATCTTGTTTTTTAATTATTATTCAGCTAATTGGCTGCAAAGATAGTCTTTTATCTTTTCTCTTCTTCGAACATTTGGTGAAAAATGCTTCTTAGGCGTATCTCATCCGCTATGATGGTTTGCAGCTCTTTCAGCCGTCCGGCGTTCTTTGAGTCGGGAAACCAGAGCTTCAGATAGCCGCCGGAAGCGTATTTCTCCATCAGATGTTTGTAGAAACGTTGGTAGTGCCATGCTTCGTCCGCCGTAGGATTTTGTTTCAATCCGTATTGTACGGTACGGCGCAGGGTGATGTCAGCGTCGATGATGCGGTCGGCTTCGGCTACGATTTTACCGTAGATGCTGCGTGGCTCATGGTCGGTGGATGCCCGGTGGTCTTCTACGGCTTCACGCATAATCTTTATCTCTGCTTTGTCGAACCATTGCAGAAGGTTGGCGTCTGCCGCTATGATTTCTCCCGAAACGAGGTGATGCGTGGCACGGTCGCGGCACAGTCCCGTGTCGTGATAGGCCGCTATGGTGTAGACAAGACGTTCGTCCGCTTGGGGGTAGAGTTTGGCGAGAGCGAGGCTTTCGTCGATCACTGTCTGTACATGCGAGAGGTTATGAGCCTTGTCAAAGTGTTCATATCGGGGAATGATTTCTGTTTCGATGTAGCGGATAAGTGTCTGGGGTATCATGTTTTTATATTCTTGCTCGAGAATACAAAATTAGTGATTTATATGGATTCAGCCATAACCCGGATAGCAGATAATATAACCTCAACCACAGATTTACGGTAATCTTTCCTTCGAATATGTAATTTGGGTTATAATATCCGTAATTTATCTACCCTGCCATGATATGCTTTCCGCTACTTTTGTATTCAAAAGTCCAGCAGTCCCCGTCGTGGTGGCAATTCGGACATGCTTTGATAACATAAAATCCGACTAACAATGAATACCAAAATCTTCAAATCGGCAGTTATTACCTCCTTCATAAGTTCCTGTATGCTTATGGGATGTAATAGTAACAGAACAAACGATGAGACAAATTCTGCCAATCAAATGAATGCACTTAATCTGACTTCAGAATGGGACAAGACTTTTCCCAAAAGCGAGAAAGTAAACCATAGTAAGATAACTTTCCATAATCGTTATGGCATCACGCTGGCGGCAGACCTTTACACGCCCGTAAATGCCTCAGGGAAACTTCCGGCAATCGCTGTCAGCGGACCGTTCGGAGCTGTCAAAGAACAGTCTTCCGGATTGTATGCCCAACAGCTTGCCGAAAGAGGTTTCCTTACCATCGCTTTTGATCCCTCATATACCGGAGAAAGCGGAGGAGAACCGCGCTATGTGGCTTCTCCCGATATTAACACGGAAGATTTTAGCGCAGCCGTTGATTGCCTGATGAACCGTGAGGATGTAGATTCCGAAAAAATCGGTATCTTAGGTATCTGCGGTTGGGGAGGAATAGCTATACAGGCAGCTATCAACGACCCACGCATAAAAGCTACTGTGGCATCTACCATGTATGACATGACACGCGTAAATGCCAACGGATATTTTGACTCTGAAAACACGGCAGAACAACGCAATTTCAAACGTGCGGCTATGGTTGCGCAACGTACCGAAGATTATAAGAGCGGCTTTTACAAATCGGGAGGTGGAGTTGTCAGTCCTCTCCCTGACGATGCGCCCCGGTTCGTGAAAGACTATTACGCTTACTACAAAACTCCACGTGGCTATCATAAACGTTCGCTCAATTCAAATAACGGCTGGAACGTTACCTCCAATCTTCCTTTTCTTAATTTCAAATTCTTTGACTATGCCGATGAATTGGAAAGCGCGGTGATGATTGTACATGGCGACAAAGCGCATTCGTTCTATTTCGGTAAAGATACGTATGCCCTTTTGAAAGGCGATAATAAGGAGTTTGTCGTTGTCGCAGGCGCAAACCATACAGATTTGTATGATGGACTTAGCGTAATCCCTTTCAATAAGATAGAAAGTTTCTTCAATGAAAATCTGAAATAAACCAAAGGGAGAAAATCGTTGTGCCGTACAAGACGGTATGCGGCGAATTTATCCTTTATTTATAGAGTGCGATGCACTTGTTATGGCACCACCATCCTAATTTCACAAAGCCTGCCGTTTCTCTCTTATGAAGGCGGAAATACAAAAAGAGCCGGAATACATTTGTATTCCGGCTCTTTAGTTTATAGAAAGGTTTTGGGTTATTGTTAGCAACTAAAGTGTATTTAAGAGAGAATGAATAGATTACATGTTAGGGTTGTCCATTGTCACCGTCATCTCAGGGATGAGGATGTATGTATTCTTTTTGTTGTTCCATTTATAATAGGTGGTGGTAACCGATTTACCCTGATAAGCATAACGGATACACATATCATTGGTCCATGTATTCTTTACGGCATTCCATTTCAGTGCCTCGTTTTCTGTCATGCGGTTCTGGTCGTCGTACTTATAATTGTACTTCATATAGTTGGCAAGCGTGCTGCCGTCCATCTTATAAACTGTTTCAGCAACCTTCACTCCATTCACTTCTTCCGAATTGTAAATAAGGTTACTTTTGTTGTCTGCCGATGCGCTCATTCCACACACAAAAAGAAAAGAGAATAAAATCAAAGTTTTTAAAGTTTTCATGGCTTTATGTTTTTAGAGTTGTACTTGCTATTTTCTATCAATATGTCATTGATTACGCTGCAAATGTACGTAATAAATTGACATAAATAAAATAATAGGGATTTATTTTATCAATATGTCAGATTGTACGGAGGGGATATGCTTTCTTTTTGGAAAGATTGATTAATAAAAAATATCCGGCAGTGAGGATGCCGGATATTCTGGTGAGCAAATTGTATTTTAAAGCGATTACTTCTGTTGCTTTCTGATTGTAAGTTAAATAAAGTTATAGACCGGATCAGTGTGCTTCCAACCAGTTCTTTCCCCAACCGCAATCGGCTTTCAGGGGTACCAGCATGCGATATGCCCGTTCCATCTCTTCGATTACAATTTTCTGTATAATCTCTTTTTCTGCCTCGGGAACGCTGAAATTCAGTTCGTCATGGACCTGTAAAATCATCTTTGCTTTCAGATTGTTACTTTATTACTTTGCTTTTCCAGATATGGTACGTCCATTCCGCATGGCTGCTGCCCGAAGGTTGTACATCGGGGGCTGCCTTGCTGACCGTAAAATAGAATTCCGGTTCTTCCCAGTCTTGTAAGTGGCCGAAATTATCCCTCAGCAAAGTGGCATTGTGGTTTCTTGGATAGCCGGTATCATTCGGGGTGATCCGGTAAATCGGTGTCCAGCTACCTCTTTGATTGGTGAAGTCAGAAAGGTTCATGTAGTCTATTTCCAATGAAGAAGTCAGGTAATTGGGATAATCACTGGGCATAGGCTGTACCGGACGTATCATGACGATTTTATCCGCATCCTTGTCAATTGCAAATTCCGAGTTGCAGGTATAATCCTGTGACTGGTTGTCAATGGCTTTTAAACCTGTCTGTACAATTGTTTGCGGGGTACTGATGGAATATGTATCCATATTACTAAAATCTGCTTCGGCCCAGACGATGCGTGTACCACCGATATCACCTACGGTATATGTCAGCAGTAGCTTACCTTTTCCGTCCAAAGATACGACAGAAGGCTGGCCTACTCCCCATGACTTACCGCCTCCACCTATTTCCTGGTCACCTTCGCTCGACCATGTTTTCTTCACAATCTGTTGCGGATACTTCACCCAGCTATCTGCATCAAGGTCGTTGCTGAACGCGACACCGATTTCATTGTAATATACCCCGTACATATTACTCAGGAAGAACATGGCATACTTGTAGGTAGTATTCTTCCAAGTGAAGCTACCTTCGATAACAGAAGGGTCACAGGTATGGTGATCGTCCCATGAACCTGATACACCAGGCTGCAATACACTTTTGGCAGCAGTCTGTGTACCATCCGGGTTGATCTTGATATGGAAGATATTATCGACCATGATCAGGTTTTCCGGATTGCCGCAGAAGTATAGGTGAACTGTCCCATCAGCTTGTTTCAAGGCACTTGGGCAGTAAGAGTACTTGCTTTGGCCTTGGAAACCGAATACGAATTCCGGTTTTGTGATGGTTACGGTAGGTGTAGGTGTTGGAGGGTCTATCGGAGGGGTTTCTCCGGGGTCGGTGTCCGAGCAGGAACACATGAGCCATAAACTTATGAAACCCAATAGATATTTAGTCATAATGCTTATTATTTATTGAAGTGAGCCGGTTGCTTGGTCAGTAACTGGACGAAATGTTGTTTGATATTCTCAGCCTGAATGGAATCTACTGTCAGGTAGTAACGGTTTCCTGCGGCATCGGGAGTAAATTCAGTAGCACCTTGGTCCGTTACGTTTATTTTACCTGCCGGAGAAACGTTGAAATAGGACGGACCTTCAACAGAATACAATACGGAAGTCAGGTCCCATGTAGGACGGTCGTAAGGCATCTGCTGGTAGCTTTTATATGCTTCTACCATTGGGTGCATAGGAGCCCATCCGAAATCGTTTTCAATGCTGCTGCCGGGATAGTTGATGGCGATACCTACTTCGAAAGGAGAGGTCACCAGTGTGGTAGGCCATTCGGAGAATATCTTCTTTGCCGCCGGAATGTCTTTCACTACATTATATTCAAACAGGTTGGGATTGTTGAAACAGCCTGCCATGGTACACAGCAGTTTTACTTTTTGGGCAACAAGCTCTTTTCCTGTCAGCGGAGATACATCGTCAGCCGGAGTATCCAACAGGCGTGCAAGGTTCGTGGAGAAACCTACGGAGATGATGGTAACGGAACTGTCCGGTTGCTGTGCCAATAGCTTACGATAGAGGGCAGGTGCTTCCGGCAGTTGGTTATAGTCACCTTTCAGTGAGCGCTTGAAAGCCGGTTCACCGTTATCCTTCTGGATGAGGCATACGGCTTTGGCATAGTTTGTAGCATCGTTCTCACAGTCGGCTCCGTTGTGTATGATTCCGATAGGAATTTGAGGATAGCCGTACCAGGTATTCATGATGTCGGTGTATTCGGCCGGATAGGTTCCTTCTTTGTTGATGGTGATGCCTAATAAGTCGATATCTCCTGCGTCCAGATACTTGTAAAGCATATCCAGTGCCAGTGCATCGTCCACGTCGTTACCTATATCCGTTTCCAGAATAATTTTGGGTACATTCGGGGTGACTTCCGCAGTTTGTTGTTTCTTGGAAGTGCAGCTTGATAGAGCCAATACTAACAAGCCAATCAAATAAAGTTTGCTCTTTCTCATGACGGTATATTTAAAAAATTAGTGACTGGGTGAAATAGATATATAGAGTTCGGGAATCACTTGTTGGAGTGCTTTCTCGTTCTCGTCAAGGTCCGGACGATAGTAAATCTCTTTATCGGAAGACTTATCGGTGTATGAAAACTGGAATCGTCCGTCGTCTCTTATCTCATCAAGGTTACAGCGGCGCAGTTCATTTGCTACAATGCGGTCGCCTTTGTTGCTTTTCCCTTCTTTGACGAGGCGGTATTCTCCGGTGGGAGTGCAAATGATCTCCCTTTGTGTTGCTTTCAGCCAGATGGCACTTTCCCATACGTGGAACGGACGGGGGTAGCGGTTGAGGTCTATATCAACCGGATAGTCGGCATTCATGGCACGGAGGAAGTCATATTGCAGTTTCTGGGTGAAAGCAAAATCAAGATACCGTTGCAATTGGGGATTCATCTTTCGGATAAAATCCATATCGGGTAGTTTCCAGTAGGTATTGTTACAGTCTTTTACGAAGCCTCCGTCTTTGCCTGCACATGGATAGATGGCTACGGGTAAATCTGATTTCAATATTCTGTTGAAAGCGAACACGTCCAGTGCTACATTCCACTCACCGCCCGGAATAGCATTTGCCCCGGCATCGCTTCCCAATTCATGGTTCTTGCTTGCTGTCCCGGCACTCAGATGAATTTTGTGTATCTTCTGTTTCATCAGCTTGGGGGCACGATTGTAGGCAACTGCCAGTATTCTTGCCGAACCGAATGACAATACTTCTACGGGTTCTTTGCTCTTTTTCAGAACTTCCAGCAGTATATCGATTGCCTCCTGCTCATAGCCTGGCAGATACTCCATCCGGTCTTCTTCCGATTTCATCATGGATAGCGGACCAATGCCATAAGGTATCCTTTTGTTGAAGATATAACTTAATTGTTCCACAGGGATAATTCCGGCTTCCCTCGGACCACGCGGGTCTTTCCACAGGGTGGGATGGTCGGCGGTATCTTTCCTGAATGCGTCTGTGATGTCCAATAAGACGGCTTTCAGGTCTACATCGGGCAGTCCGAAGCCCATAATGAGGTCCATGTTATCTCCCGGGTCCTGATACGGATGATATAAGTCGGTGATTACTACTACGGGAATCTTTTTGTATTGCCCTGATGCCTTCCCACAGGGGAAGGCAAGAATAAGAGCAATGCATACTATTTGCAGGATTGTTTTATTCATTTGAAATAGTTTTTGAGATTAAACGTAGCCGAATACAGGTCGTATGACCATAGCCAGTTTTCGCCTGTCATGGCGGGAGTGAAGTACATCACCAGTTCATCGTCATTAAGCATGTAACCTTTCGTATCCGTCAGGATACCCGGATTGTGATTTCTTGGGAATCCTGTTTCTTCCGGTCCTGCATGGCCTATTTCAATCCATCCGTCTTCTTCGGTGAAGAAACCTTCTGTTCTTGGTTTGTATGCCAGTCGGCAGACATCCCCTACCCAGGTCGGTATCTCCTTGATGGGGGATACACGGGTTTCCGAAACCATGTATATATTTTTATCGGACATGGCAGGATAGCTGTTACCGCCAATGAATGGAACTTTCCGCTCTTCGCCCAGTACGATGTTATCCAGGTCATTCAACTTAATTTCACGCATACAGAAAGGTCTGTTTCCGGTGGTTGAGGTGTAGAATAACAGGATGGTTGTAGAGTCTTTGACGATTGTTGTACTTTGTCCCACACCCCATTTGGTGGTATCTTCGTAAGCCACCAGCGGATTCCGGTCGAACTTGATATACGGGCCTTCGATGTTCTTGGAAATGGCCAGTCCTATCTGGTTGTGGTTACAGTCCCAGCGGTCTACGCCCAGGTAGGTCATAATCCAGTTGTAAGTTTCTCCTTTATAAGTCGTTTTAAACTCACGTACGTCCGGGTCGCAGATGTGGCAGTTATCCCAACCTGTTTCGGAAGGTTCGATGATCTGTGTGCCGGGTTGCCATACATAGCCTTTCTCCGTGGGGATTCCTTTGTATAGATAAACATAGTCCACAATCTTGAACGGATCACGATTCTCACATACAAAGCCGTACCGGATGCCGTACTGGTCTTCTATGATACTCGGAGCATAGTTATAATGCCCGGCACCGCCGCTGAATTCATACCGGATTTGCGGTGTGAGTGCCTGCGGCTCATTGCCGTCATTGCCCTTGCAACCCAAGAGTGTGAGTAAGGCAAGGTATATATAGGTCTTATAGCTGTTCATCTCCTTAGATTTAGTTCGTTAATAATAAAATCAATCCTCGACTTGTATGTTTTTGACAGGCCGGATCATGGCTGCACGTGCTTTTTGTCCGTCGCCCCAACCCCATGTGTCGCGGTAACCGCCGGAATCTCCCAATGACATGCCGCCGTGGGTAGGACTTAATGAATTTCCGCTGCGAACGGCGCAGAGCCAGGTGCGGTCCATCATTCCGGTTTCATTTCTCCAACCGCTTTGGGGCAGGAAGAGACAACCGAGTTGTTTCAGGTTATCTTTAGTGGCACGTTTGGCAGTAGCCTCGTCAACACCGATAATGATACCGTCGGTTTTAAATCCGGTCTGGGCTGCTGTAACCCATGTTGCTCCTTTTTCCCAGAGAGCTGCCATCTCTTCCGTGGTAGGTACACGCCAGCCTTCGGGAGAAGGGTCGTTTTCGGTAGTCCAGTTGGTGCCGTCGTTTGTATAGCTGGAAGGCCAGTTAGCCGGTGCCGGATCGTCCTGCGGGCCAGCCGGATAACCTACTTTGCGGTTGAACTGATATAGTTGTCCTATATCATCGGGAGAGGTTGCGAAAGTTCCCGGAGTGCCTACATTCTTGGTAGACCATACAAGGCCGTTTATCAGCACTTCGTCTTCACCCAGTACCATTGTTTCCTGCAATACCTTTGATTTTAATATCCGGGTACCGGAGCTTACTTCAACGATAACCGAACGGTTCTTTACAAAAGAGGTGGTCGGCTTTACAGTAACGGTGATTACTTTTCTGCCGCTTCCTGATGTTTCACTCAGTGTGCACCAGCCCTGGGCTGAGCTATTGGAATTGGTCAGTTCGGCTGTCCACGACTCATTGCCGTTGACCGTCAGTTCATAAGTTCCGCCATCAGCGCTTACAGGTATGGCTACCGGGAATATGGCGAACTCATTGGGATTGCTTTCGATGACATAATCGGAATCGTTTCCGCATCCCCATAATGTCAGCAGTATAATGACTGCTCCTATTAAGTATTTTGTATTGATCATAGCTCAAATGTCTTCAATTAGTATTGGTCATTCTGGTTCAAATTCGGATTGTTGTCTACTTCGCTTTGTGGGATTGGCATGCGGATGGATTTATCGATTATAAAGTTATTGAAGTCGCTGTCGCGTGCTTTCAATTCGTCCAATGTGGCCTGGTCGTTGATGCCCCAACGTTTCAGGTCGACCCAACGCACGCACTCCATGGCAAGCTCCAGGGCGCGTTCTATCTTCAGGTGTTCACGGAAAGCATCCTTGTTGGTGCTGATCTGGGAACCGTTGTAGTATTTGCTATCCTCTATTTTGGGCAGATTGACACGGTTGCGTACGCGGTTGAGGCATTCAATGGCTTTTGAAGGCGGTGTGGTATTCAGTTCGTTGAGTGCTTCGGCATACAGTAACAGCATATCAGCATAACGCAAGGAACGGAAATTATTATCATTCCAATAATACAGTGGGGAGGCATCTGTGCTATATTTCTTGATGAAGACGCGGTTACCCCAGTCGCTGTTCCATGGAGAGCCGTATATCAACTGGTTGGGATATTCGGGGAAGTCGGAAGCTGCACCGTCATACCATAGTGTGTAGAACAAGCGGGAATCGTTCTTTCCATCCGTTGTTTGTTCGCGCTTGTAGTAGTCCACCAGCCAGCGCCTTGCTTCAATGTTGTTCCAGCCAATTCCGGTAGGAGCCTGGTTCATTTCAATCTGTGTACCCAGTTGTGCATTCGGATCCAGGTAGTTGTCTGTCTGGTCGAAGCCCACCTTGTTGGTCAGAGAGAAGTGAATCTCATACAGTGACTCTTTGTTATCTTCCGTATAGTTGCTGAAGTTGTCAGCCCAATTGGGTACCAGTGTGTAGTAGTTCTTTCCTTCGCCATCAACGAGCCATTCGAGGCATCTTTTGGCATCCTCCCATTTGTGATGCTGTGCATAAGCTTTGGCCAATAATCCGTAGGCGGCGCCTTTCGTTGGGCGGCCGTAGTTATTGGCGTCACGTGTGGAAGGGAGCTTGGTGATGGCATCTTCCAGGTCTTCTTCTATCTGGGTTAAGATTTCATCGGCAGTGGCCTGCATAGGCTTATCGGCGGCTGAAGAAGTGCTTAACACGAGAGGTACATTGTCCCACAAGGCAGTAAGATAGAAGTAATAGAAAGCACGTAGGAACTTAGTTTGTCCAATGAGGTCATCCCTGTGTGTTTCATTGCTGAACGGTACATTGCCAATGTTGTCCAGTACCTGGTTGGCACGGAAAATGGCTGTATAGTGTTCCCGCCATATCTTGGCGTTGACTTCTGAAAAGTTATAATCGGTAAAGATGAACTTGGTGTACTCGTTCAATTCGGTCCATCCGGCATAACTTACGCCTTCGTCCGCCATACCTATCATCTGTGTGTAGATATTACGTGTCCAGGTTCCCTGACGGTAGAACATTCCGTATACGGCTACTACACCGGCTTCAACGTCAGATTCCGTCTTCCAGTATACGCCTGTACTCAGGGTATTTTCATTTTGCAGATCAAGCAAAGAAGGGTCGCACGACGTAAATAATGCCGTGACACCGCATAATATATAAAGAGCTATTTTTTTCATTTCAGCAGGATTTAGAAGGTGAATGATAATGCAAACTGAACAGCGCGTGGGTTAGGGAATGAACAATAATCTGCTCCCATAGTGAAGATGCCGCTGTCTGCAAATTCAGGATCCAGACCGGAGTATCCGGTAAAGGTCACCAGGTTCTGTAAAGTAACCGATGCACGGAGTCTTTCCAATCCGATCTTCTTAATGTAACGGGTAGGTACTGTATAGCCTAACGTAATATCGCTCAGGCGGAAGAATGAACCGTTTTCCAACCAGCGGTCCTGATCGCTTCGACTGTTGCGGGAGTCTCCGTATACAATACGTGGACGGTCGTTGACCGGGTGCTCTTGTGTCCAAGGGATAATACCGTTGAAGTTGTTCTGATTGTTGGCAAAGTCACCGGCTGCTGATGCCGAACCGTTCCATACTTTCTGTCCGAAGCGACCGTAACCGTTGATGTTCAGGTCGAAGCCTTTGTAGGATGCACCGAGACTTATTCCTAATTCAAGTTTGGGCCAGGGGCTGCCTACTATCTGACGGTCTTCGGATGATATGTTACCGTCGCCGTTATAGTCGTCATACTTAATATCACCCGGCAAAGCATTAGGTTGTATGATCTTACCTTCTGAGTTTACGTAGTTCCGTACTTCTTCTTCTGACTGGAAGATACCATTCATCTTGTAGAGATACCACATACCGAGCGGTTCACCAATTACGGTTTTGGCAAGAGTCGTATTGTAGACTGTTTGTCCGTATCCCAAATCAAGTACTTTATTCTTAATATGCGAAATGTTCAGTGAAGCGGAGTAAGCAAAGTCGCGAATCTGATCGTTCCAGCCGATTTCCATTTCGAATCCTTTATTTTCCAGGCTGCCGGCATTCACGGCAGGTGCACCACCTTCATTACCCGAACTCATCAGGATGGGGAGGTAAACCAAGAGGTCTTTACTCTTTGAATAGAAATACTCAGCACTTAAACGGAAACGGTTATTGAATGCAACCAGGTCGAAACCGACGTTAGCGGTTGTCTTCTTCTCCCAAACCAGGTCGTTGTTGGTTAATTGAGATTGAGTCATACCAATCAATATGTTTTCCGGGCTTCCGAATACGGCACGCGGAGCTGTGTTGATGGTGGACTGGTAATCCCAATAACCGATACTACTGTTACCGAGAGTACCGTAATTGGCACGTATTTTCAGGTCATCAATCCAGGGTACATTGAAGAACTTCTCGCCACTGATGCGCCAGCCCAATGAAACGGAAAGGAAGTTTCCCCAGCGGTCATTCTTAGGTAGGCGGGAAGTACCGTCACGACGGGCTGTTACTTGTGCCAGGTATTTGTCGGCATAGGAGTAGTTGATACGTCCGAGATAGGATATCAATGCTGATTCGCCATAGCTACCGCCTGCGGTGGTATTTCCGGTGGCAGCATCCAGAGATGTGATGTACTTGTCGCCTATCATCAATGGATCGAGTTTGGTAATCCAACGCTTTTCTTCGTGGAACTTATTGTAAGTGATACCAAACAGCGCATTCACATCATGTTTACCGAATTTATGCTTAAAATTGTAGGTTTGCTCAATCAGTATATCATGATTCTTGGCACTATCGTAACCCAAGCTTGCTGCATCATCTCCTTGTCCCATTGTCCAGTTTCCTTTTTTACGTAATGAGTTCGTAATGCCCATATAACTTTTGTAAGCAACATTTAGTTTGGCATCAAACATACCGAAAAAAGAGAGTTGTCCGTATATATTCCCAGTTAGATACTCTTCTTCATTATTTTGTATATATAAATCTTGCATAGCTATAGGATTTAGTCCATAAGAATTGGCATGGTCTACATCGCCATATCCGTATCCTCCGGCATGTGATTCGTCATATACTGGGATGGTGGGGGGCATACCGATAAAATCACTCCAAGGATTTCCGTTTAGTATTTTTCGGTCTGATTTAGTATAATAGAAATTCTCGCCATATGAAAAAATACCTTTTTGTCCACTAGTGTTGATACGGAAACCGTATTTGTCGTAACCAGTACGATAGAGAGCACCATCATCAACCATACGATTTAGAGATGCGTAGTACTTTATTGTTTTGGAGCCACCAGAGAGTGAAACATTATAGTTCTGTAACATACCTGTATCTAACATCTCGTCTTGCCAATCTGTATTTCCATCGTAATGATTTTGGCGTTTTGTGATATCTGCAACTCCTGCTAGAATAGCTTCATCATAGGCCCGATCATCGTAAATTCTGTAAGTTTCCGCATCCATTAGGTCATAGCGAGGTAACCAGCTCAGCGTTAATTGGGAATCGAACTTTACTTTTAGTTCACCTTCTTTACCTTGTTTGGTAGTGATGATTACAACTCCATTGGCTGCACGAGAGCCATAAATAGCTGCTGAAGAGGCATCTTTTAATACTTGGATAGATTCGATATCTTCTATATTGACACCTAAATCATTGCCACCATAGGCGCCATCGATAATAAATAGTGGATTATTGTTAGTGAGGCTGCCTAGTCCGCGAATATTGATAGTAGCACTAGAGCCCGGTTGTCCGCTACTTGTAATTTTTACGCCGGAAGTAAGTCCACGCATGGCTTCTACGACATTGCCTGAAATACGTTCGGTTAGAGCATCTTCTTTCACAGTAGAGATAGAACCAAGGAGGTCTTTCTTTTTAACAGAACCATAACCAATTACAACTACTTCATCCAATATTTTATTTTCAGGTTCTAACACAATGTTAATGGTGTGGTTAGTTCCTACTTTTACTTTCTGAATAGCAAATCCGATAAAGCTGAATTCGAGGATAGCACCTTGATTTACTCTTATTTCATATCTACCGTTGATGTCGGTGGTGGTTCCAAAGGTACGGTTACCGTCCTTCGCCAGAATGGATACTCCGGGAAGGCTTTCCCCGGTATTATCGTTTACAGTACCTGTGACGCTGACTTGTGCGTACAAATTGAGCGAGCACATGCATAGACAGAATACTATTATTTGAATTGGTCTCATGTATTAAAATTTTAGAGGTTGAACGAAAAATATATTTTAGTTCAGGCAATTCTCTTCTCCTTTTTCACTCCGTGAGAAGTAGAAAAAGAAAGCGTTTATTAATAAGAGTGAGGAGCCGGTTAATTGGCTCCGGAGATGATAATTGCTCCTAAACCGGATATAAACAGAACGAACATACAAGCCAGAAGAATATTTACCGCGCGGGAAGAACCTTTGAATTCTTTCCAGATAAATATGCCCCACAGGGCTGCGATCATGGGTGCTCCTTGTCCTAATGCGTAAGAGATAGCTGCACCGGCTTTTCCTGCTGCAATATAACTGAGAGCCGTACCCAATCCCCAAATAGCTCCTCCCAGCACTCCGACCATGTGTGTGCTGAACTTGCCTTGGAAATACTCCTTATAGCTCACGGGAGTACCTACAAACGGTTTTTTCATCACGATGGTATTGATAATGAAATTACTTATGAAGATACCTATTGCGAATATAAAGAATGCTGAATACGGAGTAGCCATTGTGGGGGTAGGTGACTCAAAATTGTTCAAGTCCATGGCGGCAGCAACAAACCGATAGAAGAAAGACATCAGTATACCGGCTATAATGGCAATGATAATCCCTTTCTTATTGATGCTGCTTCCTTTCTGATTCATCTTTCCGGCAGCTATGGCATTAAATATGATAGCCAATACGACGAGTGCCACACCACTGAACAGGATTACTGCATCGCCTTTAGGTTCACCGAAATAATTGACGAAAACACCTAATACCAAGGCTATGCCGACTCCTAACGGGAATGCTACCGTAAGCCCTGCCATAGAGACGGAAGCTGATAAAAGGATGTTGGACAGATTGAATATGACGCCCCCTGCAAAAGCACTTGCATAGTTCTCCATACTGATCTGCTTCAAATCTTCAACAAAACCGCGTCCGGCATCTCCCGTGCTGCCCAGAGTGAAACCTAAGAGGAGAGAGAAGGCAAGGATACCGATTACGTAATCCCAGTAGAACAATTCGTAACGCCAGGTTTTCCCGGCAAGTTTCTGTGTATTACCCCACGAACCCCAACAGAGCATCGTGACAACGCAGAAAATAACTGCTAATGAATAACTGTCGACTATAAACATGGTATTAGATTTTAAAATTACTATTTATAAAACATCAATTTCTTTACGATAGGGTAGGGAGGGTTGGGCTCCCATTCGGGTCACAGTGATGGACGCACATTTATTGGCGAATTTAACTGCATCCAACACATTTACATCTTCGGATAAAGCAACACACAATGCGCCACAGAAAGTATCTCCCGCAGCTGTTGTGTCTACGGCTTTGACTTTAGGCACGGGTACTTCATGGAATGTATCTTTTTCTTTGATCAATGCTCCTTTGGAACCAAGGGTGATAACTACGATGTCCACTCCTTTGGCACTGATGATATCCGCAGCCTTGCGTGCGCTTTCCCAATTGGTTACTTTGATACCTGAGAGGATTTCAGCTTCCGTTTCATTGGGAATGATCATGTACAGGTTCTGTAGTAGTTTATTGGAGAGTGCGCGGGCAGGTGCAGGGTTCAGTATCACCTTGATACCTTGTTCGCTGGCTATCTGGGCGGCATATTCCACTGTTTCAATAGGGATTTCCAATTGCATCAGCAGGATATCGCCTTTTTCTATGGTAGGCTGTGCCTTCCGGATGTCTTCGGGACTCAATGAACCATTGGCTCCGGAAGCGATGGCAATGCTGTTTTCTCCGTTCATATCCACCATAATTAATGCTACGCCCGATGGGAGTGTGGGGTCTGAATAGATATTCTCAACATGAATACCTTCGTCTTCGTACTGTTCTATGGAACGTTTGCCGAACAAGTCATTTCCGGTTTTGGCTATGAAATGCACATTTCCTTTCAATCTGGCAGCGGCTACAGCCTGGTTGGCTCCTTTGCCTCCGGGATTCATCATGAAACTACCGCCTATGATTGTTTCTCCTGGTACAGGAAGACGGTCAGCTTTGATGACCATATCTGTATTACAACTGCCTATTACAATGATATCTTTGCTCATGGTTACTTTATTAGTTTTAAGATTGAATAATTGAATATTGTGCTTTCTTTTTCTATTTCAAAAGTATACGATACTTAGTATATAAGCAAACAAAAAATAATTATTTTTAATACTAGTAAATTAGATATATTTATAAATTTATTTAGTTAAATAGTTGATATACAATTTATAATATTGGTATTTTAATATAAAATATTATATTTGTAATATTGATACTCCCTATATTATTACATTTGAATATTACTTATTTTCATTTTTTTCTTTACCTTGCTATCGCAAAAATGTATGTCAAAAAATATGCTAATACTATGTTAAAGTCGAAATCACTTATTCAGTTGGTTAATAATCTTACAAAACAAGAGAAAAAAGAGTTTTCTTTGTATATTTCCAATAAATCAGAAAAAGATTATATCTTTCTTTTTAGGTTAATTGATGATAAAAAGATTAGTGATCCTGAAGAATTGAAAAAATCTTTTCTTACTGCTAAACCTACCTCTTCATTTAATACGGTTGTTATCTATTTGTTTGATTTGCTAATCAGTATATTGACTCGTATACGAACAGAACAAGATAGTTATTATCTCTTATTCAATGAATTATTGCATGCGAGGGTTTTGTATGAGAAATCTATGTATAAGGAATGTTTTCATGTATTGAGGAAAGTAAAAGAAAAAGCGATTTATTACGAAAATAACTTTGCATTATTAGTAGCTCAAAGGTTGGAATTGAATTATCTTCTGACATTGGATTTTGAGAATGTGGATGAACAAAAATTATTGAATAAACAATATAAGATGAATAATACATTAAAAAATATTCGTCAGTTGAATGAACAATCTTCATTATATGAATTGTTAAAATATAGGATGATAAACAAGGGGGCGTCACGATCTTTGAAAGAAACCCAAGATTTAGATGATTTGGTAACTAGTGAAATAAGTATTGTAGCAAGTGCAGGTATTGAAAACTTTGAGATAAAAAAGAATCATCAGTTATTCCAAGCTAATTACTTTATTACAGTAGGAGATTATAAAGCAGCGTTTAATTCATTTGTAGAATTAAATAAGCTTTTTGAAGAGAATAGTCACTTATGGAATAATCCTCCGGTCTATTACTTAATGACAGTAGAAGGTATGTTGGAAAGCTTACGTATCATGCATAATTACGAGGGTATGGATTATTTTATTGAAAAGTTAGCAAAGTTGTCCTCACCATCATCCAGTTTTCAGTTAAATGTAACGTATGTGATCTTTATTTATCGACTATTTTCATTTATTGATGTAGGTAACTTTAAGAGAGCAGGAATATGGATTGATGAATATCAAGTATCATTAATTGATAAAATATTATTATTGAAGGAACAACAACAGGCAGAGATGTCATTGTATATTGCTTTAACTCATTTGGGGAATGAAGAGTATAGGAAAGCTAGAAAACGATTAAGTACAGCCATTGGCAGAGGCCATTTATATTCTCTTCCGTTATTTCGTACTATTAGAATTGTAAATGTTATGATTCATTACGAGCTAGGAGATGTAGACTATATTCAATCTGAAATTCGTTCTATTAAGCGGGAAATGTCTAAGAATAAGGGATATAATTTGAAAGTGGAATCTTTTTTACTCAAATTTTTGAATTACTCTTTTGCAGATAAAAATCGAAAAAAACGAGTGGAAATATGGAAAAATGTAGAAGAGGAAGTTCATGCTTTGTATGAAGATAAGTATGAAATTCAAATTTTGCGGAGATTTGATTTTACAGCATGGGTTAAGGCTAAGATATTTAATCTCTCTTTAGGGGATGTCTTAAGTGAAAAGTGTGACTCAGCTTATAAATAATTATTTGAAAAGATGATTAGACACACAATAGAAAACTAAAGCATAGCAAAGTGGTCTATTATGTGTCTAATATTAAGTAGATCAGTGTGCTTCCAACCAGTTCTTTCCCCAACCGCAATCGGCTTTCAGGGGTACCAGCATGCGATATGCCCGCTCCATCTCTTCGATTACAATTTTCTGTATAATCTCTTTTTCTGCCTCGGGAACGCTGAAATTCAGTTCGTCATGGACCTGTAAGATCATCTTTGCTTTCAAATTGTTACTTTGAAGGCGTTGATAGATGAGTGACATGGCTACTTTGATGATGTCGGCAGCGCTTCCCTGGATAGGAGCGTTGATGGCATTGCGCTCTGCATAACCGCGTACTACGGCATTGCGTGAGTTGATATCGGGCAGGAAGCGTTTGCGGTGGAAGATGGTTTCTACATATCCGTTTTCGCGTGCCACCTGTATGCTTCTGTCCATATATTCTTTGACTTGCGGATAAGTTTCGAAATATCCGTCTATCAGTTCTTTGGCTTCCTGGCGGGGAACGTTCATACGTTCCGCCAGTCCGAATACGGAGATGCCGTAGATAATACCGAAGTTGGCGGTTTTGGCTTTACGGCGCATATCGGCCGTTACATCGTTAATATCCACCTTGTATATTTTAGCGGCCGTGGCTGCATGAATGTCGTAACCGCTGAGGAAAGCGTCAATCATATTCTTGTCTTGGCTCAGATGCGCCATAATGCGCAGTTCAATCTGTGAGTAGTCGGCGGAGAAGAATTCGCATCCGTCATCGGGAATGAAGGCTTTACGGATTTCTTTGCCGTCCTCGTCACGAATGGGGATATTCTGCAGGTTCGGATTGCTGGAACTGAGTCGTCCGGTAGCGGTCACCGCTTGATTGAAGGAGGTATGGATACGTCCCGTACGTGGGTTTATCAACTGAGGCAATGCATCGATATAGGTGCTTAACAGCTTCTTCAGTCCGCGGTACTCAAGTATCTTGCCAATGATTGCGTGCTTACTCCGGAGACTTTCAAGCACTTCTTCGGAGGTAACATATTGGCCTGTCTTGGTTTTTTTGGCTTTGTCTACGATTTTGAGTCTGTCAAACAATACTTCGCCTACTTGTTTGGGTGAGGCGATATTGAAGGTTTCGCCGCCTGCCAGCGCATAGATTTCTTTTTCAATTTCCTGCAGACGGAGCGTGAAATGTTCGGACGATTGCCTGAGAGCTTCTGTGTCGATGCGCACTCCATTGCTTTCGATATTGACGAGTACCGGTACAAGCGGCATTTCGATTTCATAAAAGAGATGCTCGGCGGACTGTTCTTTCAATTCTTTTTCAAGTACGTTCTTCAGTTTTAAGGTAACGTCCGCATCTTCGCAAGCGTAACGATAGACATCTTCCGCCGGAAGATCGCGCATATTCTTTTGGTTTTTGCCTCTGGCTCCGATGAGTTCATCAATGTGGATGGTTTGATATTGCAGGTAGATTTCGGCAAGGTAGTCCATGTTGTGCCGAAGTTCCGGTTGCAATACATAATGGGCGAGCATGGTGTCGAAGAGTTTCCCTTTTACTTGTACTCCGTAATTTTGGAGAACAATCATATCGTATTTGATATTTTGCCCTACTTTCATGGAATTTTCATTTTCGTAAAGAGGACGAAGCTCGTTTACGATTTTTAACGCCTCGTCACGATTTGCAGGAACAGGTACATAGTAAGCCCGGTTTTCGGCGTCACTGAAGCTCATTCCCACCAATTCGGCTTCCATTGGTTCGGTTCCGGTAGTTTCAGTATCTATTGAGAGAATTTCAGTTGTAAGTAACTTTTGAATAATTTCCTTTCTTTTTTCTTCTGTATCAATGAGTTGGTAGTCTACATCGAGCATTTCTAAGCGCGTGAGATTTGATTTTTTTGCGCCATCCGTCCCGTCGCCTGCAAAATTTGCAAACAAATCGCCTTGAACGGGACCGTTATTTTCGGGAGTTGCACTCCCGGTCGGTTGGGCAAACAGAGTTCCGGCATAAGGATCGGGTGCGGCGGAATTGGAAGAAGAGGGAAGGGGAGCATCCGTCTTTTTCAGAACACGGTTGATGAGCGTGCGAAATTCCAACTCTTCGAAAATCTTACGAAGTTCTTCTTCGTTCGGTTCTTCGCGGACGAGTGTATTCATGTCGAGCTTGATGGGCACATCCACTTTGATGGTCGCAAGAAATTTGGAGAAAGTAATCATTTCCCGGTTTGCCTCTACTTTGGTTTTAAGCGCGCCTTTCAATTGGTCGGTATGGGCAAGCAGGTTTTCGATGCTGCCGAATTCCGCTACCAGTTTCTGCGCGGTTTTCTCGCCCACGCCCGGACAGCCGGGGATATTGTCGGAAGAGTCTCCCATCAGTCCCAGCATATCGATGACTTGTTCTGTGGACTGGATATCGAATTTGGCTTTTATCTCCTCGATGCCCATGACTTCAAATCCGCCGCTATGTTTGGGACGGTACATAAACACGTTGTCCGATACCAGTTGGCCGTAGTCTTTATCGGGGGTCATCATATAGGTGGTGATACCTTGCTTTCCGGCTTCGGTGGCAAGGGTACCTATCACATCATCGGCTTCATAACCGGGGACTTCCAGGATGGGAATGCGGTAAGCGCGGATAATGTCTTTTATGATAGGTACGGAAAGGCGGATAGCTTCGGGAGTTTCTTCCCGTTGCGCCTTATATTGTTCGTAAGCTTCGTGGCGGAATGTCGGCCCCGAAGGATCAAAAGCTACTCCTATGTGCGTAGGATTCTCCTTTTTCAGTACTTCTTCGAGGGTATTTACAAACCCTAAAATGGCGGAAGTATTGAATCCTTTGGAGTTGATTCGCGGATTTTTGATGAATGCATAATAAGCACGATATATCAATGCGTAGGCATCAAGCAAGAAAAGTTTATCGGTTGAATTCATAGATTTATCCTTTTTTTCATGGTAAAAGTACAAAAAAATACCGTATTAACTGTTTTATTACTATTTTTGTGCTCAAATAGCGATGTATGGACAGTATATCCCTCATAAAATCCCCGATTTCTGCGGAGTTGGAAGACTTCAAAAAGCATTTTGACAGTTGCCTTTCCAGTTCTAATCTTTTGCTGAATAGCGTAATTGCGCATATACGGCAGAAGAATGGGAAGATGATGCGTCCGATTCTGGTTTTGCTTGCCGCGAAGCTGTATAATGAGATTTGTCCGGCAACGCTCCATGCCGCGGTTGCCTTGGAACTCCTGCATACGGCAAGTCTGGTGCATGATGATGTAGTGGATGAAAGCACCGAACGTCGGGGACAGCTCTCTGTAAATGCTATCTTTAATAATAAGGTGGCTGTGCTTACGGGGGATTATTTGCTGGCAACGGCTTTGGTGGAAGTAGGGATGACACGTAATTACGCCATTATAGATGTTGTTTCAAACTTGGGGCAGGACTTGGCGGAAGGGGAGCTGTTGCAGCTTTCCAATGTCAGTAATCCCGAATATTCCGAAGATATTTACTTTGACGTCATTCGCAAGAAGACGGCTGTACTGTTTGCAGCCTGTATGAAGGCAGGTGCGCTTTCGGTGGGAGCCAGCGATGAAAAGGCGGAATATGCACGTCTCTTTGGCGAATATATCGGTCTTTGCTTTCAGATTAAAGACGATATATTCGATTATTATGAAAGTAAGGAAATAGGTAAGCCTACCGGTAATGATATGCTGGAAGGAAAGCTGACCTTGCCTGCATTGTATGCCCTTAATTCAACGCATGATAAACAAGCAAAAGAGATTGCCGTAAAAGTGAAGAACGGAACGGCGACAACTGGTGAAATAGCCCGATTGATTGAGTTTACCAAAGAGCATGGCGGCATTGAATACGCTACGAAAGTCATGGTGGAATTCAAAGAAAAGGCACTTTCGTTATTGGCTTCCATGGAGGATACGGATGTCAAGAAAGCGCTTGTCTGTTATCTGGATTATGTAGTGGAACGTGAAAAATAATTTCATCCTGCCATTCAAAGCGGAGCGAAGAATGACAGGATGAGAAACTTATCTTTTTATTTGGTGGCGGTTCTTAAAAGAACTTCATTTCCTCGCCTTTGATTTCCGAAAGTAGAAGATTTGCCAAACGGCTTGTACCCAGGCGGAACAGTTCGTTATTCAGCCATTCCTCACCCAGCACTTCTTTTACAATGGTATAATAAATTAATGCGTCGTTTACGCAGTTGATACCACCTGCCGGTTTGAAACCTATCTTATTACCCGTCAGCGCATGGTATTCCTTGATAGCCTGACACATTACGTATGCTGCTTCCGGAGTGGCGGCAGGCTGCTGTTTTCCGGTAGAAGTTTTGATGAAATCGGCTCCTGCATACATGGATAGGATAGAGGCTTTCTTGATGTTGGCTGCCGTTTTCAAAGCTCCGGTTTCCAGGATTACTTTCAAGTGATGCTCCTTACAGGTAGCTTTCAGCTCTTGTATTTCATCACACATGGTTTCATAATCTCCGCTGAGGAACTTTCCTATGGAAATTACGATATCTATTTCATCGGCTCCTTCCATGATTGCCATGGCTGTTTCGGCTACCTTTACTTCTATAAAAGTCTGTGAAGAGGGGAACCCTGCCGATACGCAGGCTATCTTTACATCCTCCACTTCCAGCGTATCTTTTACTACTTCCGCAAAGTTGGGATATACACAAATAGCCGCCACGTTCTTCAAATCGGGAAATTCTTCGTCAAACTGGTTTACTTTCTGAGTAAACTTCATGACGCTTTCATCGCTGTCCGTACTGTTGAGAGTGGTAAGGTCGATGCAGTTGAACAGGAATTTCTTTACTTCCGGAGTGTTGTTGGCAGGCACTTTCTCTGCGATTATTTTAGCTACTTCCGCAGCTATTTCCGCATCGTTCAGATTGGTGTTGTACTTCGCCAAGGCGGCATCATACTTGCTCTGGGTGGATTCATTATTCTCCATGGTCAGATAATTTAGGGTTATTGATATGTCTTGTTTGGTCGCGTTTGGTCTTCTTCTCTATGCTGCGTGCAAAGGCCTCGGTGATATCAACCCCGGTCTGATTTGCAATGCAGAGAAGTACCCAAAGGACGTCTGCAATTTCTTCCTCAACGTTGTCTTCTTCTCCTTTCTTGAAAGACTGGTCGCCATATTTGCGTGCCATAACTCGTGCCAATTCACCTACTTCTTCGGTCAATATGGCCATATTGGTGAGCTCGCTAAAGTAACGTACTCCATATTTCTTGATCCAGAAATCTACCTCTTGTTGTGCTTCTTTTAATGTCATTATTCCTTATTTTTTGTATCCATACAGATGGTCACAGGGCCATCGTTCAATAATTCTACTTTCATATCGGCTCCAAATTCACCGGTACCTATTTCTTTACCTAATGCTAAACTCAATTCTTTGCAAAATTGTTCGTACAACGGAACAGAAATTTCCGGTTTCGCTGCCCGGATATAAGAGGGACGATTACCTTTCTTGGTTGATGCATGCAGCGTGAACTGGCTGATTACCAGTATGTCACCGTTGATGTCGAGTATGGATTTATTCATAACGCCATTCTCGTCGTCAAAGACACGCAGGTTGACAATCTTTTTACACAACCAGTCGATATCCTCCTTGTCGTCCGTTTCTTCTATGCCTACCAGTATCATAAATCCTTTTTGAATGGCAGACTTACAAGTTCCGTTGATAGTGACAGACGCATGTCCGGTACGTTGTATAACTACTCTCATGTTTTAGTTCTAAAAAATTAATTTTGCGGGTTGCAAAGTTACGAATAAATTCGTGATTGTCACGGTATAAGACCGGAATTTGTGTTGAAAGACTATTTACCTGTGAAATACTCCTTTATGATTTTTGCTTTTGTTTCGCCAACTACCTTGATAATCGCCTCCGCCGGTGCTTCTTTGATGCGTTTTACACTCTTGAATTCCTTTAGCAGGGCATTCTTGGTTTTGTCTCCGATCCCTTTTATCTCGTCTAAGGCCGAAGCTACCTGCCGTTTGCTGCGCTTGTCGCGATGGAAGGTAATGGCAAATCTGTGTACTTCGTCCTGTATCTGCGTCAGCAGGCGGAAAAGGGGGGAGTTTTGTTTGAGTCCGATTGTCTGCGGCGGGAAACCGTACAGCAGTTCTGATGTGCGATGTTTCCCGTCTTTGGCAAGCCCGGCAATAGGGATATCGAGGTTCAACTCATCAATAATCTCTTTTACGGCGCTCATTTGCCCTTTTCCTCCGTCGGTGATAAGAAGGTCGGGTAGAGGGGAGTTCTCTTCGATAGCGCGCTGATAACGCCGTTTGACAACCTCTTTCATGGACGCATAGTCGTCGGGCCCTTCCACAGTCTTGATATTATACTTCCGATAGTCTTTTTTAGACGGCTTTCCTTTAATAAAGACAACGCATGCCGCAACAGGATCAGAACCTTGAATGTTGGAGTTGTCAAAGCACTCTATCTGCATAGGCAACCTGTCGAGGTGCAATTCCTGCTGAATTTCTTTTAAAAGGCGTATTGTGCGTTGTTCCGGATTCAGCTTTTCCGCTTGTTTCAAACGGTCGGCTTTGTATTGTTTTACATTAAGGATGGAAAGCTCGAGCAGCTTTTTCTTGTCGCCGCGTTGCGGGATGGTAAATGTGACATCTTTAAGTTCCATATCCAACTCAAAAGGTACGATGATTTCGCGGGAAAGGCTCTTATACCGTTCGCGCATCTCAATAATACCCAATGAAAGAAGCTCCTCTTTTGTTTCGTTCAGCCGTTTCTTGTATTCGAAAGTGAAAGCTTGGTTGATCGCTCCGTTTGTAATATGCAGATAGTTGATGAATGCGGATTTTTCGTCATTGTCTTCTTCAATGGAGAATACGTCAATATTGTGCAATACGTTGCTTACCACCTCTGACTTAGAGCGGTAGTTCTCTAATAACAGGTATTTCTCTTTGATTTTCTGTGCCTCCTCAAACTTCATTTCCGCAGCAAGTTCCTGCATCTGCTGATATAGCATTCGCTCTATTTCTTGAGTGTTGCCTTTGAGTATTTCTTTTATTTCAGCGATGTTTTTAAGGTACTCTTCCTGATTTTGCTTGCCTATACATGGTCCTGCACAGTTTTTGATGTGGTATTCCAGACATACATTGAATTTCCCGGCCCGAATGTTTTCGGGAGAAAGATTCAGGTTGCAGGTGCGTAACGGGTACAAATGTTTAATAAGATCGAGTACTGCATACATGGATGGTATATGGCTGTATGGGCCATAGTAGGAAGAACCGTTACGTATAATTCTTCGTGTTTTGAATACGCGGGGGAAGTACTCGTTCTGCACGCAGATAGACGGATAGGTCTTATCATCTTTCAGCAATACATTATAGCGAGGTTTGTATTTCTTGATAAGATTGTTTTCCAGGAGCAAAGCATCCTCTTCCGTATTGACCACGATATACCGGATATCTGCAATCTTGCTAACCAATACACGCGTTTTTCCCGGTTCATGTTCTCTGTTGAAATAGGAAGATACCCGGCGTTTTAAGTTTTTCGCTTTCCCTACATATATAATCGTGCCCTCGGCGTTCAGATATTGATAAATACCGGGGCTTTCGGGAAGGTTCAGAACGATGCCTTTCAGATAATTATTTGTTTTTAGCTCTTCCATTGATAACAAAAGATGATAAGGTGATAAAGTGGTAAGGTGATAAAGGGGGCGGATGCAGCGACGCGGTGGTTGCCATTTTACCTCTTTATCACCCTATCCTTTTACAGAGTCAATACGGATTCTACATTTACATCTTTACTGAATAAGTCTTTTCCATGTAAGTCTTTCAATTCAATAATGAAGTTTACGTATATCTTTTGAGGATTCATCTTTTTCACCAATTTGCAGGCTGCTTCCATGGTTCCACCTGTAGCCAGGAGGTCGTCATGCAATAATACGACATCATCCGGTTCGATAGCATCTTTGTGTATCTGTACCGTATCTTTGCCGTATTCTTTATCGTAGCTTTCCTCGATTGTTTCTGCCGGTAGTTTTCCGGGTTTACGCATGGGAACGAATCCGGCACCTAAACGGGTAGCAAGAATGGGCCCCATGATAAAGCCTCTGGATTCTATACCTACTACTTTGGTTATTCCTTTATCCTTGTACATTTCATACAAGGTATCCGAAAGTTCTTGCAGTGCAGACGGGTTTTTAAACAGTGTAGTTACGTCGTAGAATAAAATTCCGGGGATTGGAAAGTCGGGAATTTCCCGAATGCTCTTGGCAAGTGTTTCTTTGCTCATAATCAATTTATTTAATACGTTTATTGAGTTCTTTGTTTCACGTGGAACGTTAGCGCTTATCTCCCGCAAAGTACCAGCAGTACGTTGATGTCACTCGGCGATACTCCCGGAATTCGGCTTGCTTGGGCTATTGTCTCCGGGTCAATCTTAACTAACTTCTGTCGGGCTTCGGTGGAAAGGGATTGAATGGAATTATAATCAAACTTCCCTTTAATTTTTATACTTTCCAATCGTGCCAGCTTATCTGCTATGATTCGTTCACGTCCGATGTAGCCCTCGTACTTTATAAGTATTTCTGCCGCTTCGATAATTTCATCTTTTCTGTCCGTAATTTTATCCAGTTCCCGACGGAAAGCGCTGACATGCTCTGCCATATTTTCCAAAGTTACTTGCGGACGATTTATTAGGTCTATCAATTTGCATCCCTGACGGAGTGGAGTAGTACCGAGTTGTTCCAATACCGGGTTTATTAGTGTCGGTTTCATCGAATAATTCCGGGTAAACTCTATAATGTTTGTAACGGCTTCACGTTTACTTCTTAATAATTCGTAGCGGTCTTTTTGGGCAAGCCCCAGTTTCCAGGCTCTTTCGGTAAGTCTCATATCGGCATCATCCATACGGAGAAGGATGCGATATTCCGCACGTGAAGTAAACATGCGGTAAGGTTCGTCAACGCCTTTGGTTACCAAATCGTCGATTAATACGCCTATATATGCTTCGTCGCGTGCAAGTGTAAAAGGTTCGCCGCCATGACAGTTGATATGTGCGTTGATACCCGCAATGATTCCTTGTCCGGCTGCTTCTTCATAACCGGTCGTTCCGTTTACTTGTCCGGCAAAGAAAAGGTTTTTGATTTTCTTCGTTTCCAACGTGTGTTTTAGTTGTGTAGGGTCGAAGAAGTCATATTCTATGGCGTAGCCGGGACGGTAAATAACGAGATCGCGGAATGCGGGAATCTTTTTCAGCGCTTCAATCTGTATGTTCATCGGCAAGGAAGAAGAAAAGCCGTTCAGGTAAAGTTCCTGTGTCGTTTCACCTTCCGGTTCCAGGAAAAGCTGGTGCTGTTCTTTGTCGGGGAAGGTTACGATTTTGGTTTCTATGCTGGGGCAATAACGGGGGCCTATACTTTGAATCTGTCCGTTGAAAAGGGGAGAGTCCGGCAATCCTTCACGAAGGATACGATGCGCTTCCTCGTTGGTAAAACAAGTCCAGCATGGGAGTTGCTTCAAATGGCGTACGCCGTTGTTCATAAAGGAGAACTTGTGGAAGTCGTTTTCCCCGTCTTGAATGTCCATATCTTCGTAGTGTACGCTCCGTCCGTCGATGCGTACGGGAGTTCCCGTTTTCATTCGTCCGTATGTGATGCCATGTCGGGCGATGGATTCGGTCAGTTGATATGATGCGGGTTCTGCCATACGCCCACCCGGAAGCATGGTGTGTCCTACGTGCATCAATCCGTTCAGGAAAGTTCCGGCAGTCAGTACAACGCATTTGGCGCGGAAAGTTACTCCCCAAAGGGTGGTGAGCCCAACTACCTCACCGTTTTCAACGAGAATTTCGCATACGGTGTCTTGCCAGATGTGCAGGTTGGGAGTATTCTCCAGGATTTCACGCCATGCCCAAATGAATTTGTTACGGTCGCATTGAGCACGCGGGCTCCACATGGCAGGGCCTTTGGAACGGTTTAATATGCGGAACTGGATAGCTGTTTTATCGGTAACCAATCCCATATATCCGCCTAAAGCGTCTATTTCGCGTACAATCTGTCCTTTGGCAATGCCGCCGACGGCAGGGTTACAACTCATTTGGCCTATCTTATTCATGTCCATTGTGATAAGACAGGTCTTTGAGCCCAGATTTGCGGCAGCGGCAGCGGCTTCACAGCCGGCATGCCCGGCGCCGATTACAATAACGTCATACTTAAACTCCATTCGTTCAATCTCTTTTAAAACCTTGCAAAGGTACTAAAAAGTTATTTTGTAGCCGCAATTTCCCTCTTTTCCTTGTGAATTCTTAGGAAATACTTCCTTTGAAATCTTCCGTATTCCTTGTGCGTAATGCAGACTCGCAGCTTATAGAACCTCTCTTCCTTTTAAAGAATATAATAAAGGAGGATTATGTATAGGATAAAACAATGAATTGAAAGAAGGGGTATTATGTTTATTTTGGATGTAATATTAAGGAAGTATGGAGCTTTTTGTAAGATAGCAGTGCATTTTTACTTATTAATGCTAATATACTGGTTGTATTTCTAACACTTTTTACTCGAAAAGTGTTAGAAATATATTATTTGTATTAGGTTTAATTTATTGATTAATAATGTGTTATATTTTGCTTCTTATCCTTTATCGCATAGCGAGCGCTTTGTTTTCGGCTGCTTCCATAATCTCCCGCTCTCCCGGACCTTTATCATTGATGCCGCATAGGTGCAGGATGCCGTGAATAATGACACGATATAGTTCCCGTTCATAATCATTGCCGGCAAACTGTTCGGCATTGGTACGTACCGTGTCGAGGCTGATAAAAAGATCACCGCTCAGGCGATTACCTTCGCAATAGTCAAAGGTGATGATGTCCGTGTAATAATCGTGTTGGAGATACCGGCGGTTTACTTCAAGGATTTTCTCGTCCGAGCAGAAGATATAGGCGATTTCACCGACTCTTTTTTCATAAGTGGCGGCCACGGCTTTAATCCATTCCGTAGTTTCACGTTTCTTGATTGCGGGCATTTCAACACCGTCTGTCTGATAACTTATCATATTGTTGCATTTATTTATATTGAATACAGAACTGCAAAGATATCGAGATACGGAAAAACTCCTTCGCTTTTTTCAATTTTCTTCCCTGTATCTTTGTGCCCCTTTTCAATTTCCTGTTTTTAAAAGAAGAACATATAACTGATGATAATAGCGGCAATGATACCGGAAAAGTCCGCTATCAGGCCGCAGGTAACAGCATTACGGGTTTTTGTGATACCTACACTGCCGAAATAAACGGCAAGGATGTAGAAAGTAGTATCCGAAGCGCCGCGTGCCACGCAACTCATACGGCCGACAAAAGAATCGGCGCCGTATTGTTTCATTGTGTCGATCATCAATCCGTTGGCTCCGCTGCCGCTTAATGATTTCATCAATGCGGTAGGCAGCGCACCTACAAAGCTGGTATCCGCTCCGAATAATCCGACGACGTAACCGATGCCGTTTACTATTATATCCATTGCCCCCGAAGTACGGAAAACGGCGATTCCAACGAGGAAAGCTACCAGATAGGGGATGATACGTATGGCGGTTGTAAATCCTTCTTTGGCTCCTTCTATAAAAGCGTCGTACACATTAATCTTCTTCCATAATCCCCACAAGATAAAAAGAAGGATGATGGAAAAGAGTATGATGTTGGCAACCAGCGTGGAGTAAATCCCCATTTCTTCGCGGCTTATTTGGGTAAATAAGTAAATAAGTCCGGAAAAGAACAGACTGATGCAACCGATCAGAATAAGAATAGGTTTGTTCAGTAGGTTTATCCGTTGTGCAATGCTGACGGCGGCTACACCGACAATAGTAGAGATAGCGGTCGTAATCAGTGTGGGAATGAAAATGTCCGTAGGCTGTGCGGCGCCCATTTGCGAGCGGTACATCATGATGCTGACGGGTATCAGTATCAGTCCGGACGTGTTCATTACAAGAAACATAATCATCGGGTTGGTAGCGGTGTCTTTCTTCGGATTCAGTTCTTGAAGTTCTTTCATGGCTTTCAATCCCATGGGAGTGGCGGCGTTGTCCAATCCCAGCATGTTGGCGGAAAGATTCATGAAGATAGAACCCATGGCAGGGTGCCCTTTGGGTATTTCCGGAAAAAGACGGCAGAACACAGGGCTCAACCAGCGTGAAAGCGCGTTTATCATACCGCTGTTTTCACCGATTTTCATGATACCCAGCCATAAGGACAGAATACCGGTCAGTCCTAACGATATTTCGAATGCTGTCTTGGAGGAGTCGAATGTAGAGTTGACAAGTTCCGTAAATATATCCGTATCTCCCATGAACAGGAGCTTGCAGAGTGCTACAATGAAAGCGACTACGAAAAATGCTACCCAGATGTAATTTAAAACCATGTGTCCTTACCCTTTTTTCTTAAATGTTAATAGTTACTTTCGTTGGCAAGATTCCATGCATTGAGGAAGGATGCCTTGGTTATTTCTACAATTTTCTCCCAGTTTAGCGATGCGGCATGGTCCGATGGCTGATGATAGTCGGGATGACCGTCGGTATGATACCAGATAATAGGAATGCCGGACAGGGCGAACGAGGCATTGTCACTTCCGCTCACAGGATTGTCCCAAGAACGGTAGTCGGGCTGCAGTTGCAAGTTGTAACGGGCGATATCCTGTTTAAGCCAATCGCCGAAAGTGGGATGGGCGGCTGTGTAGAAGTAGACCACATGCTGCGGTTGTTCAGGCTTGTTGTTACGTCCTATCATGTCAAAGTTGAGATAACTCTTTACCTGTTTAAGGAACGGACAATGCTGTACGAAATATTTTGAGCCGAGTAATCCCTTTTCTTCTCCGTCCCAAAAAGCGAAGATGACGTTTCTCAGTGGCTTTTGTCCGCTGAGGATAAACGCATGTGCTATCTGTAATACGGCGGAAACTCCGGAGGCATTATCGTCTGCACCGTTATATATCTTGTCATTAGCCAACGTTTCGTCCACACCTAAGTGGTCGAAGTGAGCGCCTATAATGACATATTCATCGCTGCGTCTGCCGGGAATGTATGCCAGCACATTATTCATTTTCAGCGAACGGTGTGTGCCTTGCTTGAGGATTGCAACGGAGTCAAGGTGTACCTGCCAGCGCCCGCGTTGTTGTCTTTCTTTGCTGCATGCCTCAAAAGACTGGTAATAGCCGTTTTCATCCAAAGGGCGGATGCCGTCTTGTTTCAGACGGGATACGATATAGCGGGCCGCCACTCGCGAACCGTGCATACCTGCTTCACGTCCTTGCAGTTCATCATCGGCCAGAAATTCCACGATTGCTTCTGCGGAAGTACGGTTGATGCTTTGCAATCCTTTTTCAAGCGGGGATTGCGCATGCAAAGACAGTATGGAAAAAAGGAGGCAGGCGGTTCCTAAAGACACTTTATGCATATTGTTCCGTTTTTAATAACTAAGCATATCTGTTGCAAAATTAAAGATAACTTTTCATAGTTTCTATAGATTTGTCGTATTTTTGTCCGTTGGCAAAGCAATTCAAGTACATGTAAATCAAAGGTAGAGTAATGAGAAAAAGGAAAATCCTATCGGAAGATGCATTGCAAAATAATCCGATTTCAACGGAAGAAGTAGCGGTTACTGTTGCAGATATCCGGAGAGAATTGGAGGCGTATGCCGATCCGGTGAAAAGAGAATATCTTCCCCGTTTTTTTAAGACGGGAAAGGGGCAGTACGGTGAGGGGGATAAATTTCTGGGTGTAGTGGTTCCGAATACCCGTACGGTGGCAAAACAATACAAGGACGCTCCTTTTGATGTGATGGCGGAGCTGTTGCAAAGTCAGTGGCACGAGTGTCGGCTTTGCGCTTTGCTGATGTTGGTAGAGCGCTTCAGGAAAGGCGATGACAAGGACAGAAAACTTATTTATGATTTCTATCTGTCGCAGACGGACCGTATCAATAATTGGGATTTGGTAGACTTGTCTGCCCCGGGCATTGTGGGGGAATATCTGAAAGATAAATCCCGAGAAGACCTTTATCGCTTGGCGGACAGTGGATTGCTTTGGGAGCAACGTATTGCGGTGGTTTCTACTTACACGCTTATCAAGAACGGTGATTTCGCCGATATTCTGGCCCTTTCGGAGCGGTTGCTGCATCATTCGCACGATTTGATGCGGAAAGCGGTAGGTTGGATGCTGCGTGAAATGGGAAAGAGAGATAAGGACTTGCTGGTGCAGTTTCTCGAGAAACATTGTAAGGTGATGCCACGTACGATGTTGCGCTATGCCATAGAGAAATTCCCGGAAGAAGAAAGGAAGGAGTTTATGAAACGTTGAAAGATTTCTTTATCTTTGTCGCTATATATACTGATTTTGAATGGAACAAGAAGATTTTAACATACGCGAGCATCAGCTGACCAGCAAAGAGCGTGACTTTGAGAATGCTCTCCGCCCTCTGAACTTTGAGGATTTCAGCGGACAGGATAAGGTCGTTGATAATTTGCGTATTTTCGTGAAGGCCGCCCGTCTCAGAGGAGAAGCCTTGGATCATGTATTGCTGCATGGCCCTCCCGGATTGGGAAAAACTACGCTTTCCAACATTATAGCCAACGAATTGGGGGTGGGTTTCAAGATTACTTCCGGTCCGGTACTCGACAAGCCGGGCGATTTGGCGGGTGTCCTCACCAGTCTGGAACCGAACGATGTGCTTTTCATTGATGAAATACATCGGCTGAGCCCCGTAGTGGAAGAGTATCTGTACTCGGCTATGGAAGATTACCGTATTGATATCATGATAGATAAAGGTCCGTCGGCACGAAGCATACAGATTGATTTGAATCCGTTTACTTTGGTGGGCGCTACCACTCGTAGCGGTTTGCTGACAGCTCCGCTACGTGCCCGTTTCGGTATCAATCTTCATTTGGAATATTATGACGATGATGTGTTGGGCGGCATCATCCGCCGTTCGGCAAACATATTGGACGTACCCTGCTCCACAAGGGCTGCTTCGGAAATCGCAGGCCGAAGCCGGGGTACGCCGCGTATTGCCAATGCTTTGCTGCGTCGTGTAAGAGACTTTGCGCAAGTGAAAGGTTCGGGCAGTATCGATACGGAAATCGCTAATTTTGCGCTCGAGGCGCTCAACATTGACAAGTACGGTTTGGATGAGATAGACAATAAGATACTTTGTACGATTATCGATAAATTCAAAGGCGGTCCGGTAGGCCTGACGACTATTGCTACGGCTTTGGGTGAAGATGCAGGCACCATCGAAGAGGTTTATGAACCGTTCCTGATAAAGGAAGGTTTCCTGAAGCGTACTCCTCGTGGCCGTGAAGTAACGGAACTGGCCTATAAACATTTGGGGCGCAGCCTTTACAGCAGCCAAAAGACGTTATTTGATAATGAGTGAGAAAGAAAGCTAAGATATTTACGTTTCTTAGGTAATTGATATATTATATATGGCGAACGTTAGGATTTGGAGAGTATTGGGGATACTTTTGGGGCTGGTTGTCTGTTCATCCTGTGGGGACGATAATGAATATCCTGTATTTAAGTTCGGTGAAGACGGGACATGCTATTACCCGTCCGTAAGCGCCATTTCCCAAGAGAGTTTTGAGGAAACTGTGGTAGGTTACGGTTGGAAGCATGTAAGTACTCATGAAATAAAGGAAAATGGCGAATGCCTGAAAGAGGAATACTATGCCGGTTTGGACGGGGCAGGCCCTTCTTATTATTATTTCGAGAGTGCGGCCTCGCTTAAGACTTTCATGCATGTGGACGCCTATCCTGTCAACGGATTCAGAACTTCCGCATATAAGTATATCGATGCGAATCGCGTGGTTGTTAATAATCAGCACATGATATGGCAGATATTGTCTGTGGACAAGGGTTTACTGAAAGCTGTGGAGTATCTGGGTGTACGTGCAGATGGAATCAAGGTTTACGGATATGTCACTTACAAGAGAATGACGGAACAAGAGTTGGCAGAGTGCCGGGAGTCTTATCCGGTAGATTTATCGAACTTGAAAGATTTGGTAATTTCGGTAACCGAAGAAAATGTATTTGTCAATGGCAAAGAGTTTGAATTTGATGTATTGGAAAGTAACGGAGCGTATATTGTCAAAGCCTTAAATGAGGGGACATGCAGTATTACATATGATGATAACCACGTAAAAGTGAAGCTGCTGAAAAGCAGCGCTACGATAACCGTATCCGATATATTGAAACATAGAAGATTCTGGCTTTTTTCCACAGATGAAGAATTGGAGCCGACAGGAACAGATATCTACGACTTTACTTATACAGAGCTGATACTCGATAAGAGCAAAGAACTTGTGGCTCCCGACGGATACGTGCTGAATTACAAGTCTGCACGTATGGAAACAAAGGCTCGTGAAGAATATTATGGCAGTATATTGAGTAAGTACAATCCTTCCGGGCTGGCAGTGGTGGATACCGACAAACAGGTACGCTTTTTTCGGTTGAATAGGGGTGAAATCTACCTGAACGAGCTGCTTCCACCAACAGTACTTGATGAGCTGGCAGAGGCGGGTGAAGGACATGCGATAGAATATAAACTGGAATTGGTGAATGCTGCCGGAGCGGTATTTCAGGTACTTCCGTTTAAAGTTGTTTATAAATGACAAGTAGTTCATCCGGGTTTTTCCGTAATGTACTGCTTGCCATAAAATAAAGAATAACGTGGCTGGATTAAAATCATTGGCAAAAGAAACTGCCATTTATGGGTTGAGCAGTATTGTGGGGCGTTTCCTTAACTACTTGTTAGTACCCGTATATACTATGGCCTTGTCTGCGCAGTCGGGAGGCTATGGAGTCGTGACGAATATTTATGCATGGGTGGCTTTGTTGCTGGTGCTGCTGACGTGCGGTATGGAAACGGGCTTTTTCCGCTTTGCCAATAAAGGAGAAGATGACCCGATGCGCGTGTATTCCACTACCTTACTCAGTGTGGGTATCGGTGCGCTGACATTCCTTGCTCTGGGGCTGTTGTTTCTCCAACCTATCGCCAACTGGCTGGAGTACGGAGAACATCCCTGGTATGTGGGAATGATGATGATTGTAGTGGCAATGGATGCCATTCAAAGTATTCCTTTCGCTTATTTGCGTTATAAGAAACGTCCCATTAAGTTTGCGGCGCTCAAGCTGTTGTTCATTTTCCTGAACATAGCCTTGAACTTGATTTATTATGTCTGGATGAAAGGCGATGATGTAGCATATGCTTTCCTTTTCAACCTTGTATGCACCTCTACCATTATGCTTTGCATGATACCCGAATTGCGTGGCTTCGCTTATGTGCTGGACAAAAAGCTGTTGCGGCGGATGCTTGCTTACAGCTTGCCGCTGCTGGTGTTGGGCATTGCGGGTATTCTGAATCAGGTGGCGGACAAGATTATCTTTCCTTTTGTGTATCCTGACGAGGCGGAAGCCACCGTACAGCTCGGTATTTATGGAGCCGCCAGTAAGATTGCAATGGTGATGGCGATGCTGACACAGGCTTTCCGTTATGCCTACGAGCCTTTTGTGTTCGGTAAAAGTCGTGATAAGGATAATAAGCAGGTGTATGCGCAAGCCATGAAGTTCTTTATTATCTTTACGCTGGTCGCTTTTCTGTCGGTGATGTTCTATCTGGATATTCTCCGGCACATTATCGGGCGTGACTATTGGCCCGGTTTACGTGTTGTGCCTATCGTAATGGCTGCGGAAATCTTTATGGGAATTTATTTTAATCTCTCTTTCTGGTATAAGCTGATTGATGAAACGCGTTGGGGGGCTTATTTCTCCTTGATAGGTTGCACGATTTTGGTGGTGATGAATATCCTTTTAATTCCGAGGTTCAGTTATATGGCTTGTGCATGGGCAGGGTTTACGGGCTACGGTGTCGCAATGCTGCTCTCTTATTTTGTCGGTCAGAAGAAGTACCCTATTCAATATGATTTAAAGTCGATAGGGCGTTACGTGTTGTTGGCTGCGGCGCTTTATGTAGCTGCGGAATATGTGGCTATTGAAAATATTTACCTGCGTATGGCGTTCCGTACGCTGTTATTATGTGTGTTTATAGCTTATATTGTAAAGCGTGATTTACCGCTTAATCAAATACCTGTTATCAATCGTTTTATCCGAAAATAAATTTATCTTATGGAACGGCCGGTCAATCCTAACAGAAACACATTCGCCATCAAGAACTTTCTGAAAGAGTATCTCGATTTACGCAAAGATAAAGACAACGAACTCGAAACGGTGGATTCCATCCGTAAGGGTGTTGAATTTAAGGGAGCCAATTTGTGGATTCTGATATTTGCCATCTTTATGGCTTCACTCGGTCTGAATGTCAATTCTACCGCTGTAATTATCGGTGCGATGCTTATCTCGCCGTTGATGGGACCTATCATGGGTGTGGGACTTTCAGTCGGTCTGAATGACTTCGAACTGATGAAACGCTCACTGAAAAGCTTCTTGATAACTACGCTGTTCAGTGTCACCACAGCTACCGTCTTCTTCTTGGTCAGCCCTGTTGCCGAAGGGCAGTCGGAGTTGCTGGCGCGTACTTCACCTACGATTTATGACGTATTCATCGCATTAATGGGTGGTCTTGCGGGGGTAGTGGCGCTCTCCACAAAAGAGAAGGGCAATGTAATTCCGGGTGTTGCCATTGCTACGGCGTTGATGCCGCCGCTGTGTACGGCAGGTTATGGGCTGGCAACGGGTAACCTGATTTATTTCCTCGGTGCATTCTACCTTTATTTCATTAACTCCGTATTTATCAGTTTGGCTACTTTTATCGGCGTACGGGTAATGCACTTCCAGCGCAAAGAGTTTGTAGACAAGAACCGTGAAAAGAAGGTACGGAAATATATTGTGCTGATAGCCGTTCTTACGATGTGTCCCGCTGTGTACCTTACGGTAGGGATTATTCAGGACACTTTCTTTGAAAGCGCAGCCAACCGTTTTGTCAACGAACAGCTTGCCTTTGAGAATACACAGGTATTGGATAAGAAAATCCACCATGAAGGTAAGCATCATGAGATACGCGTGGTCTTGATAGGTCAGGAAGTGCCGGAAGCTTCTATTGCCATAGCCCGTAGTAAAATGAAAGAGTATAAGTTGGAAAACACCAAACTGGTTGTGCTTCAAGGTATGAATAACGAGGCGGTAGACATTTCTTCTATCCGCGCCATGGTGATGGAAGATTTCTATAAGAACAGCGAACAACGTCTGGTGGAGCAGAAACAACAAATATCTTCGCTGGAAAAAAATCTGGAACAGTACCGGAAATACGATGAATTGGGTAAGAAGATTATCCCTGAGTTGAAGGTGCTTTATCCTTCCGTTAAGTCGGTTTCTATTTCTCATGCGCTTGAACTGACGGTCGATTCGGTACGGATAGATACCGTTACACTTGCTGTCTTGAGATTCGGCAGGCATCCGGATACTCATGAAAAGGAGAAAATAACCGAATGGCTGAAAGCGCGCACCGGTTCCAAGCAGTTGAGGCTGATTGCCGAATAATATCCGGATAACTGAATGACAGACTGCAAAAATAATAAAGTAAAGAATAAAATGAGATTGAGATTCGTAATTATAACCGTTTGTTGCTTTCTCACATTGGCTGTACAGGCAGATGAGGGCATGTGGATGTTGGGTAATCTGAATAAGCAGACACGCCGTACGATGAAAGAGCTCGGTTTGCAAATGCCGGCGGATAAGCTGTACAGTTCCAAACGTCCCTCGTTGAAGGATGCCGTAGTCAGTTTCGGCGGTTTTTGTTCGGGAGTGGTCGTGTCGGAAGACGGATTGGTATTTACGAATCATCATTGCGGTTTCAGCTGTGTCCAGCAACATTCTTCTGTGGAGCATGATTATCTGAAAGACGGCTTTGTTGCGCATAACCGCAGCGAGGAATTGCCGAATCCGGAACTTTATGTTCGTTTTTTGTTGCGGACGGAAGATGTTACGAAGCGGGTGCTTGGTGCGGTAAAGCCTGAGATGACCGAATCGGAACGTGCTGGTGCGGTGGATTCGGTGATGTTTGCCATCAGTGAAGAAGTGGCGCATAAAGACTCTACTCTGGTAGGAATCGTAGATGCGTACTATGGCGGCAACGAATTCTGGTTATCCACTTATCGCGACTATAACGATGTCCGGCTGGTGTTTGCGCCGCCTTCTTCGGTAGGTAAATTCGGTTGGGACACGGATAATTGGGTATGGCCCCGTCATACGGGCGATTTCTGCGTATTTCGTATCTATGCCGATAAGAATAACCGCCCGGCGGATTATTCGCCGGAAAATGTCCCTTATCATCCCGAATACGTAGCACCGATTTCTCTGGACGGATATAAAGAAGGTTCTTTCTGCATGACATTGGGCTATCCGGGCAGAACGGAGCGTTATCTCTCTTCGTTTGGTATCGAAGAGATGATGAATAATGATAATCAGGCGCAAATAGATGTCCGGGGCATCAAGCAGGCTATTTGGAAACGCGAAATGGATAGGAGAGACAGTATCCGCATAAAGTATGCTTCCAAATATGACGAGAGTTCCAATTATTGGAAGAACAGCATCGGAGTGAACCGGGCTATCCGGAAACTGCATATTTTGGAAAAGAAACGTGCAATGGAGCAGGAACTGCGCCGTTGGATACAACAGACGCCTGAAGAGCGTGAGAAACTGTTGCGGTTGTTTCCTGATTTGGAACTGGACTATAAAAATGCCCGTGAAGCCAATCATGCACTGGCTTATTTTGCCGAATCTTTCCTGAATGGTCCCGAGCTGGTACAATTGGCGTTATCCATTTTGAATTTTGATTTCGAAGGGGAACAGAAAACAGTTGTAGCCAATCTGAAAGCGATTGTGGAAAAATATGCCAATCTGGATTTGGAAATAGACAAGGAGGTTTTTACGGCTATGCTGAAAGAATATCGTTCCAAAGTAGATTCCACCTATTTACCGGAGTTTTACGGTACGATTGCCACCCGGTACGGCGGTAATGACAAGGCTTATGTAGATAGTCTGTACGCCGCTTCGGAATTGACTACCCCTCGCGGATTAAAACGCTTTTTGGAGCGGGATACCACGTATCACATCTATGACGACCCTGCCATAAGCCTGGGTATCGACTTGATTGGCAAGATGTTTGAAATCAACATGCAGACGAGAGAGCCATCCATGAATATTGCCCGTAATGAACGTTTGCTGAATGCCGCCGTACGTAGAATGTATTCGTCCCGTAATTTCTATCCGGACGCCAATTCTACCATGCGTTTAAGCTTCGGTACGGTATGCGGATATACTCCGTTTGACGGTGCTGAATACGATTATTATACAACGACCAAAGGTATTCTTGAAAAGGCGAAGGCCCATGCGGGCGATGTGGATTTTGAGGTGCAGCCGGAACTTCTTTCTTTGCTCTCCAATCGTGATTTTGGCAGATATGCCGATGAAAAAGGAGAAATGAATGTTTGCTTTATCTCCAATAACGATATAACCGGCGGAAATTCGGGAAGCGCCATGTTCAATGCGAAAGGCGAACTTCTCGGACTGGCTTTTGACGGCAATTGGGAAGCGATGAGCAGTGATATACTCTATGAACCGAAGATGCAGCGTTGCATCGGAGTCGATGTACGCTACATCTTGTTCATGATAGAGAAATACGGTAAAGCCGGAAATTTGATACGGGAGCTGAAAATAGCTTCCGGGAAATAGCCGGTTATGCTATCCCCCTGATGCGGTCGTCAAAGGCGGACAATGCCGCTTTGGCTCCTTCACCCATGGCTATGACAATCTGTTTGTAGGGTACGTCGGACACGTCTCCGGCTGCATAAACACCCGGGAGTGCAGTACGGCAGAACGAGTCTGTCTTGATTTCACCGATCGGCGTCGTTTCCAATGCGTCCCGGAAAGGTGCGCTGTTGGCTGCCAGACCGATTTGTACGAAGATGCCGTCCAAAGGATAGTCTCGTTCTTCGTCGGTGACGCGGTCTTTAACGCGGATACCGGTTACTTTCTCTCCGTCGCCTAATACCTGGGTAGTCTGTGAAGAAGTGAATATCTCCACGTTGGGAAGACCTCCGGCTTTTTCCTGCAACACCTGGTCGGCTTTTAGCGTATCGGCAAACTCGAAAACGGTAACTTTCCTGCAGATTCCCGCCAGGTCGATAGCGGCCTCTATGCCGGAGTTTCCGCCACCTATGACGGCTACATGCTTACCTTGGTAGAAAGGACCGTCACAATGCGGACAAAAGGCTACACCGCGTCCGATGTATTCGGCTTCCCCCTCTACATTCAGTTTGCGCCAGCTTGCGCCTGTGGCAATGATTACCGCAGGAGCTGTGAACGTTTCTCCGCCACCGGAGAAAACCTTTTTCTTTTTACCTTGAAGTTCTGCTTTCTCAATTTTCCGGTCTTCAAAAATCTCTATCGGATAATGTCCCATATGTGTCCTGAGTGCATCGGCAAGCTGTGAACCTGTTGTCTGAGGTACGGAGATAAGATTCTCGATACCTACGGTTTCTTTTATCTGTCCGCCTATTCTCTCGGCGATAATGGCTACGCGCAATCCTTTGCGGGCGGAATAAATGGCTGCTGAAACTCCGGCGGGACCTCCGCCCAAGACCAGCGTATCGAACTCCCTTAAGGTGGGCGCTGCATTATCTTGCGGCAGGCTTCCGAAAGTATCTTCCAGCTTTTTCAGTAGTTCCCCTAAAGAGCCGCGTCCCACATGAAACGGTTTCCCATTGGCGTAAACGGACGGTACGGCTTGTATTTTCAGCGTATCCGCTTCTTCCTGAAAGACGGCTCCGTCTATTGTATCATGGGTGATATGGGGATTCAGCAGCGCTACGACATTGAGTGCTTGCACGATGTCCGGACAGTTGGTACAAGTCAGCGATACATAGGTTTGCAGACGGATTGGTCCCTGCAAGGCCTTGATGCGTCGGCTGATACCTTCATCCGGAAGATTTTTGCCCTTTCCATCGGCGTTTAGTACGGCAAGAAGAAGAGAGCTGAACTCATGTCCACCCGGAATGGCACGGAATCTTATCCCGGTTTCCTTTTCCTCTTTCAGGAGCGTAAACTCCAGTTTGGGCTCGTCGGTTTCGGTCACCTCACAGGACAGCTTGCCGGAACAACTCGCTATGTCATTCAGAAAATCAATCATTTCACCGGCCTGCTCATGTTCCGGGTTACAAGTGATGTGAAAAGTATAGCGGGCTTCCAATGGCTGGAAAATGCTCCGCACTTGGTCTAATATATTTGCTTCTAACATGATAATGCGGGTTTTAAATGTTGGAGTATAAAAAAAGACTATCTCATTTCTTTTACTTTTGCAAGGAAGAAATAGAGATAGTCTTTATATGGCAATGTCTATCGTATGGGGGTACGATTAAATCTTACCGACTAAATCGATGCTTGGCTTCAGCGTTGCACCGCCTTTCTTCCATTTGGCCGGACAGACTTCACCGTCGTGAGTGGCTACGAATTGCGCAGCTTCCACTTTACGAAGCAGTTCATCCGCATTACGTCCGATGTTGTTGTCCTGAATTTCGGCAATCTTGATTTTTCCTTCGGGATTTACGAGGAATGTACCGCGATAAGCCATACCTTCTTCTTCAATCATCACACCGAATGCACGGCTCAATGTACCTGTCGGGTCTGCCAACATCGGATATTTAATCTTGCGGATGCTTTCGGAAGCATCATGCCACGCTTTATGTACAAAGTGAGAGTCTGTGCTTACAGAATAAACCTCTACACCCATGGCTTGGAATTGGTCGTATTTTTCTGCAATATCTACCAGTTCGGTAGGACATACAAACGTAAAATCTGCCGGATAGAAGAAGAAAATAGCCCATTTGCCTTTTACATCTTCGTTAGTCACTGTTTTGAAACTTCCGTTTTGGAAAGCCTGAACTTTGAATTCAGGGAGTTGGGAGTTGATAATCGGTTCCATAATCATACTTTTTAAAAGGTTTGGTTTTTTGTTTTACGGATGCAAAAATATAGCATTTTTCTCCGGTAGAACAAAAAATCCGATTGAAAAGTTTTATGAGCCGATAGACAAAATCTATACGAGTACCTGGGTGGCTTTCAGGGAGAGCATTTCTTTAGGTACTGCGGCTGTTATCTCTTGGGTAATCGTTTTTAAAAGCGTGTTACGGATAAAACTACGGTTGGTCAGCATGATAATTTGCCGGGTAGGACAGGGAATGGCAAAAGGGCGTACCAGTTCTTTTTGCGTGCCGTCCAGTTGCAAGACAGCCAGTTCGGGAATGAAAGTGATGCCCTTACCGCTTTCTACCATGCGCATAAAGGTTTCCATGCTGCCCAGATGATAGGCTAACTGACTGGCACGGGCTGCCTTCAGCTGGCAGAAACGCTCCAACTGGTCGCGAAAGCAGTGTCCCTCATCCAGCAGCCAAAGCTGTTCTCCCGTTAAGTCGGAAGTCCGTATTACTTCATTGCTGAAAAGGCGGTTCTCCCGCGCAATATAAGTGTAGAACTGCTCGTAGAATAGCGGTGTTTGTTGGAATTCTTCCATTCCCGCCAGGCCGGCTACGATTCCGGCATCTATATCTCCCGTTTGCAGCGCCTTTTTGATATCGTTTGTCTTCATCTCGACCACTCTGATGTCGAGCTGCGGATATTTTTTCATTAGTTGTGGAAAGAAGCGCGGCAGTAGGTAGGGAGCTATGGTGGGAAGGATGCCCAGTTTGAAAACTCCGCAGAGTGAATGTTTTTCTTCTTCTATGATGTTTTTTATGCGATTTGTCTGAACTAACACATTCTGAGCTTGTTCTATGATGTGAACGCCGATGGGAGTAGGGCATACAGGTTGCTGGCTGCGGTCAAAAATCTTAGTGTCCAGCTCTTCTTCCAGCTTTTGAATCATGGCGCTCAAGGTGGGCTGTGTAACCCGGCAATATTCGGCGGCTTTGGCGAAATGACGGAACTGATTGACGGCGAGTATATATTCCAGTTGTTGTAAAGTCATGGTAAACAGGGCTTTTGAATGTTATATATAGAATCGTTCTATGCAAAGATAGAAATTATCTGTTTGACAAGCATTTATTTGCCGCTTATCTTTGCAACGGAAACAAAGAAAAATAGTATGAACTTTTAAAATAGAAAGATTATGAAGACTTTAGATTACTTACATTTGAATGAAAATAAGGTTGCTGACGTAGTATCGGCATTACATCGGTTATTGGCGGACTTCCAGGTACATTACACCAACTTACGCGGTTTCCATTGGGATATTAAAGGACATGGGTTCTTCGTGTTGCACGGCAAGTTTGAAGATATGTACAATGATGCCGCGGAGAAAGTGGACGAAATCGCAGAACGTATCCTGATGTTAGGAGGTACGCCCGAAAACAAATTCAGCGAATATCTCAAGGTTGCCAAGGTGAAGGAAATCTCCGGTATTACTTGTGGCGGTGAGGCTGTTGACCATATCCTCGAAACTTACGGCTATCTTATCGGTGAAGAAAGAAAAGTGATTGAACTGGCCAATGAAGCCGGTGATGATGCCACTGCCGACTTAATGACCGGTTACTTGAAAGAGCAGGAAAAAATGGTTTGGATGCTCGTTGCTTTCAGCACTAAGAGCTGTGCGAAATAAGAGATAAAAAGTAATAAGACGATAGGGTGATAAGGTGATGACACATTGCTTTATCACCCTATAATTTTACCATTTTATCGCTCTGTCACTTATCACCTTTTCAGAATAATGACGGTTACGGCTGAGATAATGAGCAGAATACCCAGTGCTATGCTTCGGGTAAGCGGCTCTCCGAAAATGGTAATGCCGACGCATACCGCCGTTACAGGCTCCATGGCCCCCAATACGGATGTCAGTGTGGAGCCTATGTTTTTGATGGCGCGTACCAGTGCGAGATTGGATATTACGGTAGGCACCAATGCCAGCATCACCAGATTGCCTAATGTGGTGCGGTCCGGAATGGCCTGCAATCCTATGCCGGAAGCTTCTGTCCCTATGAACAGCAGGATACCGCCGAATAAAAAGACGTAAAAAGTCATTTTAAGCCCTTTCATTTCAAGATTCTTCAGTTGGCTTACCGTTACCAGGTACAGCGCATATCCCAACGCAGAAAGCAAAACAATGAATATGCCGAGCCCGGTGACACTTCCCGTACTATCTCCGCCGGACAGGAAGAATACACCGGCTACCGCAAGCGCGATAGCCGCCATGCGCCACAAAGACTTTTTCTCATGGAAGAAAATCATCATGATGAGCGTGGTCAGCACCGGGTACATGAAATGAAGGGTGGTAGCCACACCGCTCGACATGAACTGATATCCCCAAAAGAGGAAAACGGCGGAACTGTCGTAAAGGCACGCCAGCAACAGAAGCGGCAATATCTCTTTACGGCGGATGCGGAAAGATTGCTTGTCGAGCAGCAATATGCCCGCCAATGCCAGCATGGCGAAAAGAAAGCGGTATAGCAGGATAGACCAGAAACCCATTCCTTGCTGCATGGCAGGAATCGTGAACAACGGAATCAATCCGAAGCTCGCGGAAGATAACAGCCCGTATAAAAAACCGTTGACCTTATTCACGCCGCTTATCTATTTCTTTTTGGGTGTCCGCCTTGCCCAACCTTCTTCGCTGAAGTCGGGTTCTGAATCTTTAAACTCGTTATTGCCCTGGAAGAACTGTTTCCAATCGTCTTTTTTGCCGCGCGCCTTGGTGTACCCGCGCTCTTCGCGACTGGGTTTGTCCTTTTTCTTCTTGTCGGTGGCTGCATATTCGGCTTTGTCCTTGCGCTTGCCGGCAGGTTCGCTGCGGCGGTCATCCTTATAGCCGCGTTTTTTGCCGTCAAACTCCTTTTTGCCATAGTTGCCGCCTTCGGCTCTGCGTTTTCCCTTGGGAGCGTCCTTTCCTTCCTCTCCCGCAATTTCTACGGAAACCTTACGGCCGTTCCAGTTGGCGCGGTTCAAGGCTTTCACGACGTTGTTGGCTTCTTTTTCTTCCACCTCGAAGAAAGAGAACTTTTGCATCAGGTCGATACGCCCCAGTTCGACGCGTCCGCGGGTATTGCTGTTTAGAAGGCTGATCAGCTCATTCGGGAAGAAATTGTCCATTTTGCCGAGATTGATGAACAGGCGTTTAAAGCCCGGCGCTGCCTGACGGGCGCTGCTACCGCGTTCGCCGCTTTTCGCGCTGCGTTCGCTGCCGGTGGCGATCTCTATTTCCTCACGGTCGCGATAGTAGTCCAGAAAACGGTTGAATTCGAGAGAAACCATGCGTTTAATCAGGTCTTCTTTACTCAACCAGTCCAGCTTGCGGTAAATGTCGGGCATGAAATCACAGATTTCATCCTCATTTACTTTTACTTTCTCAAGTTCGTCAATAACCTTCAAAAGCTGCTTCTCACAGATTTGCTTGCCGGTAGGCATTTCTCCCTGAATGAATTTCTTGCCGATAATGCGTTCTATTTCACGCATCTTGCCTTTTTCACGCAGGTTGATGATGGCGATGGATGTACCTGTTTTTCCGGCGCGTCCCGTACGTCCGCTGCGGTGCGTGTAGCTTTCCGTATCATCGGGCAGGCCGTAATTGATGACATGGGTAAGGTCGTCAACGTCCAAGCCGCGTGCGGCCACATCGGTGGCTACCAACAGCTGCAGGTTGCGTATGCGGAACTTCTGCATGACGGCATCGCGCTGCGCCTGGCTCAGTTCGCCGTGCAAAGCGTCGGCGTTGTAACCTTCCTGCATCAGTTTGTCGGCGATTTCCTGTGTTTCCTTACGGGTACGGCAGAAAATGATACCGTATATCTGCGGGTAATAATCCACGATACGTTTCAGAGCGGCGTATTTATCTTTGGCATGAACGGTGAAAACCACGTGTTTCACGTTGTTTGTGCCTTCATTCTTGCGTCCGATGGTGATTTCCTTGGCGTTGTGCAGGTATTTTTTGGAGATACGTGCTATTTCAGGGCTCATGGTAGCGGAAAACAGCAGCGTGTTGCGCTCTTGGGGCACGTCTGCCAGAATGGCGTTGATGCTGTCCGTGAATCCCATGTTCAGCATCTCGTCCGCTTCGTCCATAACTACATTCTGTATGGTGGAGAGGGAGACGGTTTTGCGCTCCATAAGGTCGAGTAGGCGTCCGGGAGTGGCTACGATGATATGTACTCCCCGTTTCAGGGCGCGTATCTGGCTCTCGATGGATGAACCTCCGTATACGGGCAGTACCCGCAGGCCGTCGATGTATTTGGAATAATCATTCAAGTCGCCCGCAATCTGCAAACAAAGTTCGCGGGTAGGGCAAAGAATGAGTGATTGGGGAATTCTGTTGTTAACGTTAATTTGCTGTATAAGCGGCAGACCGAACGCCGCGGTCTTTCCTGTTCCTGTTTGTGCCAGTGCTACTACATCATTATTTTCTCCCAAAAGGTAAGGGATTACTTCCTCTTGTACCGGCATGGGACACGCATATCCCATTTCTTCAATGGCGCGGCGTATCTCCGGCGACACACCGAGCTCTTCAAATGTCTTCATTAAATCTTTGTATATCTTTATATTTCGGTGCAAAGATAATGCAAGCCGGGAGCAGAATAAAATAAACTTGTTTATTTTTTATGCCGAGGCGCAGCTTATCTTCGCATTCGGTGCAAAGATAAGAGTTTTTTGGCGATTAATCACTAATCACTGAGCAAAATACTCCGTAGCCTCTTTATTTCGTCCTTGCTCAGTCCGATGCCTTTTTGCAGATAAGTATCCATGTCGCCGTATTTCCGCTCCGCCTCGTCTTTGGCGGCATTCAGGAAGTCTTCACGCGCCGAGAACAGGGTAGTGATGGCTTCCTGCGAGCGCGTAGGAAGTTGATAGGCGTATTTCGAGGCTCTCGGAATATTGAAATAGTCATTGCTCAGCCGGTAATCTTCCATGATTATGTCCTCGTTGACACCCAGTGCGGCGAGTACCAGCGCGGAGACGATACCTGTACGTCCTTTACCCGAAGAGCAGTGGATAACTACGGGATAGTTGGTTTTATCCAATAAAATATCGAATATCTGCCGGTATTCTTTGGTATATTTGTCTATCAATGTACGGTTCATCCGTTCCACCATACGATAGACGGTATCGCATTTTATCTTTTCTTCCCGTATTCCTTGCAGTATATCTTCCATGTCTCCGGTAGCAAGCGGAATATGCACGACGTTGAATCCTTTCTGCAGCGGGGACTGTCTGCCTATCTCCGAAGGAGTCCGCAGGTCGATAAGTGTTTTGATTCCGAGGTTCTTGAGTTCCCTGCGTGAGCAATATTCAAGGCTGTCTATCTCCGCCGAGCGGTAAATCATTCCCCAGCGCATCTGTTTTTTGCCGGGGTAGGAAGGATAACCGCCTAAATCGCGGAAGTTCTGTATACCGGGGATATTGACGTTGCGCGTGGCAATCTTTACACGATATTTATCTCCGAACAAAAGGGTGTAATAGTAACGTTTGGTAGGGTCATTTGTGATGATGGTCATTTTCAAGTCCGAAATATCGGCTACGGCCACGGGAGTGTCTTCCGGTATGAAATCAGGATCGGTCGAAGCATATACTTTCACATTTCCTTTGATGAGGGGAGCCATTTCCCACTTAACGATACAGTTCCCTACGTTGTTTTCTTCGCATACAACGGATATATGTGGAGCTGTGCCGCCGCAAGAAGGGAGCAACACTGCCAGCGCAAGCAAGTTCAACAGATTCTTGTACATAATTCGTAAACTCTCTAAATGTCGTTTACAGCAAATATATAGTTTTTCGCCGCAGATTATACAGCGTGCAGGAAGCTTTTATAATTTTTAAATGATAATTTATTTTTAGGTACGGATCGGAGAGAACCGTCAATACTTATATCTCTCCGCAAACTCGCGCGACACCGAATTGCTGTAACTTTTGCAGACTTCCGCGGCGAATTCCATACCGTAACGGATAATCTCGTCCCACCCGGTTTCGCTGACCGTGTTCAAGTCGTCGTAACGGACGTCATATTTCAGCAAGCCGTAGATGATGCCCGCATTGAAGTTGTCACCCGCTCCGATGGTACTCACGGCTTTCAGCGGCGGTATGTCGTATTCTTTGGAGACGGAAGCGGTGCGGAGCGTTATCTTTTCCGCTCCTGCCGTACACAGGAAATTGGGACAATAGAATTTTATCTTGTCTCTGTATATTTTGTCCGCGTCGCGCAAATTGTACATATAGAAGAAGTCTTCCTGCGAACCGCGTACAATGTCGGCGTATTCCAGATTTTCAATGATGGTCGGCGCCAGCTTTATAGCTTCTTCCTTGTGGGAAGAACGGAAATTGGGATCGTAATAAACGATGGCTTTCTTTTCGCGTGCCCGGTCGAGCAACTCCAACACTTTCTCGCGCAGCACCGGATTCAGCGCGTAGTAAGAACCGATGACGACGATATCGTCTTCTTCCAGTTCGGGGTAGATGACATCCAGCCGTTGTTTGGGATAATTCTTATAGAAAATATATTCAGCGTCGCTGTTATCATTCAGGAAAGCGAGCGATACGGGAGATTTCCCGTCGGGAAATACGTTGACGTGGTCTGTGGAAATATGATTGTCGCGCATGAACCGGAGAATGATATCGCCCACATGGTCGTTGCCGGTCTCACTGATGAAACAGACGGGAACGCCGGTACGACTCAATGAAACGATTCCATTGAATACGGAACCGCCCGGAACGGCAGCCGAAGGTTGCTCATTACGGAAAATGACGTCCAATATCGTTTCTCCGATGCCGATTACTTTACGCATAATGATCTTGATTTTTCTCCGAGGTAACCGCCGTGATGACGTTTGGAGTAGTCTTCAATGGTAAATCCGGTTCTCTGCATGGTCTGCACGACCAGAATATCGCCTATAACGGTCATTACCGTTGTGGAAGTGGTAGGAGTCATGCCCAGTGTGCAGACCTCCTTGGGGCTTCCCGTGCTGAGGCATACATCCGATTCCTGCGCCAGCGGACTGTCCGGATTTCCCGTAATAACGATAAACTTCAGCCGGGGATTCAGGTTGTGCGCCAATTGTGTCAACTCGACAATTTCGCGCGTCTTGCCCGAATTGGAAATGAGCAGCAACAGGTCGTTTTCCTGCAGAATACCCAAGTCTCCGTGTTGTGCCTCGCTGGGATGCAGAAAGACGGAGGGAATGCCGGTCGAACAAAAGGTAGTAGCAATATTCATAGCTATTTGCCCTGCCTTGCCCATGCCGGAAGTTACCAGTTTCCCTTTTTTGCGGTGTACTTGTTCTACGATGAGTTCTACCGCTTTTTCGTATGCGTCCGTTACGGGGATATTCAATACGGCTTGCGCTTCTTTCTGCAAAAGCTCTTGAATGGATGCTATCATTGTTTCAATTTTGATTTATGAATTATAAGTCCGCAAATATCCGTAATTTTCCATAAACGGCAATAAGTTTTATTGTATTTTTGTGCCCGCAAATTGTTTGTAACGTAAGAATGAAGAATTTAACAGAAGAAATACAGCCTCGCTATCATCTGCATACATTGCCGAACGGCCTGCGCATCATCCACGAACCGTCTTTGTCGAAGGTGGCTTATTGTGGTTTTGCGGTAGATGCCGGAACGCGCGATGAACTCGAAAACGAGCAGGGCATGGCGCATTTTGTGGAGCATCTTATTTTTAAAGGCACCAAGAAGCGTAAAGCGTGGCATATTCTGAACCGCATGGAGAATGTGGGCGGCGATTTGAACGCTTATACCAATAAGGAAGAAACCGTAATTTATTCCGCGTTCCTTACCGAACACTTCGGACGTGCTTTCGAGCTGCTGACGGATATCGTGTTCCACTCCACGTTTCCGCAACGGGAGATTGAGAAGGAGACAGAGGTCATTATAGACGAAATCCAGTCGTATGAGGATAATCCTTCGGAACTGATTTTTGATGATTTTGAAGATTTAATCTTTCGCGGACACCCTCTGGGACGCAATATTCTCGGTAATCCGGAGCAGCTGAAGAAATTCCGCAGCGAAGATGCGGCCGCCTTTACTTCCCGCTTTTATCATCCCGGCAATATGGTGTTCTTTGTGTTGGGTAATATGGATTTCAGGCAAGTGGTGCGCTGGGCGGAGAAACTGTTGGCTGACATTCCGGCTGTGGCTGTCGATACCCGTCGTACGCCTCCGCCTTTGTATGTTCCGAAAAATCTGGTTTTGCATAAAGATACCCACCAGGCGCACGTCATGATAGGCAGCCGGGGATACAATGCCTACGAAGACAAACGTACGGCGCTCTACCTGCTGAACAACATTCTCGGCGGTCCGGGCATGAACAGCCGGTTGAATGTGGCCTTGCGCGAACGGCGCGGTTTGGTTTATAATGTAGAGTCCAACCTGACTTCCTACACCGATACCGGAACTTTCTGCATTTATTTCGGCTGCGATCCTGAGGACGCGGCGCTCTGTACCCGCCTTGTGTATAAAGAACTGAAACGCCTGCGTGATACCCGGATGACTTCTTCCCAGCTTGCCGCCGCCAAAAAGCAGCTTATCGGCCAGATAGGCGTGGCTTCGGACAATAACGAGAATAATGCCCTCGGCATGGCGAAGACCTTCCTGCACTACAATAAATATGAAACGGCCGGAGCTGTGTTCCGGCGTATCGAGCAACTTACTTCCGAGATTCTGTTGGAAGTGGCGAACGAGATGTTTGCAGAGGACTACTTATCGACCCTTGTTTACGATTGACAGCCTTCTCAGCCGCTGAACTTAGGTATTGAGGCGGGGATTGTTATGCCGGGCCCTTGTTGAATTTAATTCGTCAGACGGATGTTTCCCGTTCGTTAGACAGTTGTCATCCTTTCGTTAGACAGCCGTCTAACGAAAGGATGACAACTGTCTAACGAATTAGGATTGGTGGTTCGGCTACTTGTTTTTGGAATACTCCTTTGCTAAAAATGCCTTATTCCCGCTTATTCTCTTCAGGTTGTTCCAACCGCTTCCTGCTGAATTCGCAACCGCAGTACAGTTGGTTATAGAAATCATATTCTTTGAGGAGCTGGTTGCGGCGGTCTTGCAATCCGCCTTTCCGCCAGTTCTGCTCCCAAAAGATTGTACCAGGATAAAGGGCGGCTGCCCGTTTTCCCGCTTCGTTTATTTGGTCGAGGCTCTTCCAACGCGAAGACGCGAGGGTAGTGGTAAAGACAGAGAAGCCGTGTTCGGAAGCATAGCGTGCCGTTTCCGTCAGGCGTAATGTAAAGCATTTCAGGCAACGGCCGCCGCGTTCCGGTTCGTCTTCCAGTCCGAGCATTGTGTTCCGCCAATGGGTGTAGTCGTAATCTGCATCGATGAAATCGAGGTTTTGAGACGTTACAAAGCGAATGGCTTCCTGTTTTCTTATCTCATACTCCTCTTGCGGGTAGATGTTGGGATTACAGTAAAACACAGTCGGGCGGATGCCGTTTGCCAACATGCATTCTATGATGGCAGAGGAACAGGGAGCGCAACAGGAGTGTAGCAAAACTCTGTTTTCACCGTTGGGAGTTTGAATTTTCAGCATAGCGATGAGTACTTTAAACTTTCAGTTTTATCTTGCCTTTCACCAGCAGTCCGGTCAACTGTACGATGACGATGGAGAAGACAAGCGATTTGAGCAGTCCCGGTACGCCGCTCCCCAATACTTCCGGATAAGTCCAGCCTGCTAATTGCTGAACGGAGTACCATATATAGGGAAGAATGTAGCAAGTGAGCGTTGCCGTTCCTGCGGGTTTGATTATATCGAACCGGTTTGTATTGCCCTTTACGTCGGTCAGCCAATAGAAGAAGCCGAATAACGGGAAGAAAGCGGCAAGGCAATAAAACAGCCAGGACGGGGTAGCCTGTATCTTGGAGATAATCCAGTATGGATGCGAAACCAGTGCAAGGATGAGCATGCCGACGCCGAGAATGCAGAGCATACCGATGAATTTGCCGGGGTGTTCGCGATCGGCGTAGCGTTGCATGAGTAAGGAGGTCAGTAATCCCGACATTCCGAATGCATGCAGCGTCCAGTCACTGGGAATGAAAGGAAGCAGCAGGATACGGCTGCCGTACTCTTCCGGGATAAGGCCGGAATGGCTGATTACGGCGAGTGCTATCACTGCAAACCATGCAATCGCGTTTTTACGCAGGCTCTCGCGGGTAAACAGGTAGATGCCGGCACATACGGCATACGTCCAACCGATAAGACCGAGGATTCCCCACCAGCCCGTATGGAACGGTTTTCCGTTGAGGTCTTTATAAATAACCAAAGCTGCGAGCAATACCACGCCTGCCACTTTCATTACGGTGAAAAGGGCTTTTTTTGTGCCTTCGGCTTTGGGATATACTCCCCATGTCAGGAAGAAACCGATTACCATAAGGATAGTAAACCAGGAATGGGAAAGGCCGCCTTCGATGCCGCCGCTGTTAAGCGAAAACAGTCCCATGGCGATGAGCGCTACCGTACGCCAGAATATATGCGCGATGACCTGTGTGGTAGTATCACCCTTTTTATAACGGTTCTGTATGGCAAAAGATACCGACATGCCCATGCAGAACAGGAAAGCTGGGAAGATGGTATCGGAAAATCCCAGCATGTCTTCATTGATATCGGCGTGCATCAGCCAGTGGGGGACATTCTTCAATCCGGGAATGTCGTTTACAAAGAGCATGAGGAACATGGTGAGTGCGCGGAATACATCTACTGCGGCAACTCGTTGGAGTGCTAAGTTTTTCATAACAAATCTGTTTTGGGGGTTAGGGCACAAATATAGGAAAGAATTTTTCAATATGGGAATATCAGGCTGTAAAAAAAGAATTCTGTCATTCAGAGGAGCTTGCGATGAAGAATCTCCTCTCTTATATGTTAAGGAGAAGAGATTCTTCACTCTCTTCAGAATGACAGAATGATATGTCAATTAGAGTGTTGGTACTTCCTCTTTGGACAAGTGTCCTTTAAGAGTGTCCTTATTCAAACAATGATTTGGCAATTCCCATTTCCAGTCCTCTCAGTTCCGCCAGTCCTCTCAGACGACCGATGCAGGAGTAGCCCGGATTGGTTTTCTTCTTC